>NZ_JBIWOA010000044.1:0-93690 GCF_044767525.1 Streptomyces sp. NPDC101234 | reverse complement strand
CAAGGGCCGGTCGTTCATGAAACAGTCCTCCTGCGTGATAAGGCCTCGGTCCGAGTCCGCGGCCGGTACATGAGCGGGCGCCCCTCGACAGCAGACCATCGGGGGCACCGCGGACCCGAGGGCCCGGGATCACGCCGGAGAGGACGATCTGTCGGTCTCCGTCTTCCCCGCCCGCGCGACGCCGGCCCCTCGGCCGGTGCAACAGTGCCGGCCGCACCTGCTGTTCCCGCCGCACACGGGAACACCTCTGGGCCTCGGCGGCGGCCCCCGTGGCGTGGCTCAAGGGGCACATCTCGCAGCG
Source organism: Streptomyces sp. NPDC101234 (assembly GCF_044767525.1). Lineage (NCBI taxonomy): Bacteria > Bacillati > Actinomycetota > Actinomycetes > Kitasatosporales > Streptomycetaceae > Streptomyces > Streptomyces sp. NPDC101234. The sequence goes on along the minus strand of NZ_JBIWOA010000044.1, from coordinate 93,389 downwards.
CAGCGGACCGACGGCCTGCTCGCTCTCGTCGACGGCCGCCCAACGGATGCCCCAGCCGCACTTCGCGACGAACAGTCCAGGTCCGGGCATGGCCACTGAAGTCGCGGACATGCTGCACCGCCACGGAGTCGCTTGCGCAGTGGGTGCACCGGGACCCTTCACCAACGGAGCGCTGGTCGGGAGCGATCCTGACCAGCACTTTCTGCATTGAGTGAACTGCGGATCCCACTGTCAGAACGCCGACAGTCCGTTCGGGGTGCCGTTGCCGGTGGGGGGCGTCGTAGCCCGGAACCGCTGTGCAGAGGTAGTCGCCGTCGCAGGTGCCGGTGGAGCCGTCGGGCACGTCGTTGAGGCCCGCCGCACCGGCGGAGTACAGGCGCGAGGCGTCGGGGAAGGCGGCGGGGTCGCCGGCGAGTGCGATGACTCCGGCCAAGAACGGCGCCGAGGCACTGGTCCGCCCCACCACCGTCCAGTCACCGTTGCCCCGGGGCACGGAGGTGACGTAGACGGCGAGGCCGGTGTCGGGGTCGGCGACGGCGGACACGTCCGCGATCGTGCGGCCGGGGCAGTCGGTGTCCTGCTGCCAGGCCGGCTTGTCGACCCAGGCCGGGCAGCCGCTGCCCGACCCGGCCCAGGCGGACTCCTGCCAGCCGCGGTCGTTGTCGGCACGGGTGAGCGAGGTGCCCCCCACCGCGATGACGCTGGAGTATGCCGCCGGGACGGTCGGGACGGTGTAGCCGGAGCCGCCGGAAGAGGCGACCACCGCCACGCCGGGGGTGGATGCGCGGATTTTCGGGGTACGTGACCGAGGGATCGTCGTCAGGCTCGCTGCCGGGCACTGCGCAGTCGTCGAGTCGACGAATGTCACGCTGCAGGCACGCGCACGAGTCACTGGCCTCGCCGGGCGCTTCAACGCCCTGGTGACCGTGCGGCGATTCGGCCGGGACGCCACCGGCCTCCTGCGGCAGTAGACCGAGCGGGGCCGCACGGAGCTCACTGCTGCGGATGTCCGTGCCGACGCCGCCGTCATGGCGTGGGACGGCGGTGCCGACCAGCTCCGTTCCGAGGGCGCGACCGCCGTCCCGCGACCGCCGTCCACGACGTTTCCGGACGCCGCCGAGCGGCCGCGCCCGCCGAAGCCGCCGCGCGCTTCTCCTTCGCCTGGCACACCGGACGTGCCCTGAAGCCGGTGCCCTGAAGCCGCGGCACCGTGACGTTGCGGGTCGTCTCGCGTGGCACGGTGCGGCTCATCGGCAGCATGGAGCAGGCTTTCGGCGTGGAGGAGCTCGCGTGTCTTGCGGGCGGGGACGGGGCCGTCGGGCATGCGGAGGTACGGGGCGGGGGTTCGGTGGTGCTGAAGTGCGACGCGTGGCCGGAGTGGCCGGCGCCCCCTGGCTTCCTGTGTCTTGGCGTCGGGGACGCCGACGTCGTGCACTGTCGGGCCGTTGCGGTCGGCGGTATCTCGGTCACCGGGGTCACTCACGTGTTCTTCGGAGACCGGGTCGGTCGGGTACGCGATCCGCTGGGCGGCCTGTACCGGATCCGGACCCGTGTGGAGGAGCTGAGCCCACAGGAAAGGGAACGACGCCTCAAAGACCCGGAGTTCACCGAGGCTGTGGGGTACGTCCAAAGTGTCGACTTCTTCCCTTGAGCGCGTGCTGTGTTGGCTAGGCGGACCGGGTCCGGTGGCCGTTCGTTCCGTCGGAGCCGGAGCCGGAGCCGGAGCCGGAGCCGGAGCCGGAGCCGGAGCCGGAGCCGGAGCCGGAGCCGGACGCGCCGTGCGCTTGCGCCTGCTCACCCGCCTGCGCGCCCTGCGCCGCGGCGATCGGTCCCAGGTGCCGGGCGGCGCTGTCGAGGAGTCCGAGGTCGGCCTTGGTGTGCGCGATGGCGGCGTCGATCAGAATGGCGACCAGCGGCTCGTCGGTGTGGGCCCGGCGCTGCCGGGCCAGCCCGGCGAGTTCGGACAGGTAGGTCTGTCGCTGCGCCTCGATCAGCGTGGTCAGTGCCTCCGGGCCCAGGGCGGCGGCGCCGAGGAGCTTCAGGAACAACTCGTCGCGGAAGCCGCCGACCCGTACCCAGGACGTGGTCGCCCACGTACGCAACTCGGCCTCGCCGGCTTCGGTGAGCGTGTACAGGTTCTTGTCGGGCCGGTCGGCCTGGGTGACCTGCGAGCGGGAGACGTAGCCGTCACGGACCAGCCGTTCGAGGATCTGGTACAGGTGACCGATGTTGAGGCCACCCCACTGGGGGCCGATGGTCTCCTCGAACCGGGCCTTGAGTTCGTATCCGTGGTTCGGTCGCTGGGTCAGCAGCGCGAGCACGGCGTGGTGGAGCGGCATGTACCTCCCTTCTACGTTGTGACAACATACCCCTACATTGTGACAATGTATGAGGGCGAGGCTGCATCTATGGCTGTGAGCGTGGCGCTGCGCGGGGTGAGTCGCCGATACCCTGGGCTGACCGCTCTGGACGGGGTGGACCTGGAGGTCGCGGCGGGCGAGGTGGTGATGCTGACCGGGCCTTCCGGTGCCGGCAAGTCCACCGTGCTGCACCTGACGGGTGGCATGGACCGGCCCGACGAGGGGCACGTCGAGATCGACGGGACCGAGCTGGTGTCCCGGAGCCTGGACGCCCACCGGCGGCGCATCGGCTTCGTCTTCCAGCGCTTCCATCTGCTGCCCGCCCTGACGGCGCTGGACAACGTGCTCGCCCCCGTACTGCCGCGCCGGGTGGATTTCGACCGACGCGAGCGCGGCACGGAACTGCTCGAAGCGGTCGGCCTCGCGGACCGGTCCGATGCCCTGCCTTCGCAGTTGTCGGGTGGTCAGCAGCAACGCGTCGCCGTCGCACGTGCGTTGGTCAACCGGCCGGGACTCCTGTTGGCCGATGAGCCGACGGGCAACCTCGACAGCGTCATCGGACGGGAGATCATCGACCTGCTGATGTCGCTGCGCGAGCGGTACGGCATGACGATGCTGATCGCCACCCACGACGCGGAGGTCGCCGCCAACGGAGACCGGATCGTGCGTCTGCAGGACGGCAGGATCACCTCCGACCAGTGCGTCACGCCGTCCGGCGACGTGCTGAACCGGCTGGGGGGCCTGCGCCCGTGATAACGATGAACCTTGATCAGCTCCGGCGGCGGCGCGGGCGCGCGCTGGCCCTGGCGGCCGGGATCCTGGTGGCGGCGACCAGCTTCACCCTGCTGACCGCGACGGTGAGCACGAGCAGAGCGACCACCGTGGGCACGGTACGGAAGAACGCACGGTCCGCCTATGACGTCCTGGTGCGTCCGCCCCACGCGCAGACGGACGTCGAACTGCAGAGCGGAATGGTCGCGCCGAACTTCCTGTCCGGCACGTTCGGCGGTATCACCATGGACCAGTACCGGCGCATCCGCGCCATGGCCGGGGTCGACGTGGCCGCACCGGTCGCCAACATCGGCTACCTCATGGTGGCGACCACCGTCAGCGTGGACGTGTCCCGCTTCCTGGACAGCCAGGCGTCCCGGCAGATCCTGCGCCTGCGCCCCACACTCACCGCCGGGCTGGGCACGTACCGCACATCCGACGAGTACGTGTACCTCACCCGCAGCCCCCTGACATCGGGCTCGTCCGCGGACAAGCTCTTCCAGTCCGACACCCTGGAAAAAGGGGCGATCGACAAGAGCACTCAGCGCTACCAGCTGAAGGGGAAGTACGACGTCTGCTTCTACTTCAACCGGGACAAGTCCGAGCAGACCGAGTTCAACCTGGAACTGCCGCTGAAGCCGAACATCATCGCCGAGGACCTCAGGGCGAAGTCGCCGTTCGACCCGGACCTGAGCTCACTGATGAACTGTCAGTCCGGGCGGGACAAGGCCACGATCGACGTTCCGGTCGCCTACCCCGTACTGCTGTCCGCCATTGACCCGGCGGCCGAGGACCGGCTGGTGGGTCTCGGCACCACCGTCACCTCGGGCCGCATGCTCACCGAGCAGGACAAGCCATGGGTACTGTCCTCCGCCAAGAGCGTTCATGGACAGCGCGATTCCTACATCCCGGCGATGCTCAGCAGCAAGCCGGTGACCGCCGGGAAGCTGACTGCCTCCGTCGAGCGGCTCGACATCGGTGACCCGGTCAAACTCCCCTCCGAACTCGGCAATCCGACAGCCGACAGCTTCGTCCGCGGCCTGCACGGCACCCAGGTGGGGCACGTCGGCGTCGACCTGAGCAAGGGCTACCGCAAGGCGCTGGGCGAGGACTCCTTCGACACCGACGTCTACTGGACGGTCGGCCCGGTCGCGTACCGCCGCACGGCCGGCGGTGACCTCGCCGTCGAGGCCCAGCAGCCCCAGAAGCCCGGCCTGTGGGTGACCAACGGGGACCAACAGCCGTTTCCCTATGTTCCCGAGGAGAACCAGGGCAAGCAGTACCGGAAGGTGACCAGCCACGCCTCCACGAGCTGCATCGGTCTCGGAACCTGCGACGGTGTCGACTCCGGACGCCTGCCCAACCCCTTCGTCCAGCTGGTCGGCCGCTACGACACCGGCAGGCTGCCCGGTTTCTCGCCCTTGTCCGACGCACCGCTGGAGACCTACCAGGCACCGCAGGTCACCGGCGCGGACGACGGCACCCGCAAGGCCCTCCACAACAAGCCACTGCAGCCCGACCGCAACCTCGGCGGTTACGTCAGCCAGCCGCCCACCATGCTGACGACGATGGACTCCATCACCGCGCTCACCAAGAGCCGTCGGGTGCCGAGCCTGCAGGACAAGGCGCCGGTCAGCGCGATCAGGATCCGGGTGGCAGGAGTGACCGGCGTCGACACCGCCTCCCGGGCGCGGGTGAACGCCGTGGCAGGGGCGATCCGGGCCGCCTACCCACGACTCCAGGTCGACGTCACCGTCGGCAGTTCGCCCGCCCCGCGGACGGTGGCCCTGAACGCCTCGGCACAGGTGACGGAGCGCTGGGTCGCCAAGGGGGTGGCGCTGCGGATCCTCAGGGCGGTGGACACGAAGAGCGCGGTGCTGTTCGTGCTGGTCCTGGTCGTGTGCGCGCTCTTCCTCGGACAGGCGGCGCTGGCCTCGGTGCGCTCACGCCGCACGGAGATCGGCACACTGCGCTGCCTGGGCTGGAGCGGTGGCGAGGTACTCCGTCTGGTCCTCGGTGAACTCGTGTTGATCGGCCTCGCCGCCGGAGCCGCGGGCGCGGTTCTCGCATATGTGCTGGGCCGGATGCTGGGACAGCCCGATGCCGGCGGCAAGTCGTTGCTCGTGCTGCCGGTCGCGCTGCTCCTGGCCACTGCGGCGGGTCTGATCCCCGCCTGGCTCGCCACCCGCCTCGGGCCGATGGAAGCCGTCCGGCCCCCGGTGACCGCCGCCCGCCGCGCGCGCCCGGTGCGTTCGGTGGCCGCACTGGCCATGTTCAACCTGCTGCGGGTACGGGGTCGCACACTGCTGGGCGCGGCGGGACTGGCGCTGGGCGTGGCCGCCTTCACCGTGCTGCTCGCCCTGACACTGGCCTTCCGCGGCGAGGTGGCCGGGTCACTGCTCGGAAGCGCCGTGGTGGCACAGGCACGCGATGCCGACTACCTCAGCGTGGCACTGTCCCTGCTGCTGGGCGCCGCCGGTGCCATCGACGTCCTGGTCCTCTCGCAGCGCGAGCGCGCCGCCGACCTCGCCGTGCTGCGGGCGACCGGCTGGACCCATCGCGAACTGGCGCTGCTGACCGTCTACGAGGGGATCGGACTGGCGCTGCTGGGCGGCCTGTCAGGCGCGGTGGCCGGCCTGATCACCGTGGTCTCGCTCGGCCAGGGCCTGCTGCACGGCCGCCTCCTCGCGGTCGCCGGCGCCGCGCTGCTGGCCACGCTGGCTGCGACCGTCCTGGTGTGCGCGGCACTGACCGTGCCGATCCGAGGCCTTTCCCGCATCGCCCCTGCCCGCCTCCTCGCCGCAGACTGACACCCGCATACGTCTCCTCCCCGGGCCCGTCACCTCCCTCCGCCGAGGTGACGGGCCCAGCAACGGCGGGCGTGGACGTCAGGCGATGGTCCAGTCGCCGAGCCGGCGGGCGAGACCGGCGACGCCGAGGGCTCCGCAGGCCGTGCCGCACATGAGCGCCGCGGCCGCCTTGGACCGGCAGCCGAGCGGCATGTGTGTCACGGGTCAGGCAGGCCTCGGTGGTGCTCGGGCTGAGCAGGTGCATGCCTTGGTGCGGTGACATGAGCTCATGGACGTGCAGTGGCAGAAGTTCGAGCCGTTACTGCCCGCCCACGGCAAGCCCGGAGGGCAGTGGGCCGATCACCGCGCAGTAGTCAATGGTGTGTTGTACCGGGCCGGTACCGGGCTGCTCCGGCCGGACCTGCCCGAACGGTACGGCCCTTGGCAGACCGTCTACGAGCGCCACTGCCGCTGATCGGTGGACAGCATCTGGCGGCAGATCCTGGACGAGTTACAGATCGAGGCGGTGCCACCGATCCCGACGGGACACTGGCCAAGGCGGTAGAGGCGGAGACTGCGCAGCGCAGACGGGATGGGCGGTGAACACCGACTCCACGTCCTGCCGACCGCATCAGCACGTGGCCGGGGCCCGTCACCGGCCGCCGCGCGACCTTCCATAAAAAGGGGCGGTGCGCGTGTGGGGGAGGATGGGCGGGAGGCACTGGGGCGCTGGCTGACCAGCAAAATCCATCTGTTGGCCGACGGCCGGGCCCACCCACTGACCTGGCAGATCTCGCCGAGACAGCGGGGCGACAGCCTCATGTTCATCCCCGTGTTGGAGGGCGTACGGATCCGTCGGCGCGGGCCGGGCTGGGGCTGGGGACGGCGTCGTTCCTGGAGGAGGTGATCGGCCACCGGCCGGCGACGCCATCGGCCAAGAGAGCGTGAGCATCCGGCACCGAATGCGGCAGCCCCCGCACCCGCTCGAATTCCCTGTGCACCAGCACACCTTCAGACATGATCGGCGTGGTAGGCACACCTGCCGGCTCCAACCACGAACCAGTGAGCTTCGGAGCGGAGTTCGGTGACCGGCTGCCTGGTCGCTCAGCCTCAGACGCGGTGTCACCCGAGGTTGTTGCCCCAAAGAGAGGTGTCGGTGCTCTTGAGGCTGGGGACGCCGCCGTACGTGCCGCCGTCGACGGTGACGAGCGGGGCGGAGAGCTGGTCTTCCAGAAGTCCGTCGCGGACCCGCACGATGGTGCTCTCGTGGTCGGTCCTGCCGGGCTTGAACGTCTTACCGTCGATCGCGGCCTTCAGGTAGTACAGGGCGTACTTGGCATAAAGGTTGGTCGGCTGGGACACGGTGGCGTCGATGTTGCCGTCGGAGATGTTCTCGAGTTCCCTGGGAATGCCGTCGTTGGAGACGACGAAAACGTGTTTCTCGTCCTTCGGGCTGACCAGCAGCCCTTCCTGCTTGAGCACGTGGAGCGTGCCGGAAAGGGCCAGGCTGGACTGCATGTAGATGCCCTTGATGTCCGGGTGGGCTGTGAGGTCGGTCTGGAGTTTCTGCGCGGCGACGGCGCCGTCCCAGTTGGTGGCCTCGCCGAACACCTTGATGCCCGGGTAGTTCTTCTTCATGCAGTCGTTGAATCCCTCGGTACGGTCACGGCCGTTGATCGATGCGAGGTCGCCCTCGAGCATCACGACCTTGCCCTTGCCGCCCAGCTTGGTGCCCAGGTACTGGCAGGCCTTCTCGCCGTAGGCGCGGTTGTCGGCGCGGACCACCATGTAGACCTTTCCGGTGTCCGGACGGGTGTCGATGGTGACGACCGGTATCTTCGCCGCCTGCAACTGCGCCAGGATCGGTGCGATGGCAAATGTGCTCTGCGGGGCCATCGCGATGCCCTCGACGCCCTCGAGAATGAGGGTCTGCGTGTTGGTGGCGAGTCTGGCGATATCGTTCTGCGAGTCGGTGGTCTTGAGTGAGAGACCGAGTTGCTTGGCGTACTCCGGTGTGTACCTGATGTACGCGTTCCAGAAGTCGGTGTCGGACCGCGGGTAGTCGACGCCGACCAGCGGCTTGACGCCGCTCGACGTGGCCGTGCTGTCGCCGCCGCTGCAGGAGCTGAGCAGCACCAGTGCCGAGAGGGCGGAAGCAGTGGAGCAGAGGACGGATCTCAACCTCATCGGTACTTCCTTGCGCTGGGTCCCGAAGCGCCTGCCGTCTACCCGTCGGAAGGGCTGACTGTGACATCCCAGCTCAGTCGGACCACGGGATGGTAGCGGATGTCATGTGACCAGCAGATTCACATCATCAATCGTGTCGAATTTTTGATCGGGTCTGTGCAGGGAGAGATGGGCATGTCACGTCCGGCCTGCACCGGATTACCTCGTCACCCGACATGTATATGAAAACGCTTTAATTGTATCTAGTTATTTATCCTGCATGTCTGTTGACGTGGACGGGATGGCCGCGGCGCTGGGCGGTGCCGCGGAGAACGCCAGAGTGACCATGTGGGAAACGTCCGCCACGAATCCCTGCTGCATCTGCTGCACGAGTCCCTCCCCGAGTACCTCGGCGGTCTCAGGACCGCCACCCCGCTCGCGGCTGTCACCCGGACCATGAAGCACCTACATGCATCAGGTGGCCGCGCCGTCCCCGTCCCAGCCCAGCACGATCGGCGCCCCGGCGCCATGCCCGGGCCGCTGCGGGCATCACCGACGCCGCCAGTGGAGGTGTCAGGCGCGCCCGTGCGCCTGCTGCGTGAGTCGGGACAGTGAGTCAACGACCACCGCGGCGAAGAGCACCCCGCCCGTGATCACCAGCTGGACGGCGGTGGGCGTGTCGGTGAGGGCCATGCCCGAGGCGATCGACTGGATGACCAGGATGCCGAGCACCGCGGACCAGGTTGTACCGCGTCCTCCGAACAGGCTGGTGCCGCCGATGACGGCGGCGGCGATGGCGTTGAGCAGCAGGACGCCGGAGCCGGAGTTCTGGCTCACCGACGTGATGCGCGAGGCCAGGAACAGGCCGCCGGTCGCCGCCAGGGTGCCGGAGACTGCGAGCACGGCCGTCTGTACGCCGGTCACGCTGACACTGGCACGACGGGCCGCCTCGACGCTGCTCCCCAGTGCGTAGACCTGGCGTCCGTAGGGCGTGCGCCGGAGCATGATGTCGAGGCCCGCCACCATGGCGAGGAAGATCAGCAGAGCCAGCGGCAGGCCCTGGAACTGGTTCAGCAGGTAGGCGGAGACGAACGCGATCACCGCCACTACTCCTGTGCGCACCCCGATGGTGTGCAGCGGGCGGTGTGGCATGCCGACGGCCCTGCGGCGGTGCCAGCTCAGGTAGGAGGTGAGGAAGACCAGAGCTGTGGTGAGTGCTGCCACCGCGTAGGCGACGCCGTCGTCGGTGAAGTAGTAGCTGGTCAGGTGGGCGATGAGCCCGTTCTCGTCGAGGTTGATGGTGCCGCTGGTGCCGAGGATGGCGAGCATGAAGCCGTTCCACGTCAGCAGCCCGGCGAGGGTGACCACGAAGGCCGGCACCCGGGTCCTGGCGACGGAGTACCCCTGGACGGTCCCCGCCACGGTGCCCGTCAGCACGGCGACGATCAGGGCGAGCCATTCCGGCACGCCGTTGTTGACGCTGAGCACGGCGAAGACCGCGGCGGCGAGCCCGCTGATCGAGCCGACCGACAGGTCGAGTTGACCGAGCAGCAGCACGAAGACGATGCCGACCGCGATGAGCCCCGTACCCACGATGTCCACGCTGAGGTTGGACAGGTTGCGGGGTGAGAGGAAGGTGGGGTTGATGCACTGGAAGATGATCCAGACCGCGGCGAGGACGAGGGTGACGGGAAGGCGGCCCAGCTCACCGGCGCTGAGCCGGTGCCACCGGAGGGCGATCCAGCCCGCCACAGCACGGGTGGTTGCCCGCATGGCGCGGCGCTGTCGGGCTGCTACGAGATCGGCCCGCGTCTCATCCGGCATGTCGCGCATCCCTTTCACCACTCGGCCTCGCGGTGGGCCGGCCGACGGGGCGTGTTGTCCGTGGCGCCCGTGATGGAGGAGACGATCTGCTCCCGGGAGGTGGTGCTCACGTCGAAGATGCCGTTGTCGCGGCCGAGTCGCAGCACGGCGGCCCGGTTCGCGAGGGCCTCCACATCGGCCATGTTGTGGCTGATGAGCGGGATCCCCAGGGCGTTGTGGCGGAGACGGTCGAGGAGGTCGAGAACCTCGGTGGTCTGCCCGAGCTCCGGCGCCGCGGTCGGTTCGCCCAGAAGAAGGGCGTGCGGATCGCCGAGAAGCGAACGGGCGCTGGCGACGGTCTGCCGCCGGCCGACGGACAGTGGCACCAGGGGACCGCGCAGCTCGGGGACGCTCCGGGTCAGGCGCTCCAGCAGCTGCCTGCTGCCGCGTTCCGTCTCCACCTCGTCGAGGAAGCCGAACCTGCGGATCTCTGGTCCGAGGAAGAGGTCGCCGACGGCGTCGAGGTCTGTGCACAGCGCCAGGTCCTGGCAGACGGTGGCGATGCCGAGGTCCCGGGCTTCCTGGGGACGCGGGATGTGAACGGTCCGGCCCTCCCGCTCGATGCTCCCCTTGTCCGCGGGAGCGACCCCGGAGATCACCTTGACCAGGGTGGGCTTGCCGGCTCCGTCGTAGCCGAGCAGGATCAGTGCCTGGCCGGCGTGGGTTTCCGGCTCGATGTCCCGGAGGGCCTCGATGACGCCGAAGCGCTTGCACACACCGTCCAGGGCGAGCAAGGGGGGCGGCAAGGGAATCATCTCCTTCCCGGGCCCGGCCGACCGGTCCCGCCTGTCAGGTCAGCCCGGACTTGTGGCATTCGCCCGCGAGCGGCGGGGCACAGATCTGTTCGAGCGTGTACACGCCGTCCTTCACCAAGGTGTTCTTGATGGTGTCAAGGGTCACGGGCACCGGGGTGAGCAGCACGGCCGGCACCTCCGCGCCGGTGCGGGTTTTCACCCGCCTGGTGGCCGCCCTGTCGAGGCGCTGTCCACGCGCGGCGGTAACCGCCATGGCGCCGCCGGCGGCAGCCTCGGGTCCGAACGGCTTGTAGACCGTCATGTACTGATCGCCGCTGACGATGCGCCGAACGGCTGAGAGCTCGGCGTCCTGCCCGGTGACGGGCGGCAGCGGGCTGACCTTGTTGGCTTTGAGGGCGGCGATACTGCCGGCGGCGAGGCCGTCGTTGGCGGCGTAGACGCCGTTGATGCCGGCGGCGCCCAGGGCGGAGATGGCCCCGGACATGTTCAGGTTCGCCGCCTCCGTGCTCCACTGGGGTGTGTCGTACTCCTTGGCGATGGTCACCTTCCCCTGGAGTTCGGACAGTGCGCCCTGTTTGAACCACAGCGCGTTGGGGTCGCCGGGGTCGCCGTTCATCATCACGATCCGGCCGCCGTGCGCCTTGGCGCCCATGGCCGTCAGCAGCGCCCGGCCCTGGAGCCTGCCGACCTCCTGGCCGTCGAAGGAGACGTAGCCCGAGATCGGGCCCTCGGCGAGGCGGTCGTAGGCGATGACCGGGATGTGCGCGGCCGCTGCTTTTCCGACCCAGGCGCCCATGGCCCTGGCATCGACGGCCGCCAGCACGATGGCATTGACCCCACTGGCTATCGACGAGTCCATCTGTTCCTGCTGGATGGCCACGTCGCCCTTGGCGTTGGCGTGCTCGATCGTGCATTCACGGCACAGCTGCCGGATCTTCTGATCCAGCAGAGGCCTGTCCTGCGTCTCCCAGCGGGCGGTGGTGGAGTCCGGCAGCAGCACGCCGATCTTCCGCGCGCTCCCTGGCCCGGAGGTGTTCCCGGCGCCCCACCCGCAGGCGGTGAGGGACACGGCCGTCGAGATCGCGGCCAGGGCGAGGGCGGTGTCCCGAACGCAGACATTCATGCGCGAGGCCTCCCTCCTCCCTGGAGCCATGCGGTTGCAACCGCGGTGCAGCGGCGTGGCCCACCGGGGCGGGGCGGGGTCTCGTCCCGTACCCGCCCGGACCGGGTGAAAGCGGCAAAACGACCTCCTCGCCAGTGTGACACCGGCCATCGCGAACTGTGAACTCGGTGCCGCGCAGCCCGAGGTGAAGTCAATCTGTCCTGTTCATCCCTCTATATGATTCTGGTAGGGGGGCCAACGGCGGCCGGTCGGCACCCCGGCACGGACGGGAGGTGGGTGCGGACATGCCTCACAACGGCAGTGCCCAGGCCGGAGTTTCGCGGCCGGGGACAGCCGAGGCGGGCGTCGCGGACACCGGTTCACGACCGGGGCCGGAGACCCCGGTGAGCGTCCGCGCCCTGACGTTCGCCGGAACGGCGCCGGCAGTGCTCTATGCGCCCGGCGCAGGATCTGACGACCTTCGGTCGGAGGACGCGGCCGGATGCGTACCTGCCGAGTACGGACTGCCGGAGCGCTTGGTCCTGTCCGGCGGCTCGCCAGCGGCCCACGCCTTCCGTGCGCCCCACCCCTTGCGGCCGACCCCCTTGGCACTCGCCTCCTACCCTGAGGGCTGTCCCGCGCCGCTGCGAGTCTGGGCATCGCTCGGCGCGTTGCTCCTCGGCGCCAACGGCAGACGGCTCGGCTGCCTGATCGTCGCGGGCGCCGGTGAGAACGGCTTCGAAGCCGATCAGCAGCACTTCCTGGAGCGCTGTGCCGACGCGGTCGCCGACGTGCTGGAGGCCGGGGCCGAGGCAGGGGTGCCGTCGGCGCCCTTGAGTTCGACGCTGTGCGAACCGGTCCGGATCGGGCCGGACGACTTCGACGGCAAGGCGGACTCCCTGCTCGCGCACGTACTGCCGGAAGACTTGCACGCGCTGATGTCGGTGCTGGATCCGTCCGTCCAGACGGCCGGCCGACGGGAACCGGACTTCCGCGTCCGATGCCCCGCCGGTGAGATGAGCCGGCTGAGTCCGAGGTGCCGGGTGGCGGCAGGTGCCGACGGCCGGCCGGATCAGGTGCTGGGCGTGGTGACAGCGACCTCGGTCCTGCACCGGGGCGCCGATCGAGTGGCCCTCGCCGAGCCGCGGCACGAGCGGCTCCAGGTCACCCTGCTCGCCCCGCCGCAGTCTGCTGCCCGGCCGCAGGCATGGCGTCTCCAGTCGCCTTGGGGGTGGCCCGACGCACCCTTCAGCGCCCTGCCGGCCCTGCAGATGACACTGGGAGACGGTCGTATGGACCTGTGGCCGACAGGAACCGCCTTCGAATCGGGACTCGACGGCATCGGCCCCGGAGGCCTTGCGGTTCTGTCGCTGCCCGCCGGGGGCCAGGCCGCCGGCCCGCTGCCGCGACGTCTGCCCGAGATTCCCGGCGGGATCGCCGTCGCCCGCTACCTGTCCGCCCGGCGAGGACTGCAGGTGGGCGGCGACTGGTACGACGTGATCGCTCTTTCCGAGGACCGGGTGGCGCTGGTCATCGGCGACGTGCAGGGGCACAGCGCCGCAGCCGCGGCGATCATTGGCCAGATGCGTACCGCCGTCAGGGCGTACGTGGTGGAGGGCCACCCGCCCGACGTGGTCGTCTCGCACGCCAACCGCCTTCTCGTCGGCATGGAGACGGATCTCTTCGCCACCTGCTGCTACGCAGGACTGGACATGGACGAGGGCGACGTCCTGTTCGTCCGGGCCGGGCACGTCGCACCGCTGCTGCGTCATCCCGACGGCAGCACCGATGAGGTCCGGGTCGAGGGCGGCCTTCCGCTGGGTATTTGCACGGAGGCGGACCTCCCCGTGACCGCGGTGGCACCGGCGACCGGAACGATGCTCGCCCTACTCGCCGATGGGCTGATCGAGGCCGCCGACCTGTCCCTGGACGAGGGCATGCGCCGCACGCGCGCCACCCTCGCCACCGGACGCGAGGACGGTGACCGATCATGACGTACCGTAGTCGAAGCGTGGCGTCCCGTACGCGGTATGTCATCGCCGCGCTTGTCGCGGGCCTGCTGACCATGCCCTCGGCCGCCTGCACAGGAGGGGGAAAGGCCACCACGGACAGCTTCACCGTCGGCCTGCTGCTGCCGAGCCGGGTGGTGCCACGCTGGGAGAACTCCGACAAGCCGCTGATCGAGCAACGGGTGAAACAGCTCTGCCCACACTGCAGCGTCACCTATGCCAACGCCGACGACGACTCGGCGGCCCAGCGGCAGCAGTTGACCGCCATGATCACCAAGGGGGTCAGGGTCCTCATCCTCGGCGCCACAGACAACAGGGCGCAGCGCTCTTCCGTCCAGGAGGCGTACAACGCGGGCGTCCCCGTCATCGCCTACGACAGGCTCGCCGACGGTCCGATCTCGGGCTACGTCAGCTTCGACGGCGTACAGGTCGGCACGCTGCAGGGCCAGGCCCTCCTCGAGGCCATGCACGCCCCGACCAAGGACCGGACCATCGTCATGATGAACGGCGACCCGACCAGCCCCAACGCCGCGTGGTACAGGAGGGGTGCGCTGTCCGTCCTGCGGGGCAAGGTGAGGATCGGCCGTTCCTACGACACCCCGGGCTGGAGCACGGACAACGCGAACGCCAACATGTCCGCCGCCATCTCGGCCCTGGGCCCGGACCGGATCGACGGCGTCCTGGCCGCCAACGACTCCATGGCCGCAGGCGTCATCTCCGCACTCAAGAGCGCCCACGTCAGGCGCCTTCCACCGGTCACCGGCCAGGACGCCGACCTCGACGCGGTGCAACGCATCATCAACGGCGAGCAGTCCATGACGGTATACAAGTCCTTCCGCGCGGAAGCCGAAGCAGCCGCTGCCATGGCCGTCGCCCTGGGCCGCGGCGAGAAGCTGCACACCATCGCCACGACGACGACCGACAGCCCCACCACCCACCACATCCCGTCCGTGCTCCTCACCCCGGTCACCGTGACAACCGCCAACATCAAGCAGACCCTCGTCAAGGACGGCGTGTACACCATCGCCCAGATCTGCACACCACAGCTGCGGGCCGCTTGCGCTAGGGCAGGGTTGACTCCGTAGACGGGTGTGTCAATTTGACGGCTGATCGAGGTTGCTGGGACTCTCCCAGGTTTTCAGGCGTTGAAACGAGACGCCCTCCTCGCGTATCAGGACCCGCAGGCCCTCGTGAGCTCTTCTGCTCATGCCGCGAGGGCGAGGCCACAGTGGGCGTGACCTGTGTGTTCGCCGAGAGCCGGTAGTCGTGGCTGGAGGCCGCCACGCTCCGGTCCCGCACCGGGATCAGAGTGCCGTCCACGATCCACGACCGCTCCGCGGTCCCCGCCGGGTGGTCGACGCGTTCGATCGCGAGCAGGGGATCCAGCTGCTGAACGCGACCCGGCAGACCGTGGAGGGGGAGTCCCTTGATTCCACAGAACACGTACTACGCGGAGTCGAGCTTGTCAGGCGTGCCGGGGGTTCAGGCGCAAGATCTGGCTGGCACGGGCGGATCAAGGTTTGCTGGTGCAATATCCAGACCGTGTGAGCGCCTTTTTCATTTGTCACGTTGCATCGTTGTCGGCACTTAACACTTTCGGCCTTCCGCCTGTCACACAATGTGTATGTTTTGGATAGAGTGGATGTATGTCCTCGATGCCCGTGCACCGCCGCCAGCCGACTCTGAGCAACCCGCGTGTCCAGCGCACTCGTGCCCGCATCATGGCCATCGCGCGGGAGCTGTTGCGCGAGGTCGGACCGACGGGGTTGAGCTACGCGATGCTGGCGGAGCGGGCCGAGGTCACCCGTCAGACGGTTTACCGGCACTGGCCCAGTCGTGCCGCTCTGCTTCTCGATCTCATCCTCGAAGGACCGGACCTCGGTGACTACCCCGAGCCGGGCAGTGATGTGCGCGCCGTGGCCACCGCCTGGCTCATAAGTCTGCGCAACGGCACCAGCGACCCCGCCACCCGGTCCGCTGTCCTCGCGGTCACGGCCCACGCCGACCACGACTCCGACAGCGCCCAGGCCCTCGCCCGTCTCATCCAGGACCGGCGCGCGGCCCTGAACATGCTGTTGGAACCCTCGGGCGTCCACATCGACGACGACGAATTCACCATGCTCTACGGGCCCGTCCTGGCCCGGCTCCTCGTCGACCGCGGCGAGGTCACCGACACCTTCGTCAACGTTGTCGTCACTCAGTGGCTCGCCACTTTGGAACGGGCAGGGACCGTTTCCCAGCCGTGCGCCCCCGCCGGGACCTGAGCTCAGGCGCACGCGCCCACTACCAGGCCACCCCCGGCGCCTCCCGGTGTCACGGAGCAACAACGAAGCGGCAAGCTCTACCGGTGCAGCCGCTCCCACTTCGTACAGGGCGTCCAGCCCCTGCGGGTACCTCGCTCTCCTCGGCTGAATGGCATTGCCGGCGCGGGCGGCATCCGCGACAGGTGCGCGGATGCCGGGCCCGTCTTATGGGGTGTCGCCGTGGAGGGCGGTGATGAACTCGGCCAGGACTGCACCCCGGGGGCGAGGGCGTACAGGCCGCAGTCGGCGTAACCGTGGTTGATCTCGCCTTCGGCAGATCTGGCGGGGTTGGGTTCGGTCAGAACGGGACGGAGTCCTTCATCAGGCGCGCCAGGATCGCGTCGAACACTTCATCGGTCACGAGGAAGGCGATGTGGCCACCTGGGTGAACCGCCCCCAGTCGACGGGGCGGGGGCAGCCGTCAGGCCGGCCAGGAACGCGGCGGACTGCCGCCGGTCGCGGGAATGGACGATGATGTGGTTCAACTCGTTGGCCATGTCGGCTCCTTGGGCAGGTGCGGGGCCCGCTGTGGCGCGGTGGGATCACGGGCCCACATCAGCGATTCGACGAGCCTGAAGGCGCGGTGCCTCCGGCTCGGGCCATGGATCTGCGCTGCGGACGGGGCTTGCCCCGATGGCCCGGTGCTCCTGCCCGACGGCTCATGGCCGGCTCGGAAGGTGCGGCTTCCGCGGGATGTCCGCTGCCGGTCCTTCGCTGCCGCGTGCGGCTCCTTCCTCATGCCCGCCTCGCAGGCCTGGTCGCATCGGGCCGGGCCGGTCAGCCGGCGATGCCGTCCAGGTCGGCGACCGCGTCGTCCGGCAGGGCCAGGCTGGTGGCGCTGATGTTGTCCTGCAGGTGCTCCGGGGAGGAGGTGCCGGGGATGAGAGCGATGTTGGGTGACCGTCGCAGCAGCCAGGCCAGTGCCACCTTCTGGGGTGAGGTCTCCAGACGGGCGGCGACCTTGGCCAGTGTCTCGGACTGCAGCGGGGAGAAGCCCCCGAGGGGGAAGTAGGGCACGAAGGCGATGTTCTCGGCCGCCGTGCGCTCCATGAGGGCGTCGTCCTGCCGGTTGGCCAGGTTGTACAGGTTCTGCACGCTGACGACGGGCGCGATCGCCAGAGCCTCGTCCAGCTGCGCCGGGGTGACCGTGCTGAGCCCCAAGTGCCGGATCAGTCCCTGCTCGCGCAGCTCGGCCAGCGCGCCGAACTGGTCGGCCAGCGAGTCGCCGTTCGGGGCGTCCGCGGTACCCAGCCGCAGGTTCACGACGTCCAGGGCTTCCAGGCCGAGGTTGCGCAGGTTGTCGTAGACCTGTGCCTTCAGGTCCTCGGGGTGACGGGACAGCATCCAGCTGCCGTCGGCTGCGCGGCGGGCGCCGACCTTGGTGACGATGTGCAGCTCTTCGGGGTAGGGATGCAGGGCCTCCCGGATGAGCTCGTTGACGACCACGGGCCCGTAGTAGTCGGAGGTGTCGATGTGGGTGATGCCGGCCTCCACCACCGCGCGGAGCACCGCGAGCGCCCGGGCGCGGTCCTTCGGGGGGCCGAAGACGCCGGGTCCGGCCAGCTGCATGGCGCCGTAACCCACGCGGGTCAGGGTCAGGCCGTCGGCCGGAGTGATGGTGCCGCCGAGCTGTGCATTCATTTCGTACCTCTCAGGTTGTCCGGGCCACCGTCGTCGGGCCGTGGCCTCGCTTGGTAATCATACATACTGTGTGATACACCGAAGGTAATCACACGCACTGAATGATTCAGTGGTGGGGATTGCCTACCCCTCGTTTCCAGGAGCTTTAGATGTCTGCTGCGATCACCTACTCCCAGTACGGCGCGCCCGATGTGCTGACCCTGTCCGACGTCCCCACGCCGCAGCCCGGTCCGGGCCAGGTCCGCGTCCGGGTCCGCGCCGTCGCCGTCAACCCCATCGACCTCAGGGTCCGTTCCGGCGGGATGGCGGGGGTCTTCCCGGTCCGGTTCCCGGTGATCCCCGGCCAGGACGTCGCCGGCGTGGTCGACGAGGCGGGCGAGGGATCGGGCTTCTCGCGCGGTGACGAGGTCTTCGGATCGGTTCACGGCGGCGGCTACAGCGAGTACGTCCTGCTGGACCAGCCGTTCGCCAAGCCGAGGGACCTGTCCTTCGAGGACACGGCGGCCCTGATCACGGTCGGTGAGACCGCCTACCGGGCTCTCGAACACCTCGCCGTCGCGCCCGGGCAGACCCTGCTGGTCCACGCCGCGGGCGGCGCTGTCGGCGCCGTCGCGGTGCAGCTGGCCGTCGCCCGCGGCATCACGGTGGTCGGCACCGCCGGCGACCACGACCTCGACCGGGTCCACAGCCTCGGGGCCACGGCCGTCCGCTACGGCGAAGGCTGGGCCGAGCGGGTCCGGGCCGCCGTACCGGAGGTGGACCACGTGCTCGACACCGCAGGCGTCGGTGTCCTCGCCGACTCCGTCGCCCTCACCGGCGATGCCGCGCGCGTCGTCACCATCGCCGACATGACCTTCGCCGAGCACGGAGTGCTCTTCACCGGACTCGACCCGGCCGACCGGTTCCCGCAGGCCCTGCCCCTGCTCGCCGACCTCGTGGCCGGCGGCCGGCTCTCGGTGCCGGTGTGGCGCACCTTCCCCCTCGGCGAGGCCGCCAAGGCCCACGCCGAGATCGAGGCCGGCCACAACCGGGGCAAGGTCGTCCTCCTCCCCTGACCGGCGGCGTCCCCCACCGGCGCGACGGCTGCCCGGTGAGGGCCCGCAGCCCCTTCGGCACCACAAGAAAGCGAACCGAACATGAGCACCCAGACCGCAATACCCGACGCCGACCTCGTCAGGATCGTCCAGGCGTACTACGACGCCGTCGACTCCAGGGACGCCGCCCGCGTGGCCGGCACCTACCTCGACGTACCGACCACGACCCTGCAGTTCAACGCCGACGAACCCATCATGACCGCCGAGGCCGTCAGGGAGTTCACGGCCGGGTTCTTCCGCATCACGTCCGTCAGGCACACGATGATCGAGATCTGGACCAGCCCGCTCATGGGTGATGTCGTACCGGTCGACCTGCCGCCTGAGCGGTCCCCCTCGACCATGACCGTGGTCTCCACCGCCCTGCCGACCTTCTCCGTCGACACGAGGTCGGGCGTGAACCGTCTCGCGCTGCCGGCGACCTCGATCTTCACCGTCGACGTCGCATCGGGGAAGTTCGTCTCGGTCCACAACATGTTCGACATCGCCAAGGTCTACGCCGCCCTCGTCGGCTGACCGGACACGGACGCCCACACGCAGGCCGCGAGTACGGGGAGCGGTCCCGGACAGGACGGGCTCGGTGCGGCATTCGCCCGAGCTCGCACAACGCAGCCGGACCCCGCGCTCAGGTCCCGCGCCCGACCAGAGGCGTACGGCCGTCGGCGCGGGACCGACGGCGCGCGACCGACGGCGCCACATTCGGCCGACACCCGACCGGACCGAACCGGAGGTACCCGAAATGCTCAAGAAGATCCGTGAGGACCTGTGGGAGACCCGGGGCGAATCCCCGTTCCCGGGACTGACCACACACGCATACCTGTGGACCCCCCGGTCCGGAGGCAACGTGCTGTTCTACTCGACCGTCACCGATACCGACTTCGATGAGATCGAGCGTCGCGGCGGCATCGCGCACCAGTATCTGAGCCATCACGACGAGGCCGGGCCGATGGTCCGCGAGATCGCCGACCGGTTCGGCGCCCAACTGCACGCCGGACGCGGCGACGCCAAGCGGATCGCGAAAGTCCTCGACGGCGGCATCTGGCTGGACCACCGGCAGGTGGACGACAACGGTGTAGAGGTCATTCCCACGCCCGGCCACACCCCCGGCAGCACCTGCTATCTGGTGAACGGCGTGACCGGCGAACGCTACCTGTTCACCGGCGACACCATCTACACCGAGCGCGACGGCTCATGGGCTGCCGGAAATCTGTCGTTCAGCAACCGGAAAGCCCTGGCGAGCAGCCTGGAACTGATCGCCTCCCTGCGGCCGGACGTGGTGGCATCCAGCGCCGCTCCGGGCGGTGTCGGAGTGCACGACCTGCAGGGCGTCGACGACTGGGCGGGCAAGGTACGTGAAGCGCTCGCCCCTCTCAGCCGCTGACCGACCGGAGGACGTGTCACTGGTCGTCGATGTCCCGTCGGGCATCGACGACCGGCAGCAACTCGCGTGGGTGGGACCAGACGGTGTGGGGACATCCGCGAGGCGCTCCAGGACCATGACGAACGCTGACCTGTGCCGGGCACCAGAAGGGAAGGGCCAACCGAGGTGGTGCGCGTCGTGTGACGGAACTGTGGAACCTGGCGAAGGGCCTGCCGGCGCCCGCAACAGAGGCAGGGCCCGCCCCAGGACTGCGAGCCTCGGTTTCGCTGACGACGCCAGCGGAGGCGGGTGGCAGCTCCGCCGGCGAGCGAACGCCCCGGTGGCGTCGCCCGCGTCGACGACGGCTTCACCGCCTCTGAACTTGGCCGCCCCGTACTCACTACGCGAGGAGACTGAAATGCATACGCGCACCCTGGGCCAGGGCCTCGAAGTCTCAGCCATCGGGCTTGGCGCCATGGGCATGTCCCAGTCCTACGGTCCCAACCCGGGCGACCGGCAGGACATGGTCGCTGTCCTGCGGCGCGCCCTGGAACACGGCGTCACGTTCTTCGACACCGCCGAGGTCTACGGCCCCTGCGCCAACGAGGAACTGGTGGGCGAGGCCCTCGCGCCCGTGCGCGACCAGGCGGTGATCGCCACCAAATTCGGCTCGCGTATCGAAGACGGGCAGACCACCGGCCTCGACAGCCGCCCGGAACAGATCCGGCGCGTGGCCGACGCCTCCCTGCGCCGCCTGCGCACCGACAGGATCGACCTGTTCTATCAGCACCGCGTGGACCCCCAAGTACCGATCGAGGAGGTCGCAGGCACCGTCGGCGACCTCATCAAGGCCGGCAAGGTGCGCCACTTCGGGCTGTCCGAGGCGTCGCCCTCCACCATCCGCCGCGCCCACGCGGTCCACCCCGTGACCGCCGTGCAGAGCGAATACTCCCTGTGGACCCGCGACCCCGAGCCCGAGGTACTGCCCGCGATGGCCGGACTCGGCATCGGATTCGTGCCCTTCAGCCCGCTGGGCAAGGGCTTCCTCACCGGTACGGCCGACGCGGCAACCACCTTCGCAGAAGGGGACATCCGCGCCACGATCCCATGCTTCACCAGCGACAATCTCACAGCGAACCAGGCACTGGCCGACCAGGTCATCCCGCTCGCCCGGAGCAAGAACGCCACCCCCGGCCAGGTGGCCCTGGCCTGGCTGCTCTTCCAGCGCCCCTGGATCGTCCCCATACCCGGCACGCGCCGTATCGAGCGGGTGGAGGAGAACACAGCAGCGACCCAGGTTGCGCTCTCCGCTGATGAGGTAGCCGACCTCAATGCCGTGGCAGCGCGCATCGGCGTGCACGGAGACCGGTACGACGAACGGCACATGGGCTTCGTCAACGGGTGATCCCGTAAGACAGTCAGTGCCGGACGCCGGACGCCGAACGGCACCGAAGGGCACCCTTGACGGGCCGTCCCGGCTCACTCGGGCCCCGGCGCTCACCGAACTTCCCGGCTCACCCAAGAACCGCCATCACCGACAGCTTCCCGACAGAGCAACGACACCGCTCTCAGTCGACACGGAGGAGACATGCAGGCAACGACCAAGCCGACGGCCCTTGTGACCGGCGGCAGCCGAGGAATCGGCGCAGCAACTTCACGGGAACTCGCAGCCCGCGGGTACCGCGTGGCCGTCAACTACTTCTCGGACCGCCGCGCTGCCGACCGGGTCGTCAAGGACATCGAGGCCGACGGCGGCGAAGCCTTCGCCGTGCAGGCCGATGTACACGATCCCGGCCAGGCGGCGGAACTGCTGCAGCGTGCCGCAGCCGACGGGCGCCTGGACGTTCTTGTCTGCAATGCCGGCGCCCGCTTCACACCCACCCCTGTACAGACTCTTGCCTGGGACGACTTCAAAGCGAAGGTGACGGACGAACTCGCCTCCGTCTATACCCTCACCCAGCGGGCTCTGACGATCATGGGCGCCCAGGGGCATGGCCGGATCGTGTACGTGTCCAGCGCCGTGGCCGACGGTCCGCCGGCCCCCGGCATGGCTGCCCATGGCACTGCCAAGTCCGCCCTGAACACCTTCGCCCGCTTCGTCGCCTACGAGGCCGGCCCGCTCGGTATCAACGTCAACGTCGTAGCACCCGGCTTCGTCCGCACCGAGCGCAGTGCCCAGATGCCGGAGCACTTCAAGCGGCGTCTGGTGGAGCACACCCCCCTGGGGCGGGTCGCCGAACCGGAGGACGTGGCCCGGTCGATCGCGATGCTCGTCGGTGAGGAAGCCGGCTTCATCACCGGCGCAATCGTCACCGTCGACGGCGGCCACGGCGTGGCACGACCATAGAGGGGGAGGTTTCGACTCGTTGTGTGAGCACACGCGACGTGGAAGCCGCCCCGGGTCTCCCGGTGGGCGTCGGGTGCGCTCGGTGTCGGCGACGAGGAGAGCGCCCAGCGTCTGCAGACGTGGCTGAACACCGGGACGACGTGGGTGAGCCGACTGCTGCAGCAAGCGGTGTACAGGCTGCTGAGTGATCCGCAGGTGCACGACCTGACCGCTCAGGCGCGAGATGCCTACAGAGGACTTCGCCGCGCACTTCCACGGCGACCGGCTCGGCCAGCTGCTCGGGCAGTCCCGCTCTGGTGCCGATGCCGACGTCCAGCTGGGCCAAGACCGGGCTGGTGGCGTGCTCCAGTGCGGCGAGCAGACGGATCTTACGGCCGTCCGCTTTTGCCGCGCCACGCAGGCTCTTGCCGTCCACCGCGAGTCCGCGCAGCCCGGTCGCCTTCGGGTGACGGTCGGCAAGCCAGCGTCCGACCGCCCGGTCCAGCGCGTCGCCGTCGATGCGGGCCAGCGGTCGGCGGACCGTGGTCTCGGCGGGCAGGACCCGCCTGGGCAGAAGCGGATCGGGGTCCGCACCGACCTGTTCCAGCACACCCGGGGGCATCGGCGATCCATTCGCCGACCGCCAGCAGTGAGGTCGCTCCGGCCGGCACCGCGCGCGGTGATTTCCGGCTGCGAGTTCCTCAGTGCATTCGAGCGAGCACTTCGTCGGTCGACAGCAACTCGTGGGCGAAGAAACGGTAGTTGATGATCGCCGCCTGATAGCCGTCGCCCCAGACCGGGTGTCGGGGCCCAGCGGTTGCGTTCCTTACTACGGCGACCTCAAATCCCTCCAGCTCGGGAGCCCCTTCACCGCAGCCCGGCCTGAGTGGCTGTTGTCGTACCGATCTTGCCGGGTGCGAGTTCGAGTGCGGTGACTCGGCTGCGTGATCTTTTAGTTCCGGCGTGCAAGAAGGCCGGGCCTCCTGCTGAAGGTGAGGCGACGGACGGCAACCGTCGGACTTCCGCGTCAGGCGGAGAGGCGGGGCGGGCGTCGAGTTCGGCGGCACGCACCCGCAGGTCGCTCAGGGCTGTTTGGGCGAGGGGCGGGAACGCTTCGTCGTCTTCCGCCTGCATCCAGCGCTCGACGGCGATGGCGAAGGCGAGCATCGCCAATTGCGCGCCCAGTCGGGCGGTCAGATCGTCCGTGCCTCGTTCACGCAGGGCGGCGCTGATGGAGGCAGCGATCCGGGCACCCTCTTCCTGGACTCAAGATCCAGTGTCGAGGTGTCCACGATCAAGGTGGAGGGCCCGAGGCCGACACACCCGACCTCGTGGATCTCACACGAGCCGAAGCGGGGACGCGTCGTGCCAACCGCTCATCCGAAGGTCGAGTCGAAGCCGGTCGAGTGTCTCGGGGTGGGTTGCCGGTCCGGTATATCCGACCTTGCCGATGAAGGCGGCCGCGTCGTTGCAGTGGACAATCCAGTGCGGATCCTGCGAGGCGTGGAAGCCGGGGGTGCGGCGGGTGGCCTGTTCCAGGGTCTCCTCGCTGACGCCGTCGAGTCCGTACAGTTTCAGGTCCCGATGGGCGTCCCGCACGGTGGTGGCCTCGTCCGCCCGACGCCGACCAGCAGGGGAATCGGCACCGCCCTGCCTCCTTTCGTACGGCATTCCACGCCCTGAAGCCCCTCCTCCGCGTGCGGTGTCAAGGAGATCGGGGGGATCCTCGAATGGGAGGACCACGCTCGGCATGCAGGCGACGCCCGGACCATCCGCTCGAACGGACCTGTTCACCGTCGTTCCCAGCTTCTTACGAGACGGAGGCCGCCGCTATGCAACCAGTCGTCATCGTGGGCCTCGACGGCTCGCCCGAGAGCCTCGCCGCTGCCCGCTGGGCCGCCGACGAGGCAGAGAAGCGCAAGCTCACCCTGCGCCTGCTGCACGCGTGGCCGATGCTGGCCCCCGAACCGGCCCGCGTTCCCGCCGAGGCCGACCAGAACTACTGGGCGAGGCGTCTCGTCCACACCGCGCGGGCGGAGCTCCAAGCCCTTCACCCAGGACTGTCCGTCGTCGGGAGCCTGGTCGCCGACGATGCTCAGAATGCCCTCTTGCGAGCGGCGTCGGAGTCGGAGATGACGGTGCTCGGTTCGCGAGGTCTGGAGTCCGTGGAGAGCTACTTCCTGGGTGATGTCAGCATGCCCGTCGTGGCACGGGCCGAGCGGCCGGTGGTGCTGGTCCGCGCCGGGAGACGGGAGGAGGGGCCGCCCTCAGCCGTCCCGGGCCGCGTGGTCGTGGCTCTGAAGCTGCACGGATCCTGCGACCACCTGCTCGATTTCGCCTTCCATACCGCTGCGGCCAGGGGCGTTCCTCTTGTGGCCATCCACGGCCGAAGTGTTCCGCTCCATGCCCGTGTGCCCTGGGGTGTGGATCACGACATCGCCGAAGAGATGACGCGGGACGTGCAGAAGCAGTTGAGCAAGGCGCTCCATCCCTGGCGCGAGAAGTACCCGCGGGTGGAGGTGGCCGACGGCATCGGTCTCGAAAGCCCGGCCAAGGCCGTCGTGCAAGCGGCCGAAGGCGCCGTGCTGCTGGTCGTCGGCCGACGCGAACACCGTCATGGTCTGGCGCCCCACCTGGGTCCGGTGGCGCAGGCCGCCATTCATCACGGGCGCTGCCCCGTCGCGGTCGTTCCTCATGGCTGAGCCGGGTCCCGGCAGGGAGCAGGTGCTGTCGGCGCCACAGCCGGATGTGTCCGTGTTCCGGTCCGGTGCCCGGCACAAGGGCGAGCCACCGCCGCGCGCCGGGGTGTGCGAGACCCACACCGCGACGCTGTTCTTCGTCGGCGACCGGGTCTACAAACTCAAGAAGCCGGTCGATCTGGGATTCCTGGACTACACCACGGTCGCGGCGCGCCGGGCCGCGTGCGAGCGCGAAGTCGCCCTCAATCACAGGTTCTCCCCCGACGTCTACGTGGGTGTGGGCGAGTTCCGCGGCCCCGATACGGAGGCGTCCGAACCACTCGTGGTGATGCGCCGCATGCCGGAGGACCGCCGCCTCTCCCACCTCGTACGGGAAGGGGCCGTCGTGGACGACGTCCTGCGGACCGTGGCCCGCCACCTGGCCGCGTGGCACGCGACCGCACCCCGCGGCCCCGACGTGGACGAACAGGGCACGCGGGACGCGCTGTCAGCACGGTGGGAGGCAAGCTTCGCGCAGGTCCGCGCGTTGGCTGCCGATGTGCCCGGGCCCGAGGCCGAGCGGCTGGTACGCCGCTACCTCGCCGGTCGCAGGCGGCTGTTCGACACCCGTATCGAGCAGGGGCGGGTGGTCGACGGCCACGGAGACCTGCTCGCCGAGGACATCTTCTGCCTCGACGACGGACCCCGCGTCCTGGACTGCCTGGAGTTCGACGACCGTCTCCGCCGTCTCGACGGCCTGGACGACGCCGCCTTCCTCGCCATGGACCTCGAACGGCTCGGCGCCCCGCAGGACGCGGCGTACTTCATGACCCGGTACTGCGAGTACTCCGGAGACCCCGCGCCCCCTTCCCTGTGGCACCACTACGTCGCCTACCGTGCTTTCGTCCGCGCCAAGGTCTCCGTGATCCAGGCCCGTCAGGGCACGCCCGACGCTGAAGCGGCCGCGCGGAGGCTTGCCGCCATGGCACTGCGCCATCTGCGGACCTCCAGCGTCTGCCTGGTCCTCGTCGGCGGACTCCCGGGCAGCGGGAAGTCCACCCTCTCCGGAGCGCTGGCCGACCGGCTGGGCGTCACCCTGCTCAGCAGCGACCGTATCCGCAAGGAGCTGGCCGGCATCCCCGCCGAGCAGTCCGCGGCAGCCGGCTACGGCGAGGGGCTGTACACGCCCGAGTGGACGGCCAGAACCTACGCCGCCCTGCTCGACCGCGCAGCCGTCCTGCTGGCCATGGGCGAGTCCGTCGTGCTGGACGCCACCTGGTCCGATGCCGGGCAGCGGGAGGCGGCTGTGCGGATGGCCGAACGCGCCAGCGCCGACCTGGTGGCCCTGCACTGCCGCGTTCCGGACGATGTGTCGGCAGCCCGCCTGAGTACGCGCACGCCCGGTGTGTCCGACGCCGGTCCGGACATCGCCCGCGCCATGGCCGCCAGGGAAGCGGCGTGGCCCGAAGCCGTACCGGTCGACACCAGCGGTGCGCTGGAGCCCGCGGTCGAACGGTCGCTGACCGCCGTACGCCCGTGGGATATCGGCCGGGCCCCGGTCTTCCGCCGACACCACTCGGATCCGGCCCAGGAATGCACGGGCGGCCGTGCTGTCGTGGATCACGGCGGGGGAGACCGTGGAGAAGCGGGGGAGTGAATACCGTGCGAGCGCTGGTCCACCACGGCCGGGCACTCACCTCGTGGGACACCGTCCCGGCTCCTGTGACCAAGGAGCCGGCCGACGGGGGCTTACACATCGGCGCCACCACCGTCTGCGGCAGTCCCCGGAACCGGCAGGGCCGTCGGCGAGGACGTGAACCGCACCCCGTCCCGCTCATGAAGGGGCATCCGGGGAACGGGAGCACACCCGTTCTCGCCGGTGTTCAGAGACGGTCGTGCTGAAGGACGGCGGTGCCGCCGCCGGCCCGCACGGCCTCCACTACCTCCTGGTGCAGGCTTCGGCTGTCCTGCAGTGAAGGACACGGCACCGGACTGCCGGTGACGGTGAACCACTCGGAGGTGCCGCTGTACTGGATCTTCACATCCGCCTGCCTGCCGTCCCAGGTGGTGTGTACGGTCAGCTCCCCGGTGACGATCCCGGCCTCGCAGGTACGGACGCCCCCCTGCCCCGTGAACACGCCTGTTGTCGTCCACGATGTCTGGACCATGGCGCCTTCAGCCTTTCTCGTGAGTGCGGAGGTCGCGCCTTCTTCCGGCAGTCGGCCCCGCTTCCCGGTGCCGGCTCTCTGCGGGTCCGCGGTTGCGGCCCCAACGTCGCGCCCGGTTTCGCCTTCGACAAACCGCTTGTGACCGCGCGGACTCCGGACGGTGTTCTGTCGGCTTCCCGGTGGACGGCAGTGCTCCGTCCGAGGCATCCAGGCACTGGGGCGCCGACGTCTTCAATCGGGCCTTCTCGGCTCGCAGGAGCCGGCCCTCGAAACTGGGTGCACCTCCCGGACGTCCTCCTCGATGTCCTCCTCGTGGCCCGGTCCGGAGCGCCGTGGCTCGGCGCGGCTGGGGCCTACGGACATCATGCGTGTACGCCTCGCACGACGGCAGGGGCCGAACGGTCCTTCGCGGGACCGGTCGGTCCGGCCGGTGACAGCGGGAACCTCCCCCTTCTTGTCGAAAGCGTGTCGGCAGCCGCGCTGTCCGGGGCAAGCCGTGGCGACAGTCCCGTTCGCCTCAGCCCGGATGCGGGACGACGGCCACTGGGCACTGTGCGTGGTGCAGGAGGGTGTGGGCGACCCTGCCGAGCTGGAGCCCGAAGTGGCCCTGCCTGCGCCGGGCGCCGACGACGATCAGGTCGGCCCGGGCCGCCGCCTCCAACAGGACTCGGTGAGCGGGCCCCTCGACGACATGACGACGCACATCGACCCCGGTACGGTCCGGTACGGCCTCCCGCAGCGCGTCTCCGAGCGAGGCCGATGCCCGCTCCTCGCGCAGCCGGGCGGCATCGTCCGCGATCAACATGTGGTCCACCGGCTGCTGGGACGGAATCCGCCACGCCCGTACCGCCGTCAGGGCGCAGCCACGCGCCTCTGCCTCCCGCAGGGCGAACCGTACGGCCTCGGCCCCAGTCCCGTCGGCCGTGTCACCGACCGCCACCACGACGCTGCCGAAGGCCCCCTCGCGATTGTTCTCCGTGCCACGGACCACGACAACCGGGCACACGGCACGGGCTGCCACCGTGAGGCCGACGGACCCCAGCAGCATCCCGGCCACCTCACCACGTCCCCGGCAGCCCGTGACCAGAGCGAACGCCTCCGGTCCGGTCCGCAGCAGCGCCGACACGGCGTCCAAGGCCAGCACCTCCGCCGACACCTTGACCTCAGCGTCGCGCAGCCGGGCGCGCTCCGCGCAGGAGGCGATGATGTGCTCCGCCGTCACCTCCTCGGCCGGGCGGTCGGTGCCGAAGGACGGCCGGGCTCTCTCGTACTTCTCCCACAGGGAGGCGTGGACCATGTGCAGCGGGACCCCGTGCCGGGCCGCCTCGTCCACCGCCCAGTCGACCGCCATGAGACTGGAGTCCGACCCGTCCACGCCCACGACCAGAGGGAGTTCCATCGCCGTCACCGCCTTCTCCGTACGGCTGCCGAGCCCCCTGTGACTACCGTCGCACCGCCTGCGGCCCGCCGCGACACACCACCGGGCCTGCGGCCGGATTGCGGTGCGCCGGGGTGTGCCGATGCTGGTGCGTACGGCCGGGTGAACCGCTCCGGCACGCTGTCGAGGAGGCGGGACATGCCCGATACCCCGCACATCGTCGGCGATGTGATGACCGTGCCCGCTGTGGCCGTGGGGCGTGACACGCGGGTCAAGCGGATCGTACGGGTCATGGGGGAGCGGAGGGTGAGCGCCGTACCGGTGGTGAGCGGCGCAGGAAAGGTCGTCGGTGTGGTCTCCGAGGCCGACCTGCTGCCCAGGGAGGAGTTCCGGGGGCGCGAGCCCACCCGCTTCGAGCGGATCCGGCGCCGGTCCGACCTGGCGAAGGCCGCGGGAACGACGGCCGCCGAGCTGATGAGCACGCCCGCTGTCACGGTCCACCCGGACGTCACGCTCGCTCAGGCGGCCCGCCTCATGGCCGTGAATCACGTCAAGCGGCTGCCCGTCGTCGACGACGAGGAGCGGCTTCGGGGCGTCGTCAGCCGGGGCGACCTGCTGAAGGTCTTCCTGCGGTCGGACGAGGACATCGAGGAGGAGGTCCGCCGCACAGTGGTGTCCTACCTGTTCCCCACGTTCGCCCACGCCATCCACGTCTCCGTGCGGGACGGGGTCGTCGAGCTCCGCGGACCGGTCCACGACACCTCACTCATCTGGGTCGCCGAGCGCCTCGTCGGTACGGTGGAGGGCGTGGTGGGGGTCGAGTCCCGGCTCAGCGGTGAGGAGGCCGGCCCGGGCGGAACTCGAACCGCCCGGTGACACGCGGCTGGGACTCGCGCGACGGGCGGCGAGCACGGTCCAGCCCTGGCTCAGGGCCTCGTCGACCTCGTCGCCTCGAAGGAGGCCCTCCGTACCGGCGGCTCGCAGGGGGTGCCGTCCTCCTGGTGGAGTGTCGGTCGTCGAGGTGAGCTCGCATGATCGCCGCCCTCTGCGCAGAATGGTGCTGTACCGAACCTGTCACGCGGGACCCACCGCCGCACGGGCGAGAGTGTTGTGACCACGAGGCGGGTGGCCCGTATCCGGGAGGCACCATGCACCACCGAACGGTCGAGGAGCTCATGACCCGGCCCGTTGTCCAGGCACGGCGGGACACCCCGTTCAAGGAACTGGTCAGGCTGCTGGCGGACAACGACGTCACCGCCGTACCCGTGGTGGACGATCTGGGGCGCCCGATGGGGGTGGTGTCCGAGGCCGACCTGCTGCGCAAGAGCGCCGATCAGGCCGACCCGACGGGCAGGACTCCCGTCCCGCACCTGGAAGCCTGGGAACGGGCGAAGGCCGAGGGGTCCCGGGCCGAGGAGCTGATGTCGGCTCCCGCGGTGTGCGCGCGTCCGGAGTGGAGTGTGGTGGAGGCCGCCCGCCTGATGGAGACTCAGCACGTGAAGCGGCTGCCGGTGGTCGACGAGGCGGACCGGCTGCTGGGCATCGTCAGCCGTGGTGATCTGCTACGGGTCTTCCTGCGCGGCGATGGCGCCATCCGTGAGGAGATCACGAGGGAAGTGCTGCACCGCACGCTGGCACTCGAACCGGCGGACGTGGCGGTGGAGGTGCGTGAGGGACGGGTCGAACTCAGCGGCACCGTGGAGTACCGGAGTCTGATTCCCGTCGTCGAGCAGTTGTGCCGGGGCGTGGACGGCGTGGTCTCGGTCGCCGGGAACCTGGCCTGGCGGAGGGACGATGCCCGGCCCTCTGCCGCTGGCTCCTGAGTCCGCAGCAGCTGTCGGGAAGCCGTGCCGCGCGACGCGTGGCGTCCTGGTCAGGGGCCTCACGGCGCGGAACCGGTCGCGTCCCTGGACCTGCCGACCAGGAAGCGCGTTGCATCCGACAGGGTGGTGAGTTCCGGGTAGTCCTCCTCGTCGATACGGACTCCCGTGCGCTCGGACAGCAGCTCCACCAGACTGAGGAAGTCGAGCGAGTCGAGTTCGAGCACGTCACGGAACCTGTCGTCCGGCTGGACCAGGGTGAAGTCGGCGTCGGGAACGATCCGGGTGATCGACTCCTTGACCACCGCCGTGGCCTCCGCGTCGGTCAGGGGCTTCACAGGACTCACAACTCCTCCGGTTTCCGCAGCAGTCGGTCGACCGCCGTGAGATAGCGCGCTCCCACGGCGCCGTCCGTGGCCCGGTGGTCGGCAGCCAGGGTCGCCGTGACCACCGGGCGCACGCCGAGCATGCCCCCGGCCGCCCAGGGCCGTTCGACGACCGCGCCGAAGCCGACCAGGGCCACCTGGGGTGGATGGATGACGCCGTACACGCTCTCCACGCCCTGGTCGCCCAGGTTGGTGACCGTCAGGGTGGCGCCGGACGTCTCGCTGCCGCGCAGCCGTCCCCGGCGGGCGCGCTCGACGAGGTCCTTGAGGCGGTTCATGAGGGCGTCGGGTGACAGAGTGTCGGCGCCGTGGATCACCGGCGCCAGCAGCCCGCCCTGCCGGAGCGAGACCGCGACGCCCAGATTGACCTCGCAGGCGGGGACGAACCCGTTGTTCTGCCAGTAGCCGTTGAGGCTCGGTACCTCGCGCGCGGCCAGCGCGGCGGCCCTGAGCAGCAGGGCCGCGGACACGAGGCGGTCGGCGGGCGGACGGCCGCGGTTGACCCGGTGCAGCCAGTCCACGGCGGCCGTGAGGTCGATGCTCGTGGACAGGTAGTAGTGCGGGATCTCCCGTTTGGAGCGGCTCATGAGCTCGGCGATGGCCCGGCGCATGACGTCCGCACGCTGTTCCGGGCGGTCGGCGGCCGGCAGGGCCATGGGCGCTCGCCGTTCACCGTCCTGCGGGGGCCGTTTCCGCTCGCCTTCACCGGTGTGGGCGCGGACGTCGGCCGCCCGTACGGCCCCACCGTCCCCGCTACCCCGTACTTCCGTCAGGTCGACGTCGAGTTCGTGGGCGATCCGTCGTGCGTACGGTGTGGACCGCACCCGGGGCGCGTGGGGCGGCGGGGCGTGTTCCACGTCGGCGCGGGTGATCCGGCCGCCGGGTCCGGTGCCGTGCAGTGTCGTCAGGTCGACGCCCCGCAGCGCCGCCAGGTGCCTCACCAGCGGTCCGGCCCCGAGCGCCGAGGTGACCTCGGTGCACTTGGGCGGTGGGGGCTGCGAGGGTCCGGGCGTCGTGGGTGTGGGCTGCCTGGTCGGCTCCTTCCCGATGCGTACCGGCTCCCGGACCGGCTTTCGACGAGGTTTCGGGTGTTCGTGCGGTGCGGCGGCCGACTCCTGTCCGGCCGCCCGTACAGGCGTCGTACTCTGCACGGCTGGCTCGGCGACCGGGGTGCGGGCCGCCCCGGCCCTGCCGGTCGCCGAAGTTCCGGGGGAACCCGCCCGCGCTTCCGCCGCGGCCCTGCCCTCGATTTCCGCGAGAGGGGTCCCGACCGGCACCCGGGTGCCCGCCGGGACGAGGAGTCGTTCCACGGTCCCCGACTCGAAGCACTCGACCTCGATGGCCGCCTTGTCGGTCTCCACGACCGCCACGACATCGCCCTTGCGCACCTGGTCTCCGGGAGCCACGAGCCACTCCTGGAGCACTCCCTCGTCCATGTCCGCGCCGAGTGAGGGCATGGTGAACTCGCTCATGTCAGCCCGGCCTTCCGGTGGCGGGCGCGGGCTCACCGACCGTGCGGCGGGCGGCCGCGACGATTCCGTCCACCTGAGGCAGCGCGGCCTCCTCCAGCCGGCGCGCGTACGGCATGGGCACCTCGGCGCTGCACACCCGCTCGACGGGGGCGTCGAGGTCGTAGAAGTGCTGCTCGGTGAGACGGGCGGAGATCTCCGCGGCGAGGCTGCCGGTGCGCCAGCCCTCGTCGACGACGACGGCCCGGTGCGTGCGGGCGACCGAGCCGCCGACTGTGGCGTCGTCCAGGGGGCGCAGGGTGCGCAGGTCGACGACCTCCGCGCTGATGCCGCCGCTCGCGAGGTCGTCCGCGGCGGCCAGTGCCTTGGGCAGCGAGCCGCCGTAGGTGATCAGGGAGACGTCCGTGCCGGTTCGGCGGACGGCCGCGTGGTCGAGGTCGACGGGGCCGGCGTCGGCGGGCAGTTCGCCCGAGACGTTGTACAGGCTGCCGTGCTCGAAGATCAGCACGGGGTCGGGGTCGGCGAGCGCGGGGGCCAGCGTGTGGCGGGCGTCGGTGAGGGTCGCCGGGGCCAGGACCCGCAGACCGGGGATGTGCGCGTACCAGCCCTCCAGGCTGTGCGAGTGCTGCGCCGCGAGCTGGCGCCCGGCGCCCGTGGTCATCCGGATCACGATCGGGACCGGTAGCTGGCCGCCCGACATGTGCAGCAGGGTCGCCGCGTTGTTGAGGATCTGGTCCAGGGCGAGCAGGCTGAAGTTGACCGTCATGATCTCGACGACCGGCCGCATACCCGCCAGGGCCGCGCCGATGCCGGCGCCGACGAACGCGGACTCCGACAGCGGGGCGTCACGTATCCGGTCGGGCCCGAACTCCTCCAGCAGGCCGAGGCTGACGCCGAAGCATCCGCCGTACCGGCCCACGTCCTCGCCCATCAGGAACACCCGCTCGTCGGTGCGCAGCGCCTCGCGAAGGGCCTCGCGCATCGCCTCCCGGTAGGTCGTCCTGCGGTCGGAGGGGACGGCGGGCTTCGGGGTACGGGTGCGGGTCGCGGTCATGGCGGGCTCGCCTCCACCGGGCTGGTGACGTACTTCAGCAGATCCTCGACGGGTTCCTCGGGCGCGCGCTCGGCCCCCTCGACAGCCGCGTCGATCTCGGCGGTCAGGCGGTCCTCCAGGGCGGTGCGCGCTCTGTCGGACAGCTCCTTCGCCTCGCGCAGCCGCCGGGCGAGTCCCTCGACCGGATCGCGTTCCTTCCAGTGCTCGATCTCGGCCTTCTCGCGGTAGCGGTCGGAGTCGTACATGGAGTGCGCGCGGAACCGGTACGTGCGCATCTCCAGGAAGTGCGGTCCGCCTCCGCCGCGCACCCCCTCGGCGGCCCGCCGGGCGGCGTCCTCGACGGCGAGGACGTCCATGCCGTCGACGGCCCAGGAGGCCATGCCGTAACCGGCCGCACGCAGCGCGAGGTCGGTCTGGGCCTGGTGGCGGGCCAGCGCGGTGCCCATCGCGTACAGGTTGTTCTCGCAGACGAGCAGCAGCGGCAGCCCCCACAGCGCGGCGAGGTTGGCGGTCTCGTGGAACTCGCCCTCGGCGAAGGCGCCGTCACCGAAGAAACAGCAGGTGACCCGGTGTCGGCCGGTCATACGGTCGGCGAGCGCGAGGCCGGCCGCGAGCGGCAGTCCGCCGCCGACGATGGCGTTGCCGCCGTAGAAGCGCCGGCCGGTGTCGAAGAGGTGCATCGAGCCGCCGCGGCCGTGACTGCAGCCGGTCGCCTTGCCGAACATCTCCGCCATGATCGCCTCGGCCGGCACCCCGCGGGCGAGTGCGTGCCCGTGTTCCCGGTACGTCGACACGACCGCGTCGTCGTCCGTGAGCGCCTCGTTGACGCCGACGGCCACGGCCTCCTCACCGATGTACAGGTGCATGAAGCCCTTGATGCGCGCCGCGCTGTACAGCTCCACGCAGCGTTCCTCGAACCGGCGGACACGCAGCATCGACTCCAGCAGAGCCAGCCGGTGGGCGGTCTGAGGGTTTGCCCGGGTGCGGGTGGTGCTCATGTGGACCGCTCCGTCCTCTGCGAGGGCCGTGGCGGGGCTTCCTGCGGAGCTTCCTGCGGGGAGGAGGCGCCGTGTGCGGAATCCTCCAGGGTGGAGATGTCACCCTCGGGCAGGCCGAGTTCGCGTGCCCGCAGCAGGCGGCGCATGACCTTGCCGCTGCGGGTGTGCGGCAGCTGCTGGTCGAAGGCGATCTCGCGGGGTGCCACGGCCGGGCCCAGCCGGCGCCGGGAGAAGGCCAGCAGGTCCTGCCGCATGGCCGTGGTCGGATCGAAGCCCGGTCGCAGCGCGACGAACGCCTTGACGATGTTCCCGGCCACGGGGTCGGGCCGGCCGATGACCCCCGCCTCGGCGACCGCCGGATGTTCCATCAGGGCGCTCTCGACCTCGAACGGCCCGATGAGGTGGCCCGCCGACTTGATGACGTCGTCGGCCCGGCCGACGAACCAGTACCAGCCGTCCTCGTCACGCCGCACCAGGTCGCCGGTGAGGTACCAGCCGTCCGCGAAGGCCGCCTCGGTGCGGCGCTCGTCGTGCAGATAGCCGCGGAACATGGACGGCCAGCCGGGCCGCAGCGCCAGTTCGCCCTCCGCGCCGGGCTTCTCCAGCACGGTGACGTGCCCGTCGGCCACCTCGGCCCGGCCGTCCTCGCCGCGCCGCAGCACCGCGGCCTCCACCCCGGGCAGCGGACGTCCCATCGAGCCGGGGCGGATGTCGCAGGCGGCGAAGTTGGCGATCATGATGGCGCCGGTCTCGGTCTGCCACCAGTTGTCGTGAACCGGCAGCCCGAGCACGTCCCGCCCCCACAGCACGGCCTCCGGGTTGAGCGGCTCGCCGACCGAGGCGATGAACCGCAGCACACCCAGGTCGAACGAGCGCGGCAGGTCGTACGGCCCGGTCCGCGGTGTCGTCCGCATCAGCATGCGCAGCGCCGTCGGCGCCGTGTACCAGACGCTCACCCGCTGCTCGGCGAGGATCCGGTACCAGCGGCGGGCGTCGTAGTCGCCCTCGTCCACCACGACCGTCACACCGTGCATGAGCGGGGCGACGATCCCGTAGGACATGCCGGTGACCCAGCCGGGATCGGCGGTGCACCAGTACACGTCGTCCGGGTGCAGGTCGAGGGCGTACCGCGCGGTCACGTAGTGGGCGACGGCGGCCTCGTGCACGTGCACCGCCCCCTTCGGGGTGCCCGTGGTGCCGCTGGTGAAGTGGAGCAGGGCCATGTCGTCCGGGGAGGTGGGCGGAATGATGAACATGTCGTCCGCGCCGGCCATGAGAGCGTCGAAGGAGAGCGTGCCCGCCGACGCGTCCGCTCCGTCGCCGACGATCAGCACATGCCGGAGTCCGGGCAGCTCGTCGCGCTGTCCGGCGACCTTCCTGCGGTACAGCTCCGCTGTGGTGACCAGGACCCGGGCATCGCTCAGCCGCAGTCGTCGGCCCACCGGGTCAGGGCCGAAGGCGGAGAACAGCGGACACAGGACGCTGGTGTTCTTCAGCGTCCCCAGGACTACGGTGTACAGCTCGGGACACCGTCCCAGCAGCGTGACCACCCGCTCGCCCCGGCCGATCCCGAGGGCGCGCAGCACATTGGCGAACCGCGCTGTGGCACCGGCCAGATCAGCGTAGGTCACGCGCGTCACCGAGTCCCGACCCACACAGCGCAGGGCGACCGTCCCCGCGCGGTCCGACGCCGCGTGCCGGTCCACGGCCTCGTACGCGATGTTCAGTCCCCGCCCGCCGGGCAGTCCCAGCAGCGCGTCCCGCGCCCGCGACCACGAGAAACCCGCGCACTCCTCGTCGTAGTCACGCAGATTCGGGGCAGCCCCGGGCGGGGTGTCCTTCCGGATGGTCTCCCCTCTCATACGGCCCCTCCTTTCGCCGGGCCTCCTTCGATCATCCGTCCGGTCGGCCTCTCCCGCACCGGGGCGAACGGCCCCCTGCTCATGGCCGAACGGCTCAGTGGCACGGCTGCCGATCGCTTGAGACGATGACCGGGAACGGCCCCGGAAGAGTCACGCCCTATGACAGTCATGAGCGGTCGGCCCGGCCCGGCCGTGGGCAATGAGGGGCGAACAGGTCTCCGCGAAGGAGGTCGGTCATGACCGCCGACGCCGATGCGAACGTCTCCCCGGCCCCCGCGCCCGGCGGGGTCGTCATGGACAAGGACGGAATGGCCGCTCTGGTCGACGTGCTGACCGGGCGGGGTTTCACGGTGGTGGGACCCACGGTGCGGGACGGTGCGATCGTCCTGGCGGAGCTGCGGTCGGCCGACGCGCTGCCGTACGGCTGGGGCGTCGAGCTGGAGGCCGGGCGGTACCGGCTGCGTGAGAGGCCCGACGGTGCCGCCTTCGCGCATGCGGCGGGACCGCAGTCCTGGAAGCCGTTCCTG
Source organism: Streptomyces sp. NPDC101234 (assembly GCF_044767525.1). Classification (NCBI taxonomy): domain Bacteria; kingdom Bacillati; phylum Actinomycetota; class Actinomycetes; order Kitasatosporales; family Streptomycetaceae; genus Streptomyces; species Streptomyces sp. NPDC101234. The sequence continues at coordinate 56,513 of NZ_JBIWOA010000044.1, read as the reverse complement.
CACCCGCCACGGGTGCGGGAGTGGAGCGCCGACCGGGCGGAGGGGCAGTTTGTGCTCACGGCCGACCGGCCCGCGCTCCCGCGCTACGCCTTCCTCGGAGTACGCCCCTGCGATCTGCGGGCCATCGCCGTCCAGGACCGGGTGCTGACCGGCGGGGCGTATCACGACCCTGGTTACGAGGGGCGGCGCTCCGGAGCCCTGCTGATCGTGGTCGAGTGCACGGAGCCCGGCGCCACCTGCTTCTGCGTCTCGATGGGCACCGGCCCCGCCGCCGGCCCCGGCTACGACTTGGTCATGACCGAGGTGGTCGACGGGGACGGGCATCGTTTCTGGGTGCGGAGCGGCAGCCCGGAAGGCGCCGCGATCCTGGCCGAACTGCCTGCTCGCCCGGCCGACCCGGAGACCCGGGAGACAGCGCGTGCGGGTGTCGAGGCCGCCGCGGACCGCATGGGCCGCACCATGCCCGAGGCCGATCTGCGGGAGCTGATGGCCACAACGCTCGACGCGCCCCGCTGGGACGACGTCGCCGGACGGTGCCTGACCTGCGGCAACTGCACCATGGTGTGCCCCACCTGCTTCTGCACCACCACCGAGGACGTCACCGACCTCACCGGCGACCACGCGGAGCGCTGGCGGCTGTGGGACTCGTGTTTCGACCTGGACTTCTCCCAGCTGCACGGTGGTCCGGTCCGCGCCTCGGCGCGCAGTCGCTACCGGCAATGGATGACCCACAAACTCGGTACCTGGTACGACCAGTTCGGCTCGTCCGGCTGTGTGGGCTGCGGACGCTGCATCGTCTGGTGCCCGGTCGGGATCGACATCACGGAGGAGGCAGCCGCCCTGCACGACTGGACGCGTTCCGGGGAAACGGAGCAGCCATGACCGCCGTGGCACCTCCGCTGCCGTACCAGGTCGCGGGCACCCGGGGGGAGACCGCCGACACCCGTTCGATCGAGCTGGTGCCGTCCGGACACGGACTCCCGCCGTTCGCACCGGGACAGTTCGCGATGATCTACGCCTTCGGGGTCGGCGAGGTGCCCGTCTCGGTCAGTGCCCTGCGCGGTCACCAGGGCGGCCTTGTGCACACCGTGCGTGCCGTGGGAGCGGTCTCGTCCGCGCTGTACAGGCTGCGGCCGGGGGGCACCGTCGGCCTCAGCGGGCCGTACGGTACCGGCTGGGACCTGACGGAGGCGGCCGGGCATGACCTGCTGGTGATCGCCGGCGGTATCGGACTGGCCCCGCTGCGGCCGGTCGTGCACGCCGTCCTGGAACGACGGCACGAGTACGGTCGGCTCACGGTCCTGGTGGGCGCCCGTACCCCCGCCGAGCTGATCTACCGGGACGAGATCGACAGCTGGCACGGCCCGGCGCACGTGGTGGTGACCGTCGACCGCCCCGGGCCTGGCTGGCACGGTGCGGTCGGCGTGGTCACCACGCTCCTGAACGGCCTCGACCTGCGCCCCGAACGGACCCGCGCGCTGGTGTGCGGGCCCGAGGTGATGATGCGTCACACCGCACGGGACCTCGTGGCCCGGGGAGTGGTCCCGGACCGCGTCCAGGTGTCCCTGGAACGGAACATGCGGTGCGCCACCGGCCATTGCGGCCACTGCCAGCTCGGCCCGCTGCTGCTGTGCCGGGACGGTCCGGTCGTCGGCTACGACCGCGTGGCACACCTGCTCCTGGTGAGGGAGTTGTGACATGGTCATCGAGCCCGGTCCGGCCCCCGATCCCCGGCCCACGCTCGCCGTGTGGAAGTTCGCCTCCTGCGACGGCTGCCAGCTGACCCTGCTCGACTGTGAGGACGAACTCCTCGGCCTTGCCGACCGGGTGAGGATCGACCACTTCCTGGAGATGACCTCCGTCGAGGGTGCCGACGGGGAGCGCGCCCGGCTGGAGGGCCGGGGGCCGTACGACCTCTCCCTGGTCGAAGGGTCGATCACCACCCCCGAGGACGCCGAGCGGATCCGGCACGTCCGTCGTGTCTCCCGGTACCTGGTGACCATCGGAGCCTGTGCCACCGCCGGCGGCATCCAGGCCCTGCGCGACTTCGCCGACGTCGACGAGTTCCTCGCCGCGGTCTACGCCCGCCCGGAGTACATCTCCACGCTCGGGACCTCGACACCGATCTCGGCCCATGTCCCGGTCGACTTCGAACTGCGCGGCTGTCCCATCGACCGCCGCCAGCTCCTCGAAGTCATCACCGCCTACCTGGCCGGACGCAAACCCCGGATCCCGAGCCACAGCGTCTGCTTCGAGTGCAAGAGACGCGGCACCACCTGCATCACCGTGGCCCACGGCACGCCTTGCCTGGGCCCGGTCACCCACGCCGGATGCGGCGCGATCTGCCCCGCGTACGGACGCGGCTGCTACGGCTGCTTCGGACCGGCGAGCCGGCCCAACCTGCGCTCCATGATCGCCCAGTTGCACCACGACGGGATGAGCGAGCGGGACATCCAGCGTGTCTTCCGCACCTTCAACGCCACCTCACCGGAACATGCCCCCGTACCCGAACTCGCGGCCGAGGAGTGCCACAGCTCCCGGACCGGCTCGGAAAACCGCCCGGAAAGGCCCGCATGAACCCTCGCGGAACCCGTGTCCTGCGGCTGGACGCGCTGGCCAGGGTGGAGGGCGAAGCGGCCCTCCACATGAACGTCCAGGACGGTTCGGTCACCGGGACACGGCTGCGCATCTACGAACCGCCACGCTTCTTCGAGGCACTCCTGACCGGCCGGGGCCACACCGAGCCCCCCGACATCACGTCCCGCATCTGCGGCATCTGCCCGGTCGCCTACCAGATGAGCGCCTGCCAGGCGATCGAGAACGCCTGCGGAGTCACGGTGGACGGCCCTCTCGCCGACCTGCGCCGCCTGCTCTACTGCGGCGAGTGGATCGAGAGCCACACCCTGCACATCCACCTTCTGCACGCGCCGGACTTCCTCGGCCGCGCGGACGTGGTGGAACTCGCCCGCGACCAGCGCGCGGCCGTGGAACGCGGCCTGCGGATCAAGCAGACAGGCAATGCGATCCTCGAACAGCTCGGCGGCCGACCCATCCACCCGGTCAACGTCCGGATCGGCGGCTTCCACCGGACCCCGGCACCGGACGAACTCCGGCCCCTGGCGGACCGGCTGCGCCAGGCCAGGGAGGACGCCCTGGAGACGGTCCGCTGGGTGGCGGCGTTCGACTTTCCCGACGCCGTGTGCGACCACGCCTTGTTCGCACTGAGCGACCCCGGCCGCTACGCCATCGACTCCGGGACGCCCACGGTGGCGGATCCGGCGCCGCTGGAGTTCCCCCTGTCCGAATTCGAAGAACACGTCCGGGAAGAACAGGTACCGCACTCCACCGCGCTCACCGCCACCCTGGACGGCCGCCGCTTCCTGACCGGCCCGCTGGCCCGCTACGCGATCAACGGTCGTTGGCTGCATCCTGTGGCCGCCGAATCGGCGCGGCATGCCGGGCTGGGCGATCCGGCCTCGGGCGCGGTCTGCGACAACCCCTTCCGGAGCATCGTCGTACGAGCCGTCGAGGTCGTACAGGCCGTCGAGGAGGCCCTGCGGATCATCGACGGCTACGAACGGCCTCCCCGGCCCGCTGTCGAGGTCCCGCCGCGCGAGGCGGTCGGCGTGGGAGCCACCGAGGCGCCACGCGGTCTGCTGTACCACCGCTACACCCTCACCGGGGACGGCACGCTGACCGGGGCTCGCATCATCCCGCCCACCGCCCAGAACCAGACGGCCATCGAGGAGGACGTCCGCAGGGCGGTGCAGTCACGCCTGGACCGGGACGGTCCCGACATCAGCGACGTCGAACTCACCCACCTGTGCGAACGAGCCATCCGCAACCACGACCCCTGCATCTCCTGCGCCGCCCACTTCCTCGACGTGACCGTGGACCGCGCATGAACGGCCGGGTCGTGGTGATCGGCGTGGGCAATCCCCTGCGCGGTGACGACGGGATCGGCCCGGCCGTGGTGGAGGCGCTGCGGGGCCGGGTGCCCGACGACACCGTGCTGGCGGTCAGCGACGGCGAGCCCGCCAGGCTGCTCGAACTGTGGCGCGACGCGCACACCGTGATCGTCGTGGAAGCCCTCCGTACCCACCCGGCCCGGCCCGGTGAGCTGCACACGCTGACACCGGCCCAGGCCGCCGGGCACACACGGGCCACGGCGAGCACGCACGCCTTTGGCCTGGGGGACTGTATGGCCCTGGCTGAGGCTCTTTGCCGAATGCCGCCGGAACTCGTGGTGCATGCCATGGAGGTCGCCGACATCGGACTGGGCGAGCGTCTCAGCGACGCCGTGCGCTCGGCCCTGCCCGGACTGACCGACCGCGTGGCCGCCTCCGTACGACAGGCGTACGAGGGGAACCATGAGCCGTAGGGGGTGGCGGCAGGTGCTCCTGCGTGGAGCGAAGCGCCGGGGCGTTCGGCCGGCCACGGTGCTGTCGCGGGGGTGTCTCGCCTGAGGCCCTTCGTGCAGATCTCACCCGACCGCACCTCGTGACTCCGCCCGCGCGTGCGGCTTTCCGCCGGACAGACTCCGCACACGGGCTCCGTTCATGAGTTCCTTGTGAACGCAGCCAGTCACGTCAGCCCACCGCTTCCGTAGGGGGCGTACAGGTCGAGCAGGCGGACCCGGGAAGCGTGCAGCCGCTGGGCGGTCACCCGCCCGACCCAGACGGCGATCGCCCGGCCGAACCCGGCGTCCTCGGCGCACATCTCCAGGACCGACCCGGCGTCGAACTCCCAGGCCCGCACCGGGCTCATCGCCTCGGCACCCAGTTGCCACAGGTACGGCGGGAAGTGCCAGGACCAGCCGACGAGTTCACCCTGCCCGAGGGTCTCGATGACGGCGGTGCGTCGGCCGGGCACATGCAGGTCCAGGGCGACGGTCCCGGTGCGCACGACCCAGAAACGGTCGGCGTGCCGACCCTCTTCGAACAGCCGGGTCCCGGCCGCGAAGGAGACCTCGCGGGCGAGCCGCATCAGCCGCTCGCGGTGCACGGACTCAAGAGCCGCGGTCATGGTGGTGGCGGAGGCCATCGCACGGACTCCTTTCAGCGGGGCGTGTCCTTCCAGCCTGGGCTCATCCGGAGCCCGGCACCACTGGTCGCCCGGGACTCTCCGGTCCACTCGCGCGGCGCCGCATCCGCACCGCGCGGTGTGGCAGGGTCCCGCCACACCACCGGGCCTCCGGCCGGATTGTGGTATGCCAGGGTGCGGTGACGGCCCAATGGATTCCGAACCGCACGGTGCCTCATGCTCGGGTGGCGTTCCTCATTGGTCGGCCGCGGTGATGCGGCGGCCCGTCAGGCTCGTGGGCCTGATCGAGACCCACATCTCCCGCACACCCCCGGCCCAGGGCGTGGTATGCGCACGCCGGGCGAGCCCGCGCACGGCCTCCGGCTCCGTCACGATGCTCGCGGGGCCGACGGCGAGCACGCTCCAGCCCTGGCTCAGGGCCTCGTCCACGTGGTCCACCTCGAAGGCGACCTCCGTTTCGGCTGCCGACGCGGCCACCGAGTCGGGGGCGGTCCGGAAGACGATGGCGTCGTCGACGACCTCGTAATTGACAGGCACGATCGCCGGGCGGCCGTCGGACGACGACACCGCGATGCGCCCCACGCCGTGCGTGGCCAGCAGGGCGCGGCACTCTTCCGTGTCCAGGTCCCGCAGCCGCGGGTGCAGCAGAGCACGGCCCTGACCGGGCGGAAGATCCATGCCTCCGCCACGCAGGGCGGTGACCGAGGTGCCCAGTGCGGCGGCCAGCTTGATCAGAGTCGCTACGGAGGGATCGGCGGGCTGTTCTTCGAGGTAGGCCAGGTAGTCGGGGGCCATCCGGGCTCGGCGGGCGGTTTCCGCACGGCTGAATCCTTGCCTGCGGCGTTCCGCGGCCACACGTCGGCCGATGTCGCCGGGATTGGCCTCCCCGGCCGGGAGTACGACCTGCGTCGTACTGACATCCGGCTGTACCGCTCGGCCGGCGCCGGGCTGTCCGTGCTCAAGATGGTGGATGTGGGCGTCGGAGCCCGGGAAGACGAGCGTCACCTCGTCCGTGTCCGACCAGCGCACGTCGTAGGGGGGTGTGCCGTCCTCGTGGTGGAGTCCGACGATCTCGCCGTCGCGCCTGGCGGCTCCGGTCGCCGGGCTCTCGATGACGAGCTGGTCGCCGAGGTGAGCTCGCATGATCGGCCCCTCTCCGCAGAATGATGCTCCATCCAACGTGCCACGCGGGACACGCCACCGCACGGGGCGGGCCCTCGACGCCGGCGACGTGGCGACCCGTGGTCTTTCGCCACCGGGCACATCGGCTGCCGGAGGGACTGCTCCCGGCACCCTTCTTCCGGTTCCTGCCTTCGCGTCCGCCCGGAGTCAGACTGGCCATCCGGAGGTCTCACCGGCGGTCGGCCGGTTTCCGGCCATCCCCTGGATGTCTCGGTCGGCGGTGTCCAGCAGCTGCCGGGCGAGATCGTTCAAGACCTGCCCGCTGCCGGTTCGTCGCCGATCTCCGGCACGTTCGTGTCCGCCGGGTGGCAGTGCGCAGTTCCGTTGCCGGCATGCAGTCGTCTTCCCCGAAGAGATGGAGGCGTATCTTCCACTGACCTGTGTGCGACATCGCTTTCTCCTCGTCTCGGCGCGATCACCTCGGCAGATACCGGTGTGACCCGGGGGTGGTCGGTCTCCCGCATCTCCACCGTCGGACGGAAGCCGCATGCGTCACAGGGCCGAAGAGTCTCTCTCGGACCGACGTGCGGCCCAAGAGAGCGGACGGGCCGCCGCAGAGGTGTCCGGGCGCCCAGGAGCATCTCGACGGGCCCAGGTCGGCTCGTGCGGTTCTCCTGACTCTCAGCCGAACAGACTCCGCACACGGATCGTCTCCACGTGTCGCCACGTACCGTCCGACAGGAGCAGCCAGTCGTGCTGCGCCCGACGTAGGCGGACGGAACCGGCCGTTGGTTTCGCGGCCTGCGACCGGGCTGCGCTCGCCGACGGCAGCCGGTCGCCGCATCGGGAGCGCGCGGCCCGCCGGCCGACAAGGGTGCGCTTGCTCATCGTCACTCCGTCCGTCCGCGGAACCGCCGTTTCCGCGTCCTGGCGTGACAGCCCTCGCCCGCTCCAGCGAGTCGGACCTGTCCGCGCGGCCAGGACGGGTCGGCGGCACTTTCCAGCATCACTCCCGGGGTGCCCTGTCCAGTGGGGCCGAACGGCACTCACGAAGGACCGCGCGGCCCCTGCCCGGAGGGATGTGCGACGGAGGAAGGTGGGGCGGTGGGGCATTCGACCTTGTCGAAGCGGAGGGCCGTGCCATGCGGACACCGCGTCTTCCCGGTCGCCGACACACATCCGGCCCACCCGGCAAGCGGGCTCGGCGTGCGGCAGACGGCGAACCGGGGTCACTGGAACGGCCGATGGACCGGCTGGAACGCGGACTTCAGGTCTTCCTGGCCGTCATCGCACTTGTGGCGGTGCCGTTCGGGGCATGGTGCGTCGGACATGCGGTGTACGACCACCACATGCTGGCTCGACAGACGCGGCTGGCACGATTGCACCCGGTGACGGCAAGCCTGCTGACGGAAGCGCGGTCGAGCGGCGACCGCCCCGGCGCGCAGTCCGGTTTCCACGCGCTCGTGCACTGGAGCGACCGCAACGGCGACCACACGGGCGCCACACCGGTGCGGGCCTGGCTCCATCGCGGAGCCACCGCGACCGTGTGGCTGGACGCCCACGGCGACATAGCCGCGCCGCCCCCGGCCCGGGACTTCGCGGCGACCGCCGGTGTGGCGGCGGGGTGCGCGACCGCATTCAGTGGTGTGGCCACCGCCTGTGGCGTGCGGTGGGCCCTCGGTAAGTGCATCGACCGCCGTCGCCTCGCTCAGTGGGCCCGCGAATGGGAACGCGTGGAGCCCGACTGGGTGACGCGCTACACCCGCTGAGACCTTGGGCCGGACCCCGCGCACGCCGAAGGAGAGGTTGGGACACATGGATATGGATCTGGTTACCTCTGCTCCCAAGGCGGTGGTGGTGGGCGTCGACGGGTCGCCGTCCTCGTACGACGCGCTGCGCTGGTCCGTGCGGTACGCGGGGCTGGTGGACGGGACCGTGGACGCGGTCGCGGTGTGGGGGCAGCCCGGCCTGTACGGCTGGTCGGCGCCGGCCGTGGACATTGACGTCGACGAGGAGGAGGCCCGGCAGGGGATGCTTGAGGAGCTGACCTACGTGCTCGGCGCGGACACGGCCTCGGTCCGCGCCCGTCTGGTGCACGGAAACCCCACCGATGTCCTGCTGCGGGCCGCCGAGGCCGGGGAGGGGTCGCGCGCGCACTGATCGGCTCCGTCAGCCGGCATGTGTCGCAGCACGCGCCCTGCCCGGTCGTGATCGTACGGTCTGGGACAAAGCGACCGGTCCGTGACCGGCCAACAGGCGTAGGTCCGGTCCGGCCGGTCACGGTGCTTCCCCCCGTTGTGTCACGCTTGCCGGACGCGGCTCACGTCCGGGTGGGAACGGCGATGACGGGGCAGCGGGCGTGGTGCAGTACGCCCTGGCTGACCGAGCCCAGCAGCATGCCCGTGAAGCCACCGCGGCCCCGGGTGCCCACCACCAGACCCAGCGCGTGCGCCGAGGCTTCGGTGAGCACCTGCACCGGATGGCCGACGACCAATTCGTGCCGGAGTTCCACCTCCGGATACCGGGCTCGGCGGCCGGCCACCGTCTCGGAGAGCAGCCGACGGCACTCCTGCTGGGATTCGTACTCGTCGAAGATCTTCAGGTGGCCGGGCTGCCACACGTACAGCGCCCGCACCTCGGCACCGCGCAGCGCGGCCTCCTGGAAGGCCAGGTCGACCGCGGCGGCGGAGTCGCGTCCGCCCGGATCCACGCGGAAGCGGGACAGGAAGTCCAGAGCGGACTCCAGCCCAGCGGCGACCAGGAAGCCCCGGCCGGGCGGCAGCTCGCGTACGAAGAGGCTGAACGTGGCCGGGGCGCGCATATCCTCCCGGAGACGGGACAGGGCCATGGTCACTTCGTAGAGGTCTGTGGTGGTGACGTCGGACATGGTGATCGCCGCCGGGTGTGATGGTGCCCCGCTCTCCGGTCTGGCCGCGAACCGGCGGCGGAAGAGGGACTTCAGGGACCCGGACCCGGGCCGTTCGGCCCCTGCCGGGGCGGGCCCGGCGAGCTGGACTGGAGGTGTCGGCAGACACGACGACCGCCGAGGAGGTACGGCGATGGCCACACTGATACACAGGCAGAGGTTCCCGTTCCCGGACGTGCCGGAATGGTTCGAGACCTTTCCCAGCAGGCTGACGATGCCCGCGGTCCGGATCGAGGACTACACGGAGGGCGGCCGCTATGTCATGCGCGCCGAACTGCCGGGTATGGTCCCCGAGGACATCGACGTCGTCATCGGCGACGGGGTGCTGACGGTCGAGGCCGAACGCACCGAACGGGACATCGACAAGAGCCACAGCGAGATCCGGTACGGCGCGATGAGCCGTAGCGTGACCCTGCCGTCCGGCGCCGACGAGGACGACGTCAAGGCCGACTACACCGACGGCATGCTGACCATCAGCGTGGGTCTGGGGGCCGAGAAGGCCGAGGCCAGGCACATCGAGATCCAGCACGGCAGCTGACGTGGCATGTTCCCTCTCCGGCGGGCCCCGAGCGGGCCCGCCGTCGTGCACGTGCTTGGTTACGTGCTTGGTCCCGGCGTCGTACGCGTGCCCGGTCCCGGTCACCGGGCGCTGCGCGCGGCGGCCCAGCGGCGTCGTACCGCCTCCTCGTGCTCGCCTTCCTCCAGGGCCAGTTCCACCGCCGTGAGTTCGTCCCGCAGCCGGGGGATCCAGTGCCGGCGCAGGGCACGGACCCGTTGCCGGGTGCGCACCGCCTCGGCGGCGAGCAGGTCCGCTGCGGCGCGCTGGACGGCGTGCTCCGCGGCGGCCCGGACCGCCGCGCGGTACGCCGTCTCGGCATGCGCGAGCGCGCTGTTGGGCGGGGTCGGCTCCTCGGGTGAGCGCACGGCATCCTTCCAGGACACGGTCGCGGGATGCCGTACGCCCATGAGCGCGGCCCATGTGACGTCGGCTGCGGCCCGGTCCGTCGGCGCCGCCTCGGCGAGCGCGGCCTCGCCGCCGAGCAGCACCCCCCGCACCAGCCAGGTGTCCGCCTCGGCCAGCCGCTGCCGCCAGACCTCGCCGGCCTCCTCAGCCGCACGGCGTGCCACCCGCTCCCGGTCGAGCAGCAGCCGGAGTTTGCGTTCGAGCAGATCCGCTCCGCGCAGCGCGGTGGCGAGGCTGCGGCGCAGCTGTAGCCGCCCGGCCCGGCCCGCCGGTACCCGGCTCACCCGCCCGCTCACGGTTTCTCCCCCTCCGGGGCACGGTGGGCGTCGAGCAGCTCCGCCGGGATCATGCCGAGCTGGCTGCGCGGCAGCATCAGCAGCACCTCCCAGGCACGGTCCAGGGAGTCGTCCAGCGTGCGGTTCTCGTCGGTGGCCTGGGCGAGGAACCGCTGCCGGAAGGCGTCCTGAAGGTCCAGATGGCGCAGGTCGACGGGGCTGAGCGCGGGCCGGCCGATCAGGTCGGCGAGTTCCCGCACCTGCCGGGCCCGGGCCAGCGCGGCGAGCAGCTGCGCTGCCACGACCGGATGGTCGGCCCGGGTCCGTCCCTTTCCGGCGCCGTGGCGCATCAGCCGGGACAGCGAGGCCAGCGGGTCGACGGGCGGATACGTGCCGGCCGCGTACACCTCGGCGGAGAGCACGATCTGCCCCTCCGTGATGTAGCCGGTCAGGTCGGGGACGGGGTGGGTGATGTCGCCCGCCGGCATGGTGAGCACCGGCAGGACGGTCACCGATCCCGGCCTGCCCCGGATCCGCCCGCAGCGCTCGTAGAGGGAGGCGAGGTCGCTGTAGAGGTAGCCGGGGTAGGCCCGGCGGGCGGGGATCTCGCCCCGTGCGGCCGACACCTCGCGCAGCGCCTCGGAGTAGGCCGTCATGTCCGTCATCACCACCAGGACGTGACGGCCCTCGGCGAACGCCAGATGCTCGGCGACCGTCAGTGCGAGCCGTGGGGTCAGCAGCCGCTCGATGACCGGGTCGTCGGCGGTGTTGAGCAGCAGGACCAGCTCCAGGGCGGCCGACCGCTCCGCCAGCCCGGCGCGGACGAACGCGGCGTCGGCGTGGGTGAGACCCATGCCGGCGAAGACCACGGCGAACGGCTCGCCGCCGCAGGTCGCCTGGGCCGCGATCTGCACAGCGAGTTCCAGGTGCGGCAGCCCGGCCACGGAGAACACCGGGAGCTTCTGGCCGCGTACCAGGGTGGTGAGGACGTCCACGGCGGTCACGCCTGTCAGCACCGGCTCGTTCGGCGGCTCCCGGCGCACCGGGTTGATCGGAGCGCCGCCCACCGCGGCGTGGGTGGCGCCCAGCACCGGCGGCCCGCCGTCGGCCGGTTCGCCCCGCCCGTTGCACACCCGGCCGAGCCACCCGGGGCCGACGGGGATGCGCAGGGGGGAGCCGGAGAAGGCGACGCGGGTGCAGCCGCGGTCCATGCCCGCGGTGTCCTCCAGGACCTGCACCACGGCGAGGTCCCGGTCCACCTCCAGCACCAGGCCGTGTCGTCGGTCCTCCGAGCCGAGGGCGATCGTGGCGGACTCGTCCCAGCCGACGCCGCACACGCCCTCCAGCACCACCAGGGGGCCGCGCAGTTCCCGCACCCCGGTGTACTCGACGTCCCCGGTGTACTCGACGTCCCCGGGGTCCACGGGGTCCACGGGCCCGCTCATCCCGCCGCCTCCGCGAGCCGGGCCAGCACCGTGTCGCGGGCCGCCGTCACCGGCGCGGTCTGCGCCGGGCCGGCGTCCTCACGGGCTCGCAGCAACGGGGTGAAGTCGACCGCCTCGACGGCGTCCGCCGTGGTGCCGGAGTCCACCAGTTCCAGGCAGCGGTCGACCACCGCCAGCGCGGCCCCCACCAGGGCGGCCGTCTTCTCGGGCGCGCTGTAGGCGTCCGCCGGGGACAGCGCGCTCTGCTGGATCACGGCCTCGCGCAGCAGCCGCCCGGCGAGCACGCTGATCCGCTCACGCGGCGGCAGGGCCGTGATGCCGACCAGTTCGACGAGGTCTGCCAGCCGGTCCGCCTCGGCGAGCAGTCGGGCGGCCCGTCCTCGCCGGCCCGCCCAGTCAGGGTCCCCGGCGCGCGCGTGGGCGGCGGCCAGGGCTGAGGCGTCCCGGGAGAAGGAGTCCGACCACGAGACGGCCGGGTAGTGGCGGGCGTAGGCGAGGTCGCGGTCCAGGCTCCACAGGCACCGTACGAACCGTTCGGTGTGCGCGGTGACCGGCTCGGTGCGGTCACCGCCCGGCGGGGAGACGGCGCCGAGCACCGTGACCGACCCGGTGTCGCCGCCGAGAGTGCGTACGGCCGCGGCCCGCTCGTAGAACGCGGCCAGTTGTGAGGCAAGTCCGGCCGGATAGCCCTCCTCGGCGGGGAGTTCGCCCATCCGGGAGGCGAACTCCCGCAGCGCCTCCGCCCAGCGGGACGTCGAGTCGGCGATGACGACGACGTCGAGGCCCATGTCGCGGAAGTACTCGGCGACCGTGGCCCCTGTGTGCACACTCGCCTCCCTGGCCATCATCGGCATGTCGGAGGTGTTCGCGATCGTCACCGTGCGCTCCGACAGCCGGCCACCGGTGCGCGGGTCGGACAGCTCCGCCAGCTCCTCGATGACGTCGGCCATCTCGTTGCCGCGCTCTCCGCAGCCGACGTAGACGATGACGTCGGCGTCGCACCACTTGGCGATCTGCTGGAGCAGCATGGTCTTGCCGGTGCCGAATCCGCCGGGGACGGCGACGGTGCTGCCCCGGGCCACCGGAAAGAGCAGGTCGACGGCGCGCTGCCCGGTGTGCAGCGGCAGCTCGGCGGGAAGCCGCCCCGCCACCGGGCGCGGCCGGCGCACCGGCCAGGTCTGCGCCATGCGCACCTCGTGCCCGTCCACGGCGGCCAGCACGGCGTCGGCGGCGTACTCGCCCGCATTCGCCAGGGCGCCCACCGCGCCCGAAAGGCCGGGCGGGACGAGCAGCCGCAGGGGCACGGCCGCGCTGATCTCGCCGAGGACGTCACCGGCCGCGACCCGGGCGCCCTCGGCCACCCGTGGGGTGTACCGCCAGCTGCGCCCGTCCGGCGCACCACCGGGTCCGCCGGTGAGCAGCAGGTCGCCGGCGCCGTACAGCGGACGCAGCAGGCCGTCGAAGACACCTCCGAGCAGCCCGGGGCCGAGCCGCACCCACAGCGGGTGGCCCTGTGGTTCGGCGGGGTGTCCCGGTGCCAGACCACCCGTGTACTCGTACGCCTGGACGGTGGCCGTGTCCCCCTGGACGGCGACCACTTCGCCCGGCAGCCGGGCGGTTCCCAGCAGCACCAGGTCGTGCATGGCCACGGACGCCGGGCACGCCATCTCCACCAGAGGCCCGGCGACGCGCAGGATCCGCGAGGACGTGACGGTCACGGCTCGCCCCAGAGACTCTCGATCCGGGCGCCCAGGCGTTCCAGAGCGCGGTCGGCAAGGGTGTCCGCGGAGAGGTCGAGGTGGCGTCCGGGTACGTCGGCGGTGACTCCGCCGCCGGGTACGGCCGTGATCCGCGCGTCCGCGCCGAGCAGCGCCCTGGCGATCTGGACGAGACGGTCGGCCGGGACCGGCGCTCCGGACGACGCTCGCCGTGCGCCGGAACGGGCCTCGTCCCCAAAGTCGGTGTCGGGCTCGGCACGAACCTCGGGTTCCCGGCCCGGCCGGGAGCTCTCCCCGAGCCTGCCCGGTGGTACCCCGCGGTCGGCCAGCGCCCGTCGTACCCCGGCGCGCACCCCGGCCCGCAGATCCGCGTACACCTCGGCGCGGGCCGCCAGTTCCCGGCTCCAGGCCTCCTCGGCGGCGCGCACCCGCTCCCGCGCGGCCGCGGCGCGTCCGTCGGCGGCGCCCAGCTCCCGCGCCCGGGCCAGCATCCGCTCGGCGTCGGCGCGCGCAGCACGCAGGACTTTCGCCGCATCCGCCCGCGCCCGCTCCACGGCGGCCTCGGCCTCGGCCCGGGCGGCACGCAGCAGTTCGGCGCGCACCGGATCCAGCTCGTCCACTGCCGTCATCGGGGCATCACCACCGTCAGCGGCCTCGCCTGATCCGGCTCCGGCCCCATGGCCTCGGCGCCGAGCGTCTCGGCGGCCGACGCGGTCAGGATCACCAGGACGACGGTGCCGGGCAGTTCCCGCCAGGCACGGCGGACGGCGTCCGGATCCTCCGCCACCAGCACCTCGACCCCGGCCAGAGCCAGCCCGCCCACGCTGGTCCGCGCGCCGATGACGGCCACCCTCCCCATGGTCACGCCTTTCCGATCAACAGGATCGCGACCACCAGCCCGTACACCGCGATGCCCTCCGCCAGCCCCACGATCACCATGGCCCGGCCGAACATCTCCGGGCGCTCGCTCAGCGCGGCGAGCGCGGCGGCCCCCGTGTAGGCGACGGCGATGGCGGCGCCGATCGAGGCGCCCGCCACCGCGATGGCCGCCCCGATCAGGGCGGAGCCGTTGACCCCACCACCCCCGGCCGCACCCTGCGCCGAGGCCTGTGCCGGGCCCGAGAGCGCGGTGGCCAGGACGGCGCACGCGCCCGCCAGCAGAACCAGGTCGGTCGCCAGAAGCCAGCGGAACGCGTGTCTGGTCCGGCGCTGCCGCAGCAGCCGTACGGCACCGAGCACGGCCGCCAGGACCGGCAGCACGATCAGCCAGGCGAGCATGTGATCACCTTCGTAGGAGCGCGTCGGCAGGTTCCGCCGGAGGAACGTGCCAGGGACGGAACGGACGGCCCTCCGTCTCGAAGAGCCGGGAGAAGATCTCGTAGAACTCCAGCCGCAGGGCCTGCACCCCGGCCACCAGGGCCTCCAGACCGAAGGAGAGGGCCGTCCCGACGGCGAACAGCAGGACGGCGCCCGCCCACCAGGCCGGACCGCGTGCCGCCAGGCCCGTGGTGCCGCGCCACACCAGGTCGGCGAGCGCGGCGTGGGTGAGGCCGAAGGCCGCGAGCCGGGCGAAGGACAGGGTGTTGGTGCCGGTGCGTACGACGATGTCGAGGAGCCGTACCCCGGTCTCCGCGAGCCCCGCGCCGCCGCCCGCCGTGGCCCGGAACAGCCCCAGAGCCACCAGCGCCAGCCCGGCGGACGCGAGCGAGGCTCCGGCCACGGCGGCCGACGGCACGTGCAGGACGAGCCCTGCCGCTGCCAGCGCGAGCCCCAGGTAGAACAGCAGCCCGGCGACCCCGGACGCCGCGTACAGCCCAGCCGCCCAGCCGCCCTCCCGCATCCGGTTCACCGCGCCCGCGGCATGCGCGAGCGCCAGCAGCCCGGCTCCGAAGACCACCGCCGCCGCCAGCAGCCGGGCCGGGCTCTCCAGCGGCGCCAGCCACAACACCGGCAGCACGCCGGTCGGCCCGAAGAACTCCCCGTAGGCGGCGCCCGCCAGCATCGCGGCCAGCCCGGCGCCCGCGAGGAACGGCCACAGGCGGTGCAGCGGGGTGAGCCGCTGGGGCCGTCCGAAGCGCAGGGCCAGTGCGCCGAAAACCAGCAGGGCCCCGTGCCCGACGTCACCGAACATGATCCCGAACATCACGACATAGGCGAGGCCCGCCGGCCACGACGGGTCGAGGTCCGCGTACGACGGTGTGCCGTACGTCGTCACCAGAGGCGTGAACGAGACCTCCCCGGCGGTTCGCAGCAGCGTCGGCGGATCGGTGCCGCGCGGAGACGGCAGCGGCAGCAGCGCGCCGCCCGCCGCCGCGAGCCGCCCGGAGACCCGGGGCACCTCGCCCGCCGGACACCACCCGGCGAGCGCCGACACCTCCCCCTGCCGCACGGCGCCCCCCGCGCGTTCCTCCAGTTCGGCCTCCCCGGCCAGCAGGCTCGTCTCCCGCCGGTCTTCGAGCCGGTCCAGGTCGGGTGCCGCCACGGCCAGGACGGCCCGCCCGGCGCCCTCCGGTCCACCCCGCCCCTGAAGCCGCCGCAGCCGCAGCGCCGCGGGCCCCGGGGCCGTCTCCTCGACACGGTCCAGCTCCACACAACCTGCTTCGGCGATCCGCACCAGCGCGTCCCGCAGCGCCGCCCGCGGCACCACCACCGCCACACGGCGCATCCGGACCGGTGTCATCCCCTCAGGCCAGGGCATCGAACGCCTCCCCGGGCCGCCCTCCCCGGGCCGCCGACTCCAGGGCGGCCCGCACCCGCCAGGCGTCCACGGAGAGCACCGCGACCGCGCCGACGACCACGCCCGGCCCGTGCCGGCCGTCGCGCAGGAGAGCCGCCCCGTCGTCCCGCACCGTGCGCCACCAGCCGGCCTCCGCCCGCCACAGCCCCGCCGGCTCCTCGACGTCCGCCAGGAGCCGCCGGGCCGACGCCGGAAGACCGGCGCGGAACTCCTGGTACGAGGCGGCGGCCGGCGCCCGTCCCCCGAGCAGCCGGGCCGCGTCCCGCAGTACCGGCGCCGGCAGGGAACGGCCGTGCACGAACAGTTCACGCGCCGTCAGCAGGGCCGCGCGTGCTACCGCCCAGTCACGCGCCTGCGGCACTGTCAGGGCAGTGCGCCGCGCGGCGGCCATCCGCATGCCCGTGACCAGCGCCCACGGCGTGTCGCCGCCCGGATCGCCCCACGCGGACGCGGCGAGCGCGGCACGCAGTTCCGCCGGGGTCACCGCCCGGTCAAGGCGCCGCCAGGCCGTCTCCAGCGCTCCGAGCCGGTACGGCGGGACGTGGCCCTGCCGCTCGGGGTGTCCGGGGGACAGCCGGGCGACCACGTTGGCGACCTCGAACCCCGAGACGAGCGGAACGAGCAGCCGGGCCCCACCCCGCGGCAGCCAGCCCGCCAGCACCCTCAGATGCCACAACAGCGTCGCGGACACCGCGCGTTGCGCCTCGGACAGCCCGGCCGCCTCCCGCGTGTACCTGACGTACGACGTCCCGCCGAGCCGCCGCAGCGCCTCGTCGAGCGACGGGCACGCCGCGATCTCCCGCGCCCCGGAAGCACCCGGACACCGGACGGCCAGGGCCCGGGCCCGGACCGCTCCGGCCACCCACCCGGCGCTCACGGCGCCGCGTCCGTCCCGGCCGCCGGCCGCAGTGCCTGTGCCACCGTGTCATCCACCAACGAGGGCAGCCCCGCCCGACCCCGCTCGCGCACCGCGTCCGCGGCCCGGTCACCGGCGGCGCGCACGGCATCCGCCTCCCGCAGCGCGTCCCTTACGACGGGCTCGGCAGCCTGACGCCGTACCTCGGGAGCCTGCTCCCGGGCGGCCGCCACGATGCCCTCGGCCTCTCGTCCGGCGTTCCGCCGGATCGTCTCGGCGGTCTCCTGCCCAGCCGCCCGGATCCGGGCAGCCTCCTGCTGTACAGCCGTCAGCCGGGCCAGGGCAGGCGCCAGTTCCGCGGTGCGTTCCGCCGTCCGGTCGGGGGGCACGCCGGTTACGGCCGCCCCCGGCGTCCCGGTCGGACGGAACCGCTCCAGGAAGTCCCGCAGGCTCATGTCCCGGCCTCCTGCCGGTCGGCTGCTCCTCCAGTGTCACCGTCCTCGCCCGCGCCCGCACTGGATAGGGCCGCCATGCCGTTCCATCAGGGCCGTTCGGCTCTGGACGGCCGACGGCGGAGCACAAGACTGGAACGGTAGGCAACCCGACGGACTGAGGAGGCCACCGTGAATCAGCACGAGAACTTCTCCACAGGGACCGAGGCACGGCGGTCCACGCCCTCCCGGCCCTGGAGTCCCGGCGAAGGCGGGCGCCAGGACATGCTGGTGCGCTACCTGGGCGTCGTGGCCGCCGCGGCGGCCGAACACGCCGGGCCGGAGAAACAGCCGCCGGCCGCTCCGGTCAATGCGTCCCCAGGGCCGGCGACCGGCTCCGGCACGCCGTTGGTGCGGGACGTGATGGACGTGCCCGCTGCCTGGCTGCGTGACGACCTGCCGTACCGGGAGATCGCGCGGCTGCTCGCGCGCGAGCACGTCGGTGCGCTGCCGGTCGTGGACGCGGAGGACCGCGTGGTGGGCGTCGTCTCCGAGTCGGACCTGCTGGCGAAGGTGGCCGTCGAGGCTTCCGGCCACCGTCCCGGGCCGGTCGGCAGGCTGCGGGAGCGGCGGCTGCACGACAAGGCCCAGGGCGAGACGGCGGCCGACCTGATGACCAGTCCCGCGATCACCGTGCTGCCGGGTGCCACCGTCGCGGAGGCCGCCTGGCTCGCCGCGTTGTCCCGGCTGAAGCGGATCCCGGTCACCGACCGCGAGGGCCGGCTGGTCGGTGCCGTCGGCCGCGACGTGCTGCTGCAGACCCTGATCAGGGACGACGCCGGGATACGGGCGGAGGTCGAGAACAGGATCCGCACCGTCTGCGCCCCGGGCGACCGCACGACCGTCGAGGTGACCGTGCACGACGGCATCGTGGAACTGGCGGGACGGGTCCCGGTGGCGACCCGTGACCGGCTGGTGGCCGAGACCGAGGCGATCGCCGACGTGATCGACGTGAAGAACCTCCTCACCACCGCCTGACTCCCGCTCAGGAAGGCGGACACCGTGACCCGCACCGTCACCGTGGGAGTCGACACCTCGCGGGCAAGCCGCGCCGCCGCCGACTGGGCGGCCCGTGAGGCGAGGCTGCCCCTGCCCCTGCAGATGCTCCATGTCTGCGAGCCGGTGTCCGGGACGCGGGCACGGTGGTCCGGCCCGGAGACGAAGCACGACCGGTCCGCACGGGACTTCGCCCAGGCAGTGGCCGAACTCCGGATGAGCCACCCCGGCGTGGAGGTGATCACCGATCGGGTCACCGGCGACCCGGCCACCGCCCTGGCCGGGGCGGCGGACACGGCGGAGCTGCTGGCGCTGGGCTCACACGGCCTCGGCGGCCTCGGCGGGTTCTTCGTCTGCTCGGTCGGACTGAACGTCATCGCTCACGCGGCCCGGCCCGTAGTCCCTGGCCGTTGTGGGCCGTCGGATCCGCACCGGTCCTCTCGGTACCCACATCGGGCATGTCACCCATGTTGTTCTGCATCACGTTGTCGCGCCTGTCGCCGTGGTGGTCGCGCACGACTCCTGAGGCATCTCGACTACGGCGAGTACGACAGGGGAGCCGATGGACTGTGCTCTCGTCGTCGGTGCATCCGAAACCTCAGCAGGGAGGCGCACCGACGGTCGACGGAACCGTCGTTCCGTCGACCTCCACGGTGACCTGCGGCGATTGCCGCAGCGTGTGGTGGATTGTGCAGTGGTCGACCACGGCGCCCAGCGCGCTGAGCTCGGCCTCGCCGAGACCGGGCGGCACCGTCACGCGCAGTCGTACCGACGCCACGCGGGCCGGCCGGTCGTCCGCCATGGTGAACACCGCCGTCACACCAAGACGTTCGACGTCGAGACGGTGACGCTCCAGGAAACCTCGCGCGTAACGAGCGATGCAGGTGGCGAGCGAGACGACGAACAGTGCCACCGGCGTGGGGGCCGATGCCGTCGCCCCTGCTTCAAGGGGCTGATCGGTGACGAGGGTGTGGCCCCGCACCGCCGCCGTGAGTGCCTGGTGCCCGAAGTGCGTCACCTCCACGCGTCCGGCCGGCAGGGGAACGAATGGGACCGCCGGACAGCTCGTGCTGGTCATCGCTGGTCCTTCGACAGTTCCGGGTGCTGGTGCTGAGGACCTTCCGGGGTGGTCGGCCACGTCAGGGCACGGGTGATGTCGGCGACGGTGAGGATGCCGACGAGACGGCCCTGGTCGAGGACCAGGGCGCGCCGCACGGGGCTGTCCTGCAGCCGGGGCAGTACGTCGAGAACCGGCTCGTCCGGGGCGGTTGTCACGACTTCGCCGAGGGGGCGCATCACCTCGCGGACCGTCGTGTGGTCACGCGCCTGCGGTGGTACGGCCTGCACCCGGCGCACGGTGAGCAGGCCGGTGACCGAACCGTCCGCGGCCAGCACCGGGAAAGCCGAATGACGGTAGGGGCCGAAGGGGCCCTCGGCCAGGAAGTCGGAGAGGCTCACCGTTGCGGCGACGGTGACCGGGGCCGGTGTCATGACGCGACGGACGGGAACGCCGTCCAGGACGCCCTGGATCTGCGCCTGCCGGGACTCCGCCGTGGCGGCGGCGATGAGGAACCAGCCGATGAGCGCGGGCCACAGGCCGGACAGATCACCGGCGAACAGCACGTCCGCGAAACCGGCCAGGACCAGGAACCAGCCCAGCGCCCGGCCCGCCGCCGAGGCACCCCGGGTGGCACGCAGCCGGTCACCGGTGCGATGCCACAGGTACACCCGCAGCAGTCGGCCCCCGTCCAGCGGGGCTGCGGGAAGCACGTTGAAGACGGCCAGCAGGATGTTGATCGCGCCCAGCCAGGCGACCGCCTCGACGACCAGCCCGGACACGTGCAGCGCGTCCAGTCCCACGGCGGCACCGGCCAGCACGCCCCCGGCCAGCAGGCTGGTGAGGGGGCCCACTCCGGCGATCCGCAGCTCGGCGCCCGGCGACGGGGCCTCGCCGCGCAGCCGGGCCGCGCCGCCCAGCATCCACAGCGTGATGCCCTCCACCTCGACGCCGTTGCGCCGGGCGACCACGGCGTGCGCCAACTCGTGCGCGAGCAACGAGAAGAGGAACACGACGGCGGTCAGTACGGCGAGCCCCCAGTACGTGGCGGGGGAGTGGCCGGGGCGGGCGGCCGGGAAGCGGCCGTGCGCCAGCGCCATGGTGATCAGTGCGACGATGACCAGGACGCTCCAGTGCAGACCGACCCGGACACCGGCGATCCGTCCGAGGGACAGCGTCTCGTCCATGAACCTCGCCTCACCTTCCGGCCTTCCGCATGGCGCAGAGCACACCCGCGGCACCTACAGCGTGCGGCGGCGTCCGCTCGATGCGGAGTGGGCCGACCGGCTCTCGACGGGGACACCCGGCCCCGATCATGGCCGCCGGGGAGGGGCGAGTCTCATGCGCCCTGACCGTCCCGTGCACGGCGCAGCACGCTCGGCCGATCCGGGTCGTCCTGTCGGACAGTGTTCCGCTCGCGCCGGGGCGCACGGCCTTCCCCGGCGGAGATCCGGTGCAGACCGGACCGATTCTCCACGAGCAATCCCCGGGGCACGCGTTTCGAGCGACTTCCCGCTCGCGCGGGGTTGCACACCCGGCCGAGCGGCACCCGCGCGCTCGGAACACGGGCCCGTCCCCGCAGGGCGGCCGACTCTCTTCGGCGTGCCGTCCTGCGCCCAGGAGGGATACCGTGGAGGCGATCCGTGGATGCCGGGCCCGTGCGCCGGGACCGAGGAGGAGCACGGTGGAGACTCCCGACGAGCTCCGCGTCCTGCTGCCCCAGCTGAAGCTGGACGAGTTGCTGGAGGAGCTGCAGGCCAGGCTGGACGCTGCCCGGGGCACCCGGGACCGCATGCAGAGTCTCCTGGAGGCGCTGCTTTCCGTCGGTCGCGAGCTGGACCTGGGGCAGGCCCTGCGCTCCATCGTCAAGGCGGCCGCGACCCTGGTGGACGCCGAATACGCGGCCCTCGGCGTCATCGGACCCGACGGCGGCACCCTGTCGGCGTTCCACACCGTCGGTATCACCGAGAAGCAGGTCGCCGAGATCGGACCGCTGCCCGAAGGCCACGGCATCCTCGGCGAGCTGATCCGCAACCCGCAACCCCTGCGTCTGGAGAAGCTCTCCCAGCACCCCGCCTCCTACGGCTTCCCGGACGGCCATCCGCCGATGAACAGCTTCCTGGGCGTGCCGATCCGGGTCCGGGACCAGGTCTTCGGCAACCTCTACCTGACCGAGAAGCGCGGTGGACTGCAGTTCGACGAGGAGGACGAGGCGGTGCTGTCCACGTTGGCCGTGGCGGCCGGCGTGGCGATCGACAACGCCCGTCTCTACGAGGACTCCCGGCTGCGGGAGCGGTGGCTTCGGGCGAACGCGGAGATCACCCACAGTCTGATGTCCGGCAGCGGTCGTGCCGAGGCCCTGCACCTGATCGCCGAACGCGCACAGGAGATCTCCGGCTCCGTCCTGGCAGCGGTCGCACTGCCCGTGGAGGGCAGTACGTCACTGGGCGTCGAGATCGCCGTGGGACTGGACGCGGACGCGCACCGGGGACTGGTCCTGCCCCTGCGCGGATCTTTGATGGGGCTGGCGTTCTCCGCCGTCGCGCCGGTCGCCAGCGACGACGTCACCCACGACGCCCGGGTCTCTCCCGAGCCCCCGCGCTTCCACGGGCTCGGCCCCGCCGTGGCCGTCCCCATCGGCACCGGCGGGGGCGGGGTACGAGGAGTGGTGCTGCTGGCCCGCGAAGCCGGGCGACCGGTCTACTCCCACAAGGAGACCGAGATGCTGCAGGGCTTCGCCGCTCAGGCCGCGATCGCGATGGAGCTGGCCGGGCGACGACAGGACGCCCAGCTGGTCGCGGTGCTTCAAGATCGCGACCGGATCGCCCGGGATCTGCACGACCTGGCCATCCAGCGGCTTTTCGCCACCGGGATGACCCTGCAGAGTGCCGAGCGCTTCATCGAACAGCCGGAGGCGTCCGAGCGGGTTCTGCGGGCCGTCGACGACCTGGACGAGATCATCAGATCGTCGATCTTCGGCCTCCGGGCTCGTGGCGACGTAGCCGGCGGCGGGCTGCGCGCAAGAACCGTCCAGACGATCGGCCAGGCGGCACCGGTCCTGGGCTTCGCGCCCAGCATGCGCATGGAGGGCCCGCTGGACACCGACGTGCCCCGCGAGATCGGCGACCACGTCGTGGCCGTGCTCTCCGAGGCTCTGACCAACATCGCCCGACATGCTCACGCCTGCCTGGCCGGGGTCGAGCTGACCACCGACGGCCGCGAGATACGTCTGACGGTCTGGGACGACGGCGTGGGAATTCCGTCCGACGGCCGCCGAAGCGGGCTGCGGAACATGGCCGAGCGTGCGGAGCAGCTCGGCGGGGAGCTGGAGATCGTACGTCCGGACGGCGGTGGCGTCACGCTGGAATGGCACGTCCCACTGCCGACGGAGTAGACGGGTTCGGTCGGCAGTGGGGTCGACCGGGCAGTGGGTCGGGGCCACTAGGCCCAAGACCCGACAGGTCAGAGGCCGCAGCCTGAAGGTGCCCCGTCACGGCAATCGAACCCTTGGAGGACGGCATGGACGTCGCTCCGACCGTCGTGAACGACGTGATGACGCACCGGGTCGTCGCCCTGCGCACCGGTGCGGCCTTCAAGGACATCAGCGGCCTCCCCGCGCTGGACGAGACGGGAGCGGTCGTCGGCGTCGTCTCCGAGGCCGATCTGCCGCCCAGGCAGGGGTACGCCGACGTGGTCGAGCTGATGACCACCCATGCCGTCACTGTGGCGCCGGACGCCACCCGCGCCCACGCTGCCCACCTCATGGCACGCCGGTGGGTCGAGCGGCTGCCGGTCCTCGGCCGGCACGGCACCCCGAAGGGCTCGGCTCCTCGGTACGTGCACCGAGGCGATCCGGGTCGACGTGCACGACGGTGCCGTCACACTGGCCGGGCGGGTCCACGAAACCGCCCTGATACCGCTCGCCGCACAGCTCTCACCCGCGGTTCCGCTTGTGGTCGACGTGGAGTGCGCGCGGGCGACGCGGGCTCCGGGAGAAGGCGGCGGCCATGACACGGACCCCTCCGGCAACCGTCACGCCGATACGGCTGTGGCACTGGCGGCGTAATCCGCTCAGGCGGCACAGCGACGTCGTCGAGGGTTGGATCGTCCTTGCCGGCTGGGCACTTGCCCTGGCCTGCTCGGTCCTCGCGGGCACGGTGGGTGCGCAGGTCAGTGACTCGGCGTCGTCGGCACGGCTGGTGCAGGTCCACGCCGCGATCGCCGTGGTCACCGACGACACGGCGAAGGTGCCGGTCAGCAGCGGGAAATTCGATGACGGGCGGGTATGGGCCACCGTGCGCTGGACGGACACGGACGGCACCACTCACACGGGCCAGACCATGGTTCCCGCGTTCGACCCCGTCGGCGCCCGCGTCAAGATCTGGGCGGATCGGGCGGGTCGCGTGGTGAGCGCACCTGTCTCCGGCAGGGCGGCCACCGTACAGGCAGCCCTGACCGGTGCCCTCGTCGCGACTCTGGCCGGTGCCACAGTCTGGGCCGTCGGCAAGGGCATCCGCGTACGACTCATCCACCGTCGTATGGCCGAATGGGACGACGAGTGGAAGCGAATCGGACCGCGCTGGGGAAATCTCAGCGGAGGAAGAGGCTGAATCTCAGCGGGGTCAGGGAATTGAAGACGGACGTGTCAGCCGCACAACCGAACCGCACCCCGCTCACCGTGTCATTCCCCCTCGGCCACCCTGATCCGGCAGTCCACGCTCACCACGCCCTCGACGGCCCGCACCAGGCGAACGGCGAGCGGTATCCGGTCAGGCTCCCGGACCCGCCCGGTCAGCGTCGCGACACCATCGGTGACCACGATGTGCACGGGCTCCACCGGAGCCGGAAACAGTATGTCGACGACGTCACGCCGGATCTCGTCGGCCAGATCGTTGTCGGGACGCAGGAACACCTTCAGCAGATCCCCTCTGCTGACCACGCCTTCGAGCAAGCCTTCGGCGTTCACCACCGGCAGCCGCTTGACGTGCCGCAGTGCCATGATGCGTGCGGCCTCCGCGAGTGTGGCGCCGGCGTGCACGGTGACGGCCGGCGTACTCATCAGCTCCTCGGCGGACACCGCCGTGGCCTTCGCCAGGTCGGGCAGTTGACGCGACGGGGCGAACGGGTCCGGATCGCTGTCCCACAACTCCTCCTTGGGCAGCAGATCGGCCTCGGACACCACTCCGATCACCCGCCCGTCGCCCTCCAGCACGGGCAGAGCGCTCACCCTCCACTGGTCCATGCGTTCGACGATCTCCTTGAACACAGCCGTGCGGCCCACCGCGACGGCGGCCGGTGTCATCACGTCACGCACGCGATGCGGGCCGCTCCGTACGGTCTCCATCCCGTCAGGGCCGCCGGTCATGTCAGGCCACCGCTTCCATAGGGGCGTACAGGTCGAGCGGACGGACCCGGGAGGCGCCCGGATGCCACAGGCGCAGCGGGAAGTGCCAGGACCAGCCCAGGAGTTCGCCGTGTCCGAGCGTCTCCGTCACAGCGGTGCAACGCGCACGCACGTGCCGGTCCAGTGCGACGCCGTTGCGCCCGTTCCGGAATCGGGCGGCGCGCCGGCCAAGAACCGTGGGCGGCGTGAGGGGCTGTCATCGCACAGGCTCCCTTCGACGGGGCGCGTACCTCCACTCTGTACGCATCCGGAGCCCGACACCACCGGCCGCCGCGTCTCCTGTGGGCAGGGGCCTTCAGGCTCGTCAGTAGGGGAGCTGCCGCCCGGAAGGCATAGCAGATCGGGAGGCTCGGGCTCGCGCGGAGTCCGGGGCGATGGTCCACCCTCGCCCGCCTCACGGGGGCCGCCTCCTCGGCGAGGGGCCCGGTTGTCCGGTGCCACCGGACGAAAGCCCTGCCCATAGGCACCCGACTCGACCATGCGGCGACCGCCCCCGACCGGGAGGCCGGTCAGGCCACACCAGAGGGCCGAGCCGAAGCCTCAGCACCAACGACGCCACACACCTCGATGTGGCACGGCCAACCGTGCTCGAGGTCGTGCTACAGCGCGGCTGTAACGGCTCCCGGCGTCCGCAGGCCGGAGCGAATCCGGGTCGATCTTCGCGGTGCGAGCGCAGAGCGACGTTCGCAGCCTGGGGCCTCAACGACGAAAATGCTGTGACCGGCGGAAATGCTTCCGACGGTCGGACGCCTCAGACGTTCCTGCACTCTCGTCTGCAACGGCGACTTCTGCAACCACTGGGCCTTCCGCACCCGCCGCGGGCATGATCGCCTCTCCCCCCGACCGGAAGCGGTACACCCTCATTGGTTGATCAGGATTTCTCCCTGGAAAGCGGGCAGCGCCCCGCGCGGAATTGCCGTTCTCCTGCCTGTCTGTTGCCTCGTTGCCGGGCGGGGCGGTGTGCGCATACTTCGGCAGGCCGGAGCTGGGGGGATCGAATTGGGCAGGCTGCTTGTCGTACCGGTACATCTGGACGCGCTGTGCCTGGCGGGGGAGCGCCAGGTCAAGGAGCCTTTCACGGACTTCACGCGGTTGCCGTACACGGACCCCGCCGACGGGCACGACCACCAGGCGGACATGCCGTACGTCAGCGAGACCCTGCTGTCGGTGCCGTTCCAGGACCAGGGCTTCCGGCTGAAGGCGGGCGTCCATCTGCACTGGTCGTTGCCCGACGCGCTGACCCGGCTGCCGTCGCCGGACGCGGCGGGCGGGGTACCGGTGGTGCCCAACCGGTGGCTGGTGACCCGCAGCGCCGGCGGTGCCGTGGCGCAGCAGTGGGTGGTCGAGAGCGACTTCCTGGCCGAGGACAACGCGGGCGGAGTGCCCTATCCGTACATCGCGGACCAGATGGACGAGCCCGAGCAGCTGCCGTACCGGCTGCTGGGGCGCAGGATGCCGCTGACCGCCGGGCGGCCGGCGGGGCGGACCGGCTCGGCCGACCCGGCGGAACGAGCACGGTATCTGCGGGCTCTGACGGCGGTGGGCTACGGGGAGCCGACCTTCGCGTCGTTCTATCCGCATTGCCACAGCGTGTTCGGGCTGCACGACCCGGCATTCCGGGAGGTGCCGCCGCAGGGCGTGACCTACGACGTGCTGGGCTGGTACGAGGACCTGGGCCAGGATGTGCTGGCGGTCGCGCTGGGGGCGCCACGGGATGCCGGGACCGGCTGGCCCGACGTGCTGCGCGCCGCCTTCCGTTGGACGGCCGCGGACAGCGGCGCCGCACCGGACCGGATGGTGTGCTGGGGGCGGATCGCATTCGCGCCGGCAGCGGGGGAGTCCCAAGACACCACAGGTGACGACACCGGAGTGTGGGTCGGCAACACCCCGACAGAGGCACTGGCGGCCCATCTGGGCGCCGTGCTCGGCGACGTCGGCCTGGTGCCTGACGACCTGGAGAACCTGCTGGAGGCGCTGGCCTTCGCCGAGGACCTGGAGTCGGCCCCGTTGGACGTCGGGCTGAAGCTGCTGGAGGCCCGGCACGCCGACACCTTCCGGGCCGTGCCGTCCGGGAATCTGCGGGCGGTGACGGACGAGCGGGCCGGCCAGGGCGCGGATGCCGACCTGACCGCACTACCGCGTGCCGTCGGGGCCGCGCTGAACACGCTGAACGTCGCACAGGCGGCCTGTGACCGGGCGGGCGCCGAACTCACCGGGCTGCGCCTGGAGCTGTACGCCGACTGGTACCGCTACATGCTGTGCGTCTACCCGCCGGACACCAGCCGGGACAGCTACCCGAACCCCGATCAGGTGCTCTTCCACCTGCGTCGCCAGGCCGCCCTCATCACCCGCCGCGTAGACCGCGCCGAAGCCCTGGGGCAGGACCGCGACGCCGCGCGGGCCGCCGCCGAGGCCCAACTGCCCGACGGCTACCGGCAACTCGAGGACGACATCACCCGCGGCCGCAAGAAGATCAGCGACATCCAGCCCGCTGACCGCGCCGCCCGACGGGCCACCCGCCACAAGCCGAGCACCGAACTCGTGCTCGTCAGCATGACGGTCTGCTGACTCACCCACCAGCCGAATCCCCGGGTCAGCACGCCCGAACCTCAATAGCCGGCAACGCCGTTTTCACCCGTCGGCGTCACCGCCGAGAGCGAACTGCTTCGAGGCCGTGGCTGTCAGCATGTCCGCAAAGGGGACTCGGCCACGACCACGTGCCCCGGGCCGGCAGATCTTGCGCCGGTCCCCGGGGCCGAGGGCGAGCTGACGGGTCAGTAGCTGAACTGCTGGATCTGCTGGTCGCCCGGTCCGTACGTCCAGCCGGTCCTGGTGCTGGGATCCAGCTGGACGGCGTTTTCGGCCCCGCCGTGGTTTCCGATGGCGAAGCCGGTCAGGGTACGGATCACCGTTCCGGTCGTGAGATCCACGACGGCGAGCTGGCCGGTGGCGTTGTTGTCCGGCACCCACATTCCCGAGCCGAAGTACGCCTGGCCCGCCGGCGTCGGGTACGAGACCACGGCGATCCGGTGGGTGCCGTCGACCGCGAGCGCCGAGGGCCTGCCCAGGCGCAGGGTGACGACGTTGCCGGCCTCACCGGTCGTCTCGACGAGCGAGCCGAGCGCGCCCGTGGGGACGATGTTGATGCTGGGGACGGCTGCGGAAAGGTTGAACAGCGACCCGGCCCCGTCGGAGGCGATGCCGTGGCTGCACGCTGAGGTGCTGCCGACGCCGGTCACGGTCCGGGCGGCCAGGTCGATTTTGGCCGGTGTGATTCCGCCGAGGCAGTTGTAGGGCCCGGCGGCCTTGGCCAGGAAGACGTTCCCGGTGGAGGAGTCGACGGTCAGCAGCGTGTACGTTCCGGCGGCGACCCCGCTGGGGTCGGCCGCGATCGGATCGCCGGTGCTGCCCGCACCGAGGTCGACGGGCAGGACCAGGTCCGTCTTGTCGGCTCCGCGCAGGAGCAGGGCACCCCTGCCGTGGACGGCGTCCACCCGGCCGGTGACGTAGCTGTACTCGGCGGCCGGCAGCACGGTGACGCCGGTGAGCGAGTCCGTCGCGGTGTTCCAGGTCTCCACCCGCACATCGCCGCCGGCCGAGGCCCGGTGGACCAGCAGTACGCGGTTCGCGGTGGCTCCCACGACCTCGTAGGACGAACCGGAGCCCGGGTCGGAGGTGATGACGTCGCCGTAGTCTCCGGTCGCCGTCGAGTAGTGGCGGACCTCGGTGCCGCCCGACGTGGTGACGAGTGCCGTCACGGAGTGGGAGCCGGCCGCGGCGAAGCTCTGCACCCACGAGCCGTCGGGCGCGAGCCCGTCGTCGAAGGCCAGTGTCGACAGCGGGGACGCCTGCCCCACGACCTGATCGTCGCGACCGAGGGCCAGCACCCGGACGTTGTAGCTGTCCGAGCTGCCGAGTCCCAGCGCCGCGGCATTCAGCCGTACGGACCCCGAGGTGGCGGGCAGCTTCCGGTGGAGCACCGAGGGGCTGTTCACACCGTCGTGATCGAGCCGGGTGCCGTTGGCGTTGGTGAAGGTGTTGTAGGTGCCGTGCAGGGTGGGGGCCGGCGCGGAGAACTCCACCTCGGCGGCCTGCGCCCCTCGGACGTTCCGGGCGTCGTAGCGGAGTGTGAATCCGGAGGTGGCACGGGAGACTTCGGCGACGTGGCCGGCGATGCCGCCCGCCCCGGTGAGGACCGGAGCTGCCGGGCGGTCGGCCGCCGTGCCGCCGGCCACCCGGATCGGGGCGAACTCCCCGTACGCGACGGACGTCGGTTTGCCGCCGAAGCCCTTCTGGGCGATGCCGATGCCGTAGAGGCCGCCGCCGTTCGCGAAGGCCTGCGCGGGAATGGTCACCGTTCCCTTCACCGCGGTCAGCGCCTGATGCCAGCCGGCGGTGAAGATGGGAGCGAGGCTCGGGTTCCAGTGGCCGACCGTGGACACCACGAGTTGCGGGTCGGAGGTCGATGCGACACCGGTGAGGTCGTACGTGACGGTGACCGGTTGTCCGGCGGCGACCGTCGCGGGAGCCTTGGGGGCGGTGGCCTCCGCATAGGTGCCGTCGGTCGGACCGATGGCAAGGGTACGGGTGGTGCTCGCGCGGGTGCGTCCCTGGACCAGGACCCGGTAGGTCACCGTGATCTGCCGGTCCGTGGCGGAGGTGAGGGGCAGATGGGCGGCGGTCAGGAGCTGCGCCGGTGTCACGCGTATCGCGGGATCGGCGGAGCGGAAGACGGTCGAGCCGACAGTGAGGGTGTACCGGGCGTCAGCCGGCACTCCGGTGGTGTCACCGGCGAAGGTGACCGGGCCGACGATGCCCTCGCCGTTTCCGCCGGCGGAGCGGTCGCCGAGGTCGATGCGGCCGGGGTCGGTGGTCTCCGTGAAGGCGCCGCCGAGGTCGCCGATGGTGACGTGGTGAGCGACGGACAGGCGCACCAGCGACGGGGACCCGGAGTCCCGGCCCAGCACCCTCTCGGCCGCGGCCGTCACGTCGACCTGCGGGCCGACGTGCAGTGAGCGGTCGATCTGCGCCGGGGTGGAGACCGCGCGGCCCGTCTTCTCCAGAATGTCCCGTACCTGTGCGGGAGCCAGCCGGTGGCCGCCGAGCCGCCCGGCCTGCAGTACGACGGCTGCCGCGGCGGCGATCTCGGGAGCGGAGGCGGACGTGCCGCCGTTGAGGGACACGCTGACCGACTGCGCCGTGCCCCGGGACGGGTGGGAGAAGGCCAGGATGTTGTCGCTGGGGGCCGAGAGGTCGACACGGCTGCCGAAGCCCGACGAGAAGGTACCGAAGCCGCTGAGCCGTGTCTCGGCGGTGGTGGCGTCGCCCCGTGCTCCTGCTGCCAGGGTGTCGTCGAGGGTGCTGCCGCCGGCGGCTATCGCACCGCTGTCGGGTACCCGTGACGGGGTTGTGGACTCCGCGTCGTCGGATATGTCGGTGGCGGAGCGGCTGTCGGAAGCGAGGTCGGTCGCAGTGCTTCCGCCGTCGGGTCCGACGGAGGCGGGGGTGTACAGGCGGGTGCCGTCATTGGAGGAGATGGACACCACGATGCCGTCGTGGACGATGGAGGTGACGACGGAGCGGATGACCGGGTCGTCCTCCAGGTAGCGCCCGGCGTAGCCCTCGGCGTCGGTGCCGAAGCCGAGGCTGGCGGTCATCACATCGGGCTTGGGTGACTGGTGGGCGGCGGCCAGCAGGGCGCCCGCGATCCGGTCGGTGGTCGGCTGCTGCGGAACGACCAGCCGGTAGTCGGCCCCGGGGGCGATACCCAGAAGGTCGGTGTAGCCGCTGCCGGTCGCCTCGGGGCGCTGCCGGTCGTGGGCGAGCGGTGCCATGACGCCGAAGTCGAGCAGGACCTCGTCCAGAGACGGATCCTGCTGCTCGGTGGACGCGGCGCCGTCCAGACCGCCGGAGTCCTCGGCCACATAAGTGGGGATGAGCGGCATCGACGGCAGATCGAGGTAGCGCTGACCGTCCTTGAGGACAGTGGTCGGGCCATTGGCCTGAACGTACGAGTCGCCGGCGTCGGCCATCGACTGGTCGGTGAGATCGCCTATCGAGACGTTGGTGATGGTCTCGCCGGTGCCGGGCTGCTGGCCGTAACGGCTCTGGAGCAGGGAGAAGGCACCGATCGCGTCCACGCCACCGGAGTTGAGGAACGCCTGCGCGGAGGTGGTGAGGGCGGCGTTGGCCGGCACGGTGTCCGCGGGCGACGCTGCCGTTGCCTTGCCGGCTTTGGCGGAGTCGGTACGGGGCGCGGCGGGGAAGGAGCCGATTGCCGCGGAAGGCAGCGTCCGCGCCCCGGTGTTCATCGTGTTGACGTACCGGTCGGGTTCGGCGTCGGCGATCCCCTGAGTGCCGCGCAGGGCGCGGGCGACGGCGGCGGAGTCGCGCCGGCCGGTGGCGAGCACGTAGGTACGGGACAGTGGGGCGTCGTCGCCCTGGACCAGCGGGTGCAGTGATGTGGCACCGAGGGCACGGAACTCGGCGTTGAGCGCTGCGCGGTTGGTCCGCGGGGCCCGGGCGGCGACGCGTGTCCCGTGCAGGAGAGAGCCGGTGACCGAGGTCTGCTGGTCCAGGGTGACCAGGATCTGGCCCGGGACGACGCCGTGCCGCTGTTTGTCGGGTGCGGGCGACGCCTGCGTGGCGGGAGTGCCGCCCGGGGGAGTGGCGGAGGCGGGCGCGGCGGCGGATGCGGGAAGGGCCACGACTGTGCCGGCGACGGTGAGGGCGAGGACGGCGCAGGCGCGCAGGAGCCGGACGGCCGGTGGTCTGGAACGGGGCATGGGGCACCTTCCGCTGTTCGGTGTGCTGACACGCGACAGGGACGTGTGCCTGCGCGTCACCGCTGCACAACGCCCCTTTTCCTGACGGGAAGATGCCAATGTCAGCGACCCGGGCGCAAGAATGCGGCTGTGGCCGTCTTCCGCCAGGTGGCGGCTGGTTGCCAGGAACCTCCGGAGTGGAAATGGAATTTGACGTCGTCGGACTCGGCGCCGAAACACAACTCGTCTACACCACACTGGTCGGGCTGCCCCGCAGCACCGCCTCGCAGGTCGCCGGAGCCTGCGGGATGAGCGTGGGCGCGGTCGGCAGGTTGCTGTCCGTTCTGGTCAAGGACGGACTTGCCACCAGGTCCGCGGGCCGCCCGCCCCGCTTCACCGCCGCCGCTCCCGATGTGGCGGTCACGGAGCTGATCCAGGAACGCGAGCGCCGGCTCGACGCGGCCCGTTCCCTGGTGCAGCGGCTTGCCGAGAAGCACCGTGAGGCTCACCGGATCAGCGACCCGAACATGGCCGTGGAACTGCTCAGCAGCCACGAGGACGTCAGCGCGGCCGTCCAGCGGCTCAGTGAGGGTGCCCGGCGTCAACTCCGCGCCTTCGACCGGCCTCCCTACGTCGACCGTCCCGGAAGCAACCTGGAGAACCAGCGTCAGCGACAGCGCACAGGCGTCGCCCACCGAGTGATCTACGACCGGGCCGCGATGGACTGGCCGGGCCGGCTCCAGGACGACATCCTGCCGAGCATACGCGGCGGCGAACAGGCGCGGGTGCTCGCCGAGTTGCCGCTGAAACTGGTGATCTCCGACGACAGAACGGCGATAATCCCCTTCAGTCTCGCGCCCGGTGGCCACTCCGCCGCCTATCTCATCCACCGCTCACCGATGCTCGTCGCCCTGGAAGCCCTGTTCGAAGGCGAGTGGGAACGCGCGACACCGCTTCAGGACACCAGGTCCCAGGTCGCAGGGCCCGGCAGTCCCGATGCCGACACCCTCGCCCTGTTCCGGCTCCTCGCCTCCGGTTGCTCGGACGCGGCCATCGCCCGTACCCAGGGCTGGAGTCAGCGCACCACCCAGCGCCGCATCCAGCGGCTGATGGCCGACCTGGGCGCCGACACGCGCTTCCAGGCCGCGGCTCAGGCGGCCCGCCGCGGCTGGCTGCAGTGAACCGGCAAGATGAGCACCTGTTTCTGAACCGCGAGGAGTGGGATGCAGGCGCTGCAAGTGGCGCGTCCCGCGTGACCTGACCTCACCGGCCTCCACCACGATCTCGCCGGACGTGGGCGTGTAGCAGCCGCCGGCCTTCGTGAACGCCGGTCCGGCCTGGGGGACCAGGCGGGGCCGGTGAGGGAGGCGGGTGCCGTGGACGGGGCGTCGGGCTTTTGGTGTGCGGCGGCGGCCTGTTCGGGGGCGTCCTGAACGATCTGTTCAAGGGCGAGGATGCCGCCGATGCGGACGTAGATCTCGTCCGAGCCGAGACGTTCCAGGGCTTTGGTGAAGCGGTCGGTGATCTGGTCTCGGAGTGAGCCGGTAGATGCGGGTGGGACAGAGCAGCGCGACGCCGACACCGATAGTCGCGGTGAGCGCCACCGACACTCCGGTCGGCTCTCAGCGTGTCCCCGGACACAGCGCGAGCAGAGGGAACGCCAGGAGACAGAGCAGCGGATACAGGAGCAACGCCACGCAGACGTTCTGTGTGACGTACAGCAGTACGGCGGCGCCGACCTCAAGGCCCGGAAGGGCCCGTGCCACAGACAACGCGCCATGCAGCACAGGGACACCTCCAGCGAACCGACCGCCCCGACGAGGACCACCCACAGCCGCGCCTCCCAGTCAACAGAGGCTCGGTCGACCGGACGTCGCAGTGAGCGTGACGACAGCTGCCACTCCTGTGACTCCGATGACGTCCTGATCTCCGTCCGAGAGCAGCGCCGCGTCAAGTCGCTGGAGGGTGACGCCGGCCTGCTGAAGGACTGCTGAACCAGTGAGCGGCATGGCGAGCACGCGGACAGCGCGGTCGGATCGCACGGTGGCCTGCTCACGCACGATCCGGACGTGTGCCGTCGCCCTGGTACGCCGGACCATGACGTTGAAATCGACGATCGGCCCGCCTGGCAGCGCACATTCGGTGACGGCGTCGCCGGAGAAGGCGAATGGTTCGTGGGGGTCCACTCGACGGGGCACCCCGTCCACCACGAGTCTCATCCCCGGTCCGTCGACGACTGTGATGATTCGGTCTATTCCACTGAAGACGGAGAACGAACCGCTGTGTACGACGTCGGCGAGGCTGATACGCCAAGTGAAATCATCCAGCCCCGCTCCCGGGGGCTCAGCGGCAACCTCCCGGGTAACACCTCCACCGTTTTTCCATGCCGACGGAGTGCGCTCGTCTGATCGGAATATCTCCATCACCATTCACCTTTTCTTTCCCGCCCGCTGGGACTTCACTTATCCGGTCCTTCAAGTAGTGCTACGCAAAAGGCCGTTGAAACTGGTGGAGGAAGGCGGGTACCTGGCCAACGGCTCGGGTACCGGGGGTCCTCGGCCCCGTTGGGGCGTGGGACGGTTGCCAGGCTGCGGCTGTCCGCTTCACACAGCCTGGCAACCGGTCCGGGGCATGCCGAGTGTGCGCCGACGGACCGGGCGGCGGCCGCGCGGGCTCGCCGTCCGACCCTGCCTGCTTGCCGGCGACGGAGTTTCGGCATGGTGTTCTTGCTCCCCATCACATCCTTGGGCTGCCGCTGTGGTCACGCCTGGCGGCCCGCGCCTCTGGACGTGAGGATGCGGTGGATCAGACGGGCACCGGCACGCGCCGTGCGATGGTCGACGTCGAGGTCCGGGTTCAGTTCGGCGACGTCGCAGACGGCCAGCTTCCCGCTTGCCGCTATTGTGGCGCAGACGTGCTCGACGACCTCCATCGGTACTCCGTAGGCGGCAGGGGCACTGACGCCCGGGGCCACGGCGGCGGGGAGCACATCGAGATCGATGCTGAGATGTACGACGTCGCAGCTGTCGATGAACTCGCCGATGAACCTCTCCACCCGTGGTAGGTCGAGCAGACCGCACTGGGTGTCGGGCAGGTAATGCACGCCCAGTTTGTCCGCGGTGTGGAACAGCCGCTGGGTATTGCTGGGCTGGCTCACACCGAGCACCCAGTAGTTCAGCTGCCGCTCGCCCTGTTCCTCATCCTGCGCCATCTGCAGGAACGGCGTGCCGGAGCTGGGCTGCGCATCATCGCGCAGGTCGAAGTGGGCGTCGAGGTTCAACACCCCGAGGCGGCCGCCCTCGCGCAGTGCAGAGCTGTCGGCGAGTCCCAGGTAGCTGCCGTAGGCGACCTCGTGGCCGCCGCCGAGCACTACGACGGGGTGGCCTCGGTCGACGAGTGAGGTGATCACCTGGCCTAGGCGCTGATGTCCGGCTTCCAGGTTGCCGTCGCGCACTTCGATGTCCCCGACGTCCAGCGCCTGCAGCGGCGTCGGCAACGCCATGGACGCGAGTGCGCCGCGCAGCGCGCGGGGCCCGTTCGCCGCACCCTGACGGCCCTTGTTGCGCCGGACTCCCTCATCGCTGCGGAAGCCGACGAACGCCACGTCGCATGGTTCCGCGTGGTCGGCGTCGCTGCTTACGACGTGGTGCCAGCGCAGGTTGTCCGTGCCGGGCCCGTCGCTGCGGCCGGTCCACGGCTCGTAGGTCACGTCCACAGCGATGGTCACGGTTTCGGCAGTCCTCACTTCGCGTCGTACTCGGCCATCGGGATGCGCACTCCGCGTTCTTTCGCGACAGAGGCGGCGTGTTCGTAGCCGGCGTCCACGTGACGGATGACGCCCATGCCGGGGTCGTTGGTGAGTACGCGGGCCAGCTTCTGAGCGGCGAGTTCGGTGCCGTCGGCGATGCACACCTGGCCGGCGTGGATGGAGCGGCCCATGCCCACGCCGCCACCGTGGTGGATGGAGACCCAGGACGCTCCGGAGGCTGTGTTCACCAAGGCGTTGAGCAGTGGCCAGTCGGCGATGGCGTCGGAGCCGTCGAGCATGGACTCGGTCTCGCGGTACGGCGAGGCGACGGAGCCGGAGTCCAGATGATCACGGCCGATCGCGATCGGGGCGGACACCTCGCCCGAAGCGACCATCTCGTTGAAGCGCAGACCGGCGCGGTGGCGCTCGCCGTAGCCCAGCCAGCAGATGCGCGCGGGCAGACCCTCGAAGGCCACACGTTCGCCGGCCATCCTGATCCAGCGGTGCAGGTGCTCGTTCTCCGGGAACAGCTCCAGGACGGCCTTGTCGGTGGCCTCGATGTCCTTGGGGTCGCCGGACAGCGCGGCCCAGCGGAACGGGCCGAGTCCCTCTTCGAACAGTGGGCGGATGTAGGCCGGCACGAAGCCGGGGAAGTCGAAGGCGCGCTGGTAGCCGGCCTTGCGGGCTTCGTCGCGGATGGAGTTGCCGTAGTCGAAGACCTCGGCGCCCGCGTCGAGGAAGCCGACCATGGCTTCGACGTGCTTGGCCATGGAGGCCCGGGAGCGCTCGGTGAAGTCAGCGGGATCCTGGCGGGCCCGCTCGTGCCACTCCTCCACGCTCACGCCGACAGGGAGGT
Source organism: Streptomyces sp. NPDC101234 (assembly GCF_044767525.1). Lineage (NCBI taxonomy): Bacteria > Bacillati > Actinomycetota > Actinomycetes > Kitasatosporales > Streptomycetaceae > Streptomyces > Streptomyces sp. NPDC101234. The sequence goes on along the minus strand of NZ_JBIWOA010000044.1, from coordinate 20,111 downwards.
AGGACAGGGGGTCGTGTGCCGAGGTCTGGTCGGTCACGATGTCGATGGGTGCGCCGATCTCCAGCAGCCTGGGAAACACCTCGGCGGCATTCCCGGCCAGGCCGATGGACAGCGGCTTGCGGGCGTCCCTGGCCTCGACGGCGAGCCGGAGCGCGTGGTCCAGGTCGTCCGCCGCGACATCGAGGTAGCGGTGGGCGATACGGCGCTCGATCCGAGTGGGGTCGCAGTCGACGCAGATGGCGACTCCGTCGTTCATCGTCACGGCGAGCGGCTGGGCTCCGCCCATGCCGCCGAGGCCGGCGGTCAGGGTGATGGTGCCGGCCAGGGTTCCGTCGAACTTCTTGCGGGCGACGGCGCCGAAGGTCTCGTAGGTGCCCTGCAGGATGCCCTGGCTGCCGATGTAGATCCACGAGCCGGCCGTCATCTGTCCGTACATGGTCAGGCCTCGGGCCTCCAGCGACCGGAACTCCTCCCAGTTGGCCCAGTCGCCCACCAGGTTGGAGTTGGCGAGGAGCACCCGTGGCGCCCATTCGTGAGTGCGCATGACGCCGACCGGCTTGCCGGACTGCACCAGCAGGGTCTCGTCGTTCTTCAGCGTCTTCAGGGTGCGGACGATGGCGTCGTAGGCGGCCCGGTTACGGGCGGCCTTGCCGGTGCCGCCGTAGACGACCAGGTCTTCCGGATGCTCGGCGACCTCGGGGTCGAGGTTGTTCATGAGCATCCGCAGGGCGCCCTCCTGCTGCCATCCGAGACAGTTCAGTTCGGTGCCACGGGGAGCGCGAATGTCGTCGACACGGGGGGAAACGCGGGTCATGTTGGCCTCCTGGCGGCGATCCGGTCTGTTGCGTGTCCCATGACAGACGACGGGACGGGCGGGAGCCAGCGGCACCTGTCCGAGTTCTCGGATCCGAGAATCCATCTCTGCGTCCGTGCGTGGGGGCAAGCGGGGCCGAAGACCGGAGCTTCGTTCCTTCCGGCGGAGGACCTCGCGAACACCAACCCTCAGAGGTGCGATCGCGCGGGCGTCAGTCGCATGCCGGCTTCGACGGCGGTCGGCCGGACACTGCAGCTGTCAGCCGTTTTGCGCCCTGTTGCAGGACCTCCCGCACATGGTCCGCGTCGTGTCTTTGGTAGTGCAGGTGCCATGTGCTGCTGAGCGCCGCTACGGGTCGCCGGTTGTGGTCGAAAGCCGCGACGCCCATCGAACGGAACCCCTCGGAGACCAGCTCGACCTCCTCCGACCAGCCGCGTTCGCGATCCCGCGCCAGCAGGTTCAGCAGTTCGGGCAGCGAGCGAGGGCCCTTGCCGGTACGAGTGATGAGGTTCCCCGGTCGCGGGAAGAGTGCCGCCAGCTGTGCCTCCGTGGAGTGGGCCAGGATCGCGCGGCCGTTGGCCGTGAGGTGCGCAGGTAGCCGGACACCGATATCGGTGACAAGAGTTGCTTCGACATCCCCCGCGCGGCCGGTGACCGGGCGTTCCTTGAGCAGGTAGACCGTCTCAGCACCGTAGAGAATGCCCAGGTGAACCGTCTGTCCGAGCCGTTTGGCAAGGTCACGCAGGATAGGACGGGCGAGTCGTTCCAGGGGTTCGTGCCGCAGGTAGGCGGAGCCGATCTCGAAGGACGCGACACCCAGGCCGTACGCCTGTTCGTTGGAAACATAGGTGACGAAGCCGCGCTCCTGCAGGACCGTGAGGATGTGGTAGGCGGATGATCGAGGGATGCCCAGGTCCCGGGCCAGCGTCGCCGCTCGGACGAGACCTGAGCGGCCCGCGAGGTAGAGAAGGATGTCCAGTGCGCGCCCCACGGCCGGCGAGGCGCTCGATGCCGTTTCGCGTCCGCGTCCACTCACCTGTTTTCACCTCCCGACAGGTTTCGACGAGTAATGCTTGCAAGTGTGAGGACGTCGGCGGCCGATACGGCTGGCCGATGCGCCGCGGCACAGGAAACTCCGCCTCCGCGGGTGAGGCCGATGCTCCTGGGCGGGTCCCGCCGAAATCCGTCGGGGCACGACGGAGTCGGCCCATGTGGTGTGACCGCCCTGGTCACACCACATACGGTGCTGCACCGTACTCGAAAGACGGCAGCCTGGGCATCGCACGCCCGCGGACGAGGGCTGGAGCGGCCGAACGGTCGGCTCGCCCCCCGGCGGCCTTGAGGAATCGGTTCGGCAACCGTGAGACGCACATCGTGCTTTGAATGAATATCTACATTCACCTATTGTTTGAGTGGTTGACTTCATGCATGCTGTCGCTCGTCCGCATTACGAGCTGCCGGGAGGCATGCATGGCAACAGGCACGGAGGCGGCAACAGACCGCGTTGCGGCGGCTTCGTCGTCCACCGCCCCGGCGGAACCACTGACCGGCTTCCACCTTCGGGTAACGGCCACCACGTTCGGAGCGAACTTCTCCGACGGCTACGCCCTGGGGATCATCGGCGCGGTCCTGCCCGTACTCAACACAACCATGCACCTGTCCGGTGTCTGGCAGGGGCTGCTCGGTGCGTCCGCGCTCATCGGGCTGTTCTTCGGCAGCATCGTGCTCGGGCGGGTGGCGGACGTCATAGGGCGCCAGAAGCTCTACCTCTACAACTTCGTCCTGATCGCGATCGCCTCCGCGGCCCAGTTCTGGGCGGGCACCCCCCTGGTTCTCTTCCTGCTCCGGTTCGTGATCGGCTTCGGCCTGGGCGCGGACTACGCCGTCGGCCCGACCCTGCTTTCCGAATTCGCCCCGCGCCGGCTGCGCGGCGTCCTGCTGGGCTCCCTCACCGTCCTGTGGACCGTCGGTTACGTACTGGCCAACATACTGGGCACCTACCTCCCCATCAGCGACAATGCCGCACACTGGTTGCTGGCCAGCGGAGCACTGCCCGCTCTCCTGGTGCTGCTGCTGCGGATCGGGATCCCGGAGTCTCCGAGCTGGCTCGCCACGCGTGGCCGCGCCGCCGAGGCGGCGGAGATCCGCCGCAAGTACCTCGGACAGTCGCAGGCCACCGCCGCGGACGCGCAGGCCGCAGCCCTCGAACAACCGCCGACCGCCCGCTACCGCGAGCTCTTCGCTCCGGGCCAGGCTACCAAGACCTGGTTCGGCGTCGTCTTCTACAGCGCCCAGGTACTGCCGTACTTCGCCATCTACACCTTCATGGCCCAGATCCTGGGCACCATGCACATCTCCGACGCCGACACCCAGAACCTGGCACTCAACGTGGCCCTACTGCTGGGAGGCATCATCGGACTGTGGCCGGTACAGCGAATGGGGCGCCGGCCGTTCACCATCGGCACCTTCGCGATCCTCACCGTATGTCTGGCAGCGATGGCCGTGCTCAGCGGCACCTCCGGCTGGTTGCTGATGGTCCCGTTCCTCATCTACACCTTCGTCATGGCCGGGGCGTCCAACATCACCCAGGTCTACCCGGCCGAACTGTTCCCCACCTCGCTGCGCGCCTCCGGAGTCGGCTTCCTCAACGGCACCAGCCGGATCGCCTCAGCGGTGGGAACCTTCGTCCTGCCGGTCAGCCTGAGCCAACTCGGCGTGGCCTGGTCGATGGCCGGTCTGGCGCTGGTGCTGCTCGTCGGCACCCTGGCCAGCCTGGTGTGGGCACCCGAGACCCGCAACACTCTCACCGCCGAGGACTGGCACCACTGATGTCACCCGTCCACCTCACCCGCGACGGGCACTCCCTCAGCGCCGCCCAGATCTCTGACCTCGCCCGATGACCGGCGATAGACCGAATCCCGGCGGCTCCCGGCGGGGCAGGTGCCGCTTTGCCATGATGATCAGCCGTGCTCCCGCGCGTGGCCTACTCCACCTTCACGAACACGGTCTCCTTGATGCGCCTGCTGTCGTCGTCGCACGGCAAACAGCAGTTGCCGACCCGGAAGGGTCCTCCGTGGGAGGAGCGGGCGGGGGAGTGTCGTACCGGCCGAGGCCGCCTGTCGTGCCCGTCGCCGAGGTTTGCGGGGCGGCTGTCGTCCGCACGCGACACCCGATCGTTGGCATGTGTGCGGGTGACAAGCACGGAAACGTCCGCGCTGCAAAGGCAGTTCGCGCGCCCGCAGCGCGTACACGGCCCCAGCGGGCGGCTGTCCTTGTCGTGCCGGTTCCGGCACCCGGCAGCGGCCCGAACTGACCACGACCGCCCAGGTCCCGCGATCGCGGCAGGACCCAGGCACCGCCGGCACGGGGCGTCTCCCCGGACCGGACCTGCACCGGTCGGCTGTGCCGAGCTGGGCATCCGAGGTGCACCAGACCCCCCTTCTCGCCCGGTGCCTCGGACTGCTGGACGTACGTTCAACCTGAGTGATGTGGCAGCGGGATTCCCGTGACGGTGATCGAGCCGTTCAGTGCGGGATCTTGGGAGAAGACATGGGCCCACGCGACCTTCAGGCTCCGAGCCGTTGCCGGGACGGTCTGATCCAGCGTCAGCGTGTCGGAGACGGTGCCGCCGGCCGGTACGGTGATCGGTGCGAGCGGGCGTGCCGTGTAGGTGTTGCCCTGGCCGTCGGTCGCGGTGAAGTTGGAAAAGATCGGCAGGGTCACCTGTGCGGCGGCGCCGTCGTGTGCGCTGACCGTCAGACTGACGTTCCCACCTGTGTTGACGACCTTGACGACGGTCACGGTCAGGTGGCCGTCGGCGGCGGACCACGCGCCGGTGGTCGTCGCGGCGGGCGGTGGTGTGGGGCTCGTCGTCTGGCTTCCGGTCCCGGAGCCGGCCGACTGGCCGAGTCCGGTCTCGCCGGTCGGCTGGCCGAGCCCTTGAGCGAGCCCTTGAGCGAGCCCTTGAGCGATGGATGCTGGTGTAGCGGGCTGGTCGTCGCTCTGCCACTCCCCGGCGATGCGCCCGCCCACGGAGGCGAAACCGATCAGGAAGATGTTCAAGAAGACCAGGCCCGCCAGCATGGGCACGGTGCCTTGCCTGGCGCCGCGTTGGTCCACCACGCAGCGCATCGGGTTCCCCGCGCTGTAGCGGATCTTGACCGGATCGCCGGGGATCAGGAGTTTGTCGACCGCGCTGCGCATCGGTGAGGCGGTGATCAGCTCACCGGTCTGCGTAGTGAAGCGCACCACCGGGCGAATCGTGGTGGAGGAGGAGCTCAACTGCGTGCTCGTGTCGACGTGTTGGGTCACCGTGATGTTGATCCGCACGACCTCGCCGGTCGTGGGCACGCCGCTGTTCAGCAGCTGACTCCGGCGTGCCCACCACAAGAAGGCGCCGACGTCGACGGCCAGCAGGCCGGCTAGCGGCAACAACACGAATAGCAACCACATGACTGCCCCTCAACGTCAATCTCTCGAATCGTCAGGAGTCCTACCCTGCGCCGAATCCTGGCGTCAACTTCGGTCTTTCAGCCGTAGTCGCCCTGTGAATTGCGAATTCCGACCGAAATATGCGGAAGGATCCCGCCATCTGATCGCAGTCGGCGGTGCGCAACCAGGAGTGCGGGGCCCGCGCTCCTGGTTTGTTCCGGTGAACCTTCCGGTATTCCGTCCGGTATTCCGTCCGGTATTCCGTCCGGTTCTTCTTCTTGGTGTCCCTGTCCGCATCGATGTTTTGGTGTGCGCGGTCAGGTCCGTCGACGATCAAGTTTTCCCCACTTAGTGCGGTTTGAGCGTCACGTGATTCCCCATACTGAATTCTCCTAATTGTCCATGGGTGCGACGGTGTTCGGGATCGACGGACCTGGTCATCTCGGAGCCGTGGATGGTCCTCGACCTGTGGGTCCCGAAGGCCGATGGGCAGCCCGGACGGCAAGGAGAACGTTCGTCGTGGTCGACAGCGCCGAGATCTACATCGACTGGTACGCGGGGCGCTCGAAGAGCGCGCTTGCCGGGTCTTTGGGCGTGGACCCTGAAGAACTGGAGCACCTACGTCACCATCGTCGGCGCTGACCGCGCCGAGGAGCAGGTCGACCGCAACGGCGCACCCGGAACGGTGCTGGTCCGGGTGCGCCCGACGAAGGTGATGACCTTCGGCGCCGTCACCGGAGCCCGATCGACTGCGAACGAGACCATCAGGCCGACCCTACCGTGGAGTCGGCCACTCAAAAGATCTCCACAGCGCGAGGGATTGACATACCGATACCGCTGCGGTCCGACCCTGGACGAGAACGGTCCGGTCGCCTGATGCGATGAGTGCTGCCGGCCGTGCCCGCGCGACGATCCCGGCCGTCTGCTGCCGCTCGCGGGCCCGGCGGCTGGGACTACGCCGGTGGTGCCGTCCCGAGACATGTATGCGGTATCAATGGTACCGTCGATACCATGTCGGATCCCAAAGCGATGAGCCTGCGCTTCCCCGACCCTGCGCAGCGGGCCGCAATCGCGGCAGCGGCCAAGCAGGCGGGGGTCAGCATGCAGGAGTACATCCTCTCAGCCGCCTATGACCGCGCGACCGCCGTGGAGCAGCGGTTTTTGGACGGCTTCAAGGCATCCATGGCCCGCAGCGGTGCGGCTTTCGCAGCCGAGCCCAGCAGTCTGGATCCCAGCGCCGATCAGCGCGCTGCCGAGCAGGAAGCGCAGCAGGAACTCGGGCATCAGCAGCGAGGCCACGCCGCGTGACCCAGCCGGAACCCCTCCATCCTCTCGACGTCACCTTTCTGCTTCACGCCGCCGAACTGCTCGACGGCGATCCGCAGGTCGACGACTACGGACCGCTCTACGCCGCTGTCGTCCGCGTCAATGCCAGGGCGATGGAGCGCGACATCTACGGATCCCTGTACCTCAAGGCGGCTGCGCTGTTGCAGACCCTGGCGAGACTGCCGTGCCTTGAACATTCCAACGAAGCCTTCGCCTGGCATGCGACCGAGGCCTACTTGATCCTCAACGCGCACGCACTCGACTACCCGCCCAAAGCAGCCGTCGCACTCGTACGCGATGCGGCCTCCGGAGCGCTCGGCGTCGCCAGGATCGCTCGCCAACTCCGCGACTGGGCCGCCGTCTGATCCGCATCCGCCAGGCGGTGTCGCCTGTCGCTCCCCGGCGGTCGGGGAACTCCTGGACTTGAGCGCTCAGCTCCACGCCCGGCCGGTACCGGCGACGCAATGTGAGCGTGGGAACGGATACGGACTCCGGTCCGGGGCCAGCGCATCCCTCCTTCCTACGTGGCTTCCCCACTTGACGTGTGCGAAGTCGCGTCACACCTTGAGCCGGTCGATGCATCGCCCGGCCGTGGCGCGCTGTTTGTACGGCTCGGCGTCAGAGGCCGGTGGCAGCCGCGGTGAACGCAGCACGGCCGGGCTCTTTCGTGTCAGGCCGGCTGCCAGGAGAGGACCGTCTGATACTGCGACTCGATGCCGCCGGCCGCGATGATGCTCGACGGAACCTGGGCCGCTCCGGTGATGGCGTGGTTGTTCTGGATCAGGACGTTCTTGCTGTCGTAGTCGGACGGGCCGTTCGGCCAGTAGTTGCCCTCGATGTCCGTGGGGTCGTAGGTTCCGTCTCCGGCGGTGTAGTTCACGTGTTTGCTGCCCCACGGTGAGACGTTGATGTTCCACACCGCGTTGCCCAGGATCGACACGTAGGTGGCGCCGTTGTCGGTGTACAGGACGTGGCCGCCGGAGGTGTTGAGCTGGTCGTGGACCACGTTGCCGGTGACCTTCTCACCGCTTGCCATCGAGGTGCCGGTGATTCCGTTGGTGTAGACGGCACCGCCGTCCCCGAGCAGTGACATGTGATCGTAGATCAGGTTGTCCGAGATCGTGTTGTTGTTCGAGTAGTTCGGCTGCGCGGGCAGGCTCACCTTGTCGGGCCAGCCGCCCCAGCCGATGGAGATGGCCGTGTAGGGCACGTGGTCGATCTGGTTGTGGGTGATGGTCGATGTCTCGATGTATCCGGCGTCGATGGCGACCCCGCCGTGGTATTCGGCGGCGGTGTCGTAGAAGTGGCTGTCTTTGACGGTGATCCCGCTGGTGTGCTGTGCCGAACTGCTCGGCTGCGGGGTGTCCACGCCTCCCAGATCGAGGCCGTTGCCGGAGATGTCGGTGAACACGCAGGCGGTGACCGTGTCGTTCTGCGAGCCGTTGCCGAGGTCCAGCCCGGCCGCACCGAGATGGACGAAGTAGTCGTGGTCGAAGTGAATGTTCTTGTCATAGGTGAACCGCACCGCGCCGGGCATCTTCGTCCAGTTGCCGTAGGGGCAGGTGCCGCCTGACACGAACTGGCACAGTCCCTGGGTGGCGTAGCCCGTGGTACCGGTGACCTGGTACGTTGCCTGGATTTCGGAGAAGCCCGTGCCGGTGTTGGAGGCCGTGTAGTTCGCGTAGCTGAACTGGATGCCCTGGAAGCCGACGTGACTGGGCTCGTCCGAGGCACTGCCGGACGTCGCCGCCAGGGTGTCGAGCGAGGGTGCCTCGACGTCCGCGGTGGTCAGGTCCTCCCCGGAACGCGGAATGTAGTAGAACCGGTGCTCGTTCTTGTCCAGATAGAACTCGCCCGGCTCGTCGAGGAGTTCGTAGGCGTTCTCCACCGCCGTCGGCGCCTCGGTGACCGACTTGCGGCCGACCAGGTTGTAGGTGCGGCCTGAGCCGTCGGTACGCATGACGCGCTGGGTGGAGTTGTTCCAGCAGGGCTGGGCCATGGTGATCGCGGTACTGGTGACCGAGGCGACCGGACAGCGCGGCTCGGTCCACAGCCCGAGTCCGCCCCGGTAGACGAACTCGATCGACGACGGATTGCGCCAGCCGGCCATCGGGTCACCGGACGCCGTGGTGTATCCGGTCGCCGTCTGCGTCAGCGAAACCGGCAGGGCACCGGTCGCACGCTGGGCGCGCACGCCGCCCACGTACAGTTGCCGGGTGTCCAGGCCGGTGGGGGCCGGGGCGGACCAGATGCTGCTGCCCGCGCTGGTCCGCGCCCAGCCGGTGATCTGGACACCGCCGCTGATGACCGGGGACTGTCCGGGCGCCGCCTTCCACCAGACGGTGCCGGCCGACCCGCCGCCCGAGTCCGCGGCAGTGAAGGTGAGCGTCTTGGTCAGCCTGTAGACGCCCCCGGCCAATGTCACGGTGATCGGTCCGGACGTCGACTTGTCGATTGCCCGGACAGCCGTCTGCGCCTTGGCCAGCGTGTGGAAGGGAGTATCGGCGCTGGTCCCCGGATTGCTGTCACTGCCGCTGGGCGAGACGAAATAGGTGACCGCGGTCGCCGCGTGTGCGGGCAGAGCGAGCGCTCCGACGGACAGGAGCGTGCAGAGTACGGCTGCGGCGACCCGATAAGGCCCGATGAATAAGCGGAACCCTCTGACGGGTTTCGCGAAGCGCGCTTGCTGTCTTGTTGGAAACATGCAGGCAAAGTAGAAGCGCGACTGCGAGACGTCAATGCCGCGACGAGGAAACATCGGATCAATAACCGGTCCGTGGCGTAGCCGACGCTGTCACAAGTGGCTGGAAATCCCTGACCACCCTGACCGCGTCGGGCGACCTCAACACTGGAGGGACGTCCACGTCGCGCGGATGTCCGGATGGCCGATGGCCGCGAGCGGCATGTCCGCATAGCGGACCTTTTGACCCGGCGCAGCACCGAGCGCGGCCGCCATCGCCGCGGGCGTGGGCGCGTCGCTGGCCAGTTCGATGCGCTGCCGGATGTACCGATCGGGGCCGAACAGCGCTTCGGCGGCGAATGCGCCGAGGTCTGGACGGGCGGGGTGTGTCAATTTGACGGCCCTGTCTCACTTTCGGTGGTGACGGAGTGTCGTGACGCGTCGGCGGCATTCGTGTGAAGAATGTCAACGAGCTTGTCCAGATGGTGTTTTCGGGCCTGTTCCCGCTGGCCATAGACGACGTGGTCGACGAGGGTGAGCGGATCGCGGTGCGGGCGAGGACGCCGCAGGACATGGCGCCGTGTCCGGCGTGTGGGGTGTCTTCGGGGCGGGTGCATGGCTATCACTGGCGGACCGTGGCCGACGTACCGATGGACGGGCGGCGTGGTGGTCCGTGTGCGGGTGCGGCGTCCGGTGTGTCCCACCCGCGGCTGCCGACATACCTCCCGCGAGCAGGTGCCCGGGGTCCTGGACCGACACCAGCGACGCACCACCCGTCTGACCAGGCAAGTCAAGACCTTGGTCAAGGAGTTGGTGGCCCGGGCCGGGGCACGTTTGCCGGCGATACCCGCGTCGGGCATCTCGCGTCACACGGCTCTGCGTATCCTGTTGTGCATCCCGCTACCCGAAAGGCGGACGCCCCGTGTGATCGGCGTCGACGACTTCGCTCTGCGCCGAGGCCATCCGCCGGGCCCTGCCCCGTGCGACGCAGATCGGCGATCGGTGGCATCTGTGGCGCAACCTGTGTGAAGCCGTCTTGAGCGAGGTCAAAGCGCACGGCACCTGCTGGGCCACCGTGCTGGACGCCCCCATCTATGACGGGCCTTGAGCCCGGACGACGCTGGAACGCCGGCATCAAGTCCATGGCCTGCTCGACCAGGGCGTGGGTCTGATCGAATGTGCCGGCGCCTACAGCTGGCCCTGAACACCGTCAAACGTTACGCCCGAGCCGACCGGCCCGAGCGGATGCTCCGTGTCCCAAAGTACCGCGCCATTCTGGTCGATCCGTTCCGTGAGCACCTGCACCAACGTCGGGCCGAGGACCCAGGCGTCCCGGTCAATCGTCTCTTCGAAGAGATCAAGGCCCTGGGGTTCACGGGCTGCCTGAACCTCAAGGGAACTTGAATTCGGTCTCGGTCGCGCCCCGAAACCCGACTTCTGAGCCCTTCACCTGGGCCAGGACGGCCACACCGGTGACTTCCCGATCGGCCTCCACGAACTCGATCTGACCGTCAATGGCGAAGTCACGTCTGGTGTCGTTCCACATGGCCGGCGTCGGAGACGGTCATGTCGACGAATGCCTCGCCCCGGAACCCAGCCCGCTGCTGGCCGCTGCGCTGCGGCATCCGATGAGTGCTCCGAGAAAGACACCGGCATGCCCGCCGCAGCCCGGCCGGATCTACGAGGCCGAGGCCGCGCGTTGTTGTCCCACCCCATGGAGAGATCCTCCGTCCTTCACGCCTGGTCCAGGTCGACTCAGGAGAAGAGCGACCACCGACAACGACCGGTGCACGCATGCGAGAGGAGGCCCAGAAGCTGTAGTACAAGGCTCTGCCGGTGTGCACCGGGGCGGAGGGCGTACGGTTGGTGACGCTATGCTCACACGGTGGGCCGGAATCCCCGTCGCGCCGTCGTCGTGGCTGATGGAGGATCGGAGAAGGAGCCAGCCCGGTTGAGTGCGAGGTAGGGGGAGGCGATCGGATGCGGCAGGCAGGTGTGCTCGATGTCGGGTGCCACAGTGCTTTGCTGACGGTCGTGCGGCGGCATCCGGGTACGGTGCTGAAGCCGGTGTTCTCCCGCAAGGTACGGCTGAGACTGCACGAGACCCTCGACCACAAGGGTCGGTTGGACAAGGCCGGCATGAAGAGCGTCGAACGGGCAGTGGCCGAGGCCGTCGCCGCTGACGCACGTCTGCACGGACCGCAAGTGTTCGCGTTCGCGACCTCCGTGATCCGGGACGCGCCCAACCGCGACGAGATCATCGCGCGCGTGGCACGCACCACGGGCACCCGCCTGCGTGTGCTGACTGGCGAGGAGGAGGCGCGGCTGGCTTACGTGGCGGCCCGCCAGTGGTCAGGCCCGACGGCCGGTCAGCTGCTGGTCCTGGACATCGGCGGAGGCACTGTAGAGATCGCCTCCGGCACCGGAGAGCAGCCCCGCGCCGTCTACTCGCTGCCACTGGGCGCTCGCAGGATCACACGGGACTGGCTTCCTGCCGGCACCGTACCCTCCCAACGCCGTCTGGCCGAGATCCGGCAGCACCTCCGCCAGTCCCTGGAAGGCATCCCCGGCCTACCTCAGGCCGCACCGGGCGGGCGGGTGCTGGCCTGCTCCAAGACCTTCGAACAGCTCGCCCGGCTCGCCGCCGCACAGGGCGAGACATCGCGATCCGCAGGGCGGCTGGAGCTACCCCAACTGCGCAGGTCGGTCTCCACACTGGCCGACGTGGGACCGTCCCGCCGTGCCAAGTTGCCGGGCATCTCCCGGCACCGCGCCGAGCAGTCCCTGGCCGGAGCCCTGGTCGCGCAGGCTCTCATGGAGGCATGCGAGGCCAAGAGCGTCGAGATCTGCCCCTGGTCCACCAGGGAAGGACTACTACTCGAACACCTCGGCGTGCCCCACACAACCGCCGGCGGTGCCCGCCTCGTCGGCTGACCCGACCGACCTGGTCGCGCGCTTCCGAGCCCACCGGGAACGGATCGCCCAAGGCCGGTTGCGAAAGCACCGGCCGCGTTACTACGAGCGGATTCAAGCGGTCGGCCTTGCCCAGGTCCACGCCCGCCCCTCCTTCCGGCCCCGGCCATCCCGACGGCGGTGCCCGCCCTTCCAGAGCCACAGGATTCGAAGACGCCCTCTTGCGCGCTCGTGGCAACAACACTGAACTCCTGCGCTCGGCCCTCGCGTCCGACTACCAAATGGCTTGGTAACTGACGTGCGACACCGGCTATCACCGAGTTTGGGCAGCACTTGATGATCACAGGGCCGGGAAATGCCGATGAGGACTGACATCGGTCAGGTGCTTACGTCCGCGGTCCCGTCGCGGTGTTCCTGGCGGATTGTCTTCTGCTGGCGATGGAAGCACGGGGCTGGATCTACTGGCGCAAGGCCAAGAGCCCGTCGTCCATCGGTGTCGACCTAGTCCAGAGGGTGCCCCTGGGGCCCAGGACGTCAAGCGTGTGGGATCACTGGACGAAGGCGATGATGAGAAACACGAAGGCGGCGATGAGCGGGGAAAGGCACGCGGTCACACTGAGGAAGAGCTTGAGCCGGTTCCAGCGGTGGATCCGGCGGCCCTCGGGGGTGTCGGTGCGCCAGGTGGGATCGACCTCGATCACGCCGTCGATGACGTCGGGCGCGACGCGGCGGGCGTCCGCGGCATCGAAGGAGTACATCGGGGAGCCACGGCCGCCGACGGGGTAGTTGTAGCCGTAATGCACCGTGTATCTGACACCGGCCTGGTCGGCGACGTGCCGGAGGATGTAGCCCTCCGGCCTGATGTGCCAGAGCCTGCCGGTGCGGCCGTGAAAGATCCAACGTACCTGCTGATCGGGGTCTTTTCGCACGGCGGCCTCCCCCGGACCCATCCACACGCCAGGCTCAGCGTGGCACCCGTCGCAGGGTCTGTCGATACTCATCGAGCCCGGTGCAGCCTTGCTTCAGTCGGTACGACCCAGGCGCGGGGCGGAACTCGAGGGCTGGGACCAGCTCCTGCACCGCCGACCCGGAAGGGACCCTCGATGACCGGCCCGCACCACACCTGACCGAGCCCGCCTCCGATGCCGCCTGCGGCGCCCTGCGGCTGCCGACCATGCGGGCCCAGTTCGCCGACACCGTCAACCGAGCCGAACGCGAGCACCTGTCCTACCCAGGCTTCCTCGCCGAACTGTTGATGGCCGAGTGCGAGGACCGCGACCGCCGCTGCTCCGAACGGCGCATCCGTGCGGCCGGCTTTCCGCGCTCGAAGTGGCTGGCCGACTTCGGCTACTCGGCCAACCCCAACGTCACACCCGCTCTGGTCAACAACCTCGCCACCTGCGAATGGGTCAAGAAGGGCGAGCCGCTCTGCCTGATCGGCGACTCCGGCACCGGCAAGACCCACCTGCTGATCGGACTCGGCTCCGCCGCGGCGATGGTCGGCTTCCGGGTCCGCTATGCGCTCGCAGCCCGCTTGGTCAACGAGTTCGTCGAAGCAGCAGACGAAATACATCTGCCCAAGACGATTGCCCGCTACGGCCGTGTCGATCTCCTCTGTAATGATGAGCTCGGCTACCTCGAACTGGACCGTCGCGGCGCCGAGATGCTGTTCCAGGTTCTGACGGAGCGGGAGGAAAAGAACTGTGTTGCGATCGCCTCGAACGAGTCGTTCGGGGGCTGGAGACCTTCACCGACCCCCGGCTCTGCGCGGCCATCGTCGACCGCCTCACCTTCAACGGCACCATGATCGAGACCGGCACCGAATCCTACCGCCTTGCCCAGACCAAGGCCCGGCAGCAGGCGAAGAAATAGCGACGTGACCGTGCCATCACGCCGGTAATCTCCACGGGTGTCGCTGACTCAATACGTCTACTTCGCGCTCTCCAGCAAGCGCACCACCGCCGACGAGATCACCCGGCTGCTGGGCATCAAGCCGGATGAGACGACGGTGAGGGCGAGCCGCAGCACCTCACCAGTCACCGTTCCGTCCTGTCATCACTGGAAGATCGTCTGCCGTGATCGCGAGCTGCGGGTCAACGAACAGATCTCCCGAGTCGTTGGAAGGCTCCAGCCCCACACGGAGGCCATCGCCCAGCTGGCCAGCTGCCTTACAACCGAGGAAGCCCCCGGAAGCGCCGTTCTGCAGGTAGTGCGCTACTTCAACGACACTGACCGGGAGGCGGAGCTCCCTTCACCAGCCGACAGGGCGAACCTCTTCGGCTGGCACCTGGACCGCGACGTCCTGGAGTTCCTCACAGCAACAGGAGCAGAGCTGGATGTCGACGAGTACGACATGGCAGCAGAGGACGACTGACTTCCCGTCCATCTCCAGCCGGGGGCCAGAGCTGACCAAAACCCGGGCCCACTTCGAGGTTCGGGCACGGATTCCGTGAAGTGGATCACGTGACGGTTACGGCCTGTGGCCGGCCGGAGTCTTGGTCGACGGCTGGGCTGGGCGGATCTCTGTGAGCGAGAATGTTCGGCATGACGACTTGAAGAGCACCGGCCGGGCGACAGCGTTGGCGAAAGGTCGGGAGCTGGGACACGATTCCCGACGGCGATCGACGAGTCTGCGCCGTCTGCGGAACGCCCGTCTCTTCGTACCAGCATCGCTTCCATCCGCCAGAGTCCCCGAAGTTCGAGCGCTGTATCGGACTCGCTTGGTGCGCAGGTTGCCGGATCTACTCCGGCAACATGGTGTACGTCCCGCGGAAGCGAGTCCTGGTCGACCGCCTCGCCGCTCTTCCTCCTGAACAGCGAGAGCGGCTCCTCCGTTCGGAGACGCGACTGATCGAGTTCCTGGACCGCCAGCCGGGCCATCCCCGAGTTCCTCGGGCTCCCGGCCCCGGCCGTGACCTGTTGGACCTCCGCTCACGCTGACCTGCACTGGGCGAACGTCACAGCACCGCTGAAGGTGTTGGACTGGGAGGGCTGGGGGCGAGCTCCAGAGGGGTTCGACGGCGCCACGCTCTACGCCTGCTCGCTGCTCCAGCCGGACACCGCCGCCCGCGTCCGTGACGCCCTCCCCGTGCTCGGCAGTCCGGCCGGCCTCGCCGCCGAAGCAACCGTGTGCGCCCAGCTGCTTCAGACCGTGGCCCGCGGCGACAACCTGGTCCTCGAAGACCAGCTCCGGCACTGGGCTGACGAACTCCGCTGACGCTGACCGAGCCCCCTCATGCCCTCACGTGGCCGTGGCTCCCCTCCCGGATGCGAGGTGAGCCACGGCCGCCGACGCTGGAACCATGAGGGCCACTGCTACCTGGTCGGGCACCATCGCCTTCGGGATGGTCTCTTCTCTGAACCAGGCCGATGTCTTCCTCGCGTGGGTCCACCGGAGACGGGTGCGGCGCTGGCGGCGCCGTCCGCGGACGGCATGTCGCGGCCAAAGATTGGGGACCTGCTGGTCTGTCTCTCTCCATCTGCTGGTCCGCCTCTATACAGCGGGTTTCTAGCGTCGTTGTCGTTCCCCGGAGCGCCGGCCCCACGGCTCTCCGAACTCGCAAGTGATGCCCAGTGTTTGGAGACACCCTGATGCGTGCTCTGCCCCGTCGTGCCCTCCTCGCCGCTCCGGTCGCCGTGCTGGCGTTCGCGCTGACCGCCTGTGGCGGATCCGACTCCAGCTCCGACAGCTCCAAGGCCGCGGCCACCCAGCAGCAGGACCAGAGCGCGGGCGGTGCCGACGCCAGCGATGAAGCGGCCGGTGACACCGACGACAAGACCGAGCCGCCGCTGACCGGCGACGTCAAGACGAAGGCCGAGGCCGCTGCGCTAGCCGCATACCCGGGCACGGTCGTGAAGTCCGAGGAGGACGCGGAGAAGCCCGGCATGTACGCGGTGGAGGTGAAGCAGGCCGACGGCACCTCGATCGAGGTGTACCTCGACAAGTCGTACAAGGTCACCGACACCAAGAAGGAGGGCACCGAGGAGACCCAGGACGCCAGCTGATGACCGGGGTCTGACCGAGGAAGGGAGAAACCCGATGCCGACGTCCGAGCCCGAGCAGCCCTCCTCTTCGCCCACGGACGCAGAGGTGACGACGATCCTGGATGCAGTATCCGGCGCCCCGGCACCGGGCGGCTACGGCGGCCGCTTCGCGGAGGACGCCTTCGACTACCCCTCGTCGACCGCGCACTCCTGGTCCGCCGACCCGGCCCCGACGGAGACCGGTGAACCGGGCCCCGAACCGCAGGGGACTGCCGACCGACGCGACCGCAAGCGGGGGACGGAGCGTAGCGCGGACAACTGGCGGCAAGCGGCCGGCCGTCCCCGGTCAGTCCTCACGGTCGCCGCCGTGCTCGTGCTGCTGGGCGGTTTCGGGCTCGCTCTGTCCACGGTCAGCGACACGGTCACCTCCCCACCCGTCCCGGGCAGTACCGTCCAGGTCTCCGTGCCGAAGCCGTCGGCCACGCAGTCGTTGTCGCCGACTGCATCGTTCACCGCCGTGCGGCCTGGCGACGCCGCGAGCCCGACCGTTGCACCCACGCAGAGCGGCCTGCCGCCGGGCACCGGCGAGGACCGGGACCGTGGTGACGAACACGGGCGGGAGGACCAGGGGCGTGAGGACGGCGACAACGCCGGCGGCTGACTCTCCAGTCGGCGTTGCCCGGCGTCCCGCCACCGCTGCCCGGCCGACGCGGTACTCCCGTCCCCGTCGGCTGGGCGGTACTTGTCTGCCCACCGTCGTCCCGTACGTTTTCTCCGATCCCTGGCGGCTTCCCATGAACCCTCCGACTTCCCTGGCACAGCTGTGCGAGCCTGGCGCCATGCGGCTGCTGCTCATCGAAGACGACGACCGAATCGCCGGCCCCCTCACCGAGGGCCTGGGACGCTACGGGTTCACCGTGAACCACGTCCGCACCGGCGCCGCCGGCCTCGCCGACACCACGGCCGCGCCGGACCTGGTCCTGCTGGACCTCGGCCTGCCCGACATGGACGGCCTGGACGTCTGCCGCAGCCTGCGCGCCCGCTCCGCCGTCCCCATCATCATGATTACCGCACGGGGCGAGGAGGCCGACCGCATCGTCGGCCTCGAACTCGGTGCCGACGACTACCTCGCCAAGCCCTTCGGCGTGCGGGAGCTGATCGCCCGCATTCGCGCCGTCACCCGCCGCGCCGGAGCCCCCGCCTACACACCGACGGGGCCCGCGGAAATCCCCGAACCGCGCCGGCCGCCCTCCGGCGCACAGGAGCTGGGCCCGCTGGCGATCAACCGCCGCACCCGCGAGGTCCACCTCAACGGCCAACACGTCGCTCTGACGCCTAGGGAGTTCGACCTGCTTGCCTTCCTCGCGGACGACCCCGGCACGGTGTGCTCCCGACAGCAGATCATGGACACGGTCTGGGACCCGCACTTCTTCGGCCCCACCAAAACCCTCGACGCTCACGTGGCCGCCCTGCGCCGCAAGCTGGGCGATCCGGGATGGATCACCACCGCCCGCGGCATCGGCTTCCGCCTCACCATCCCCAGCGAAGAAGCCGCCGCCGCCGAGGCGGCCCGATGACCCGACGCATCCTCCTCAGCTACCTCGCCCTGACCGTGCTCGTGCTGGCCGGCCTGGAGATCCCACTCGGCTACATCTACGCCCGCGGCGAGACCTCCCGAGCCTCCCAGAGCGTGGAACGCGACGCGGCCATGCTCGCCGAGGTCACCGAGGAGAACATCGAAAAGGGCCAGCTCGACGCGCTGCCGGACGTGGTCGGTGACTACGCCGCCCGCACCGGCGGCCACGTCGTCGTCACCGACAAACAGGGCATCGTCCTGGCCGACTCCGATCCCGCCGGCCGCACCGGCATCAGCCTCGCCGCCCAGCCGGACATCGCCCGCGCACTGAACAACGAACTCACCGTCACCACCACGACCGACAGCAAGGGCCGTGACGTGCTGTCCGCGACCATGCCCGGCTCCTCGGGCACCACCATCCGCGGCACCCTGCGCCTGATCTATCCCCTGGATCAGGTCAGCACCCGCGTGCACCGCATCTGGGGCGCCCTCGCACTGGCCGGAGCCTGCATCCTCGCCGTGGTCACCCTGGTCGCCTTCAGCCTGGCCCGCTGGATCACCCGCCCGCTGCGCGGCCTGGAAGCGGCGACCGATCAGCTGGCCGAGGGGCAGCTCACCGCCCCACCCGACGCCACCGCCGGACCACCAGAACTGCGGCGCCTGGCCACGTCGTTCACCCACACCGCGACCCGCCTGCAGCACCTGCTCAAGGCTCAGCAGGCGTTCGCCTCGGAAGCCTCCCACCAGCTGAAAACGCCGCTGACCGCGTTGCGGCTGCGCCTGGAGAACTTCGAGCCCCACCTTGACCCGCGCGCGCACGGTAGTCTGGAGGAAGCCGTGGGCGAGGTCGAACGCCTCGGCCGCATGGTGCAGGGCCTGCTCGCGATGGCCCGCCTGGAGAACTCCGCGACCACCCCGGAGCCGGTCGACCTGGACGCCGTCGTCGTGGAGCGGGTGGCGATGTGGGAGCCGCTGGCGGCCGAGCAGTACGTCACCCTCGACATCACCGGCCGGCCCGCCGGCCACGTGTGGGCGATCCCCGGTGCCCTGGAACAGATCATCGACAACCTCCTCGCCAATGCCCTGCGCGTCTCCCCTCCCAGCACCACCATCACCCTCCACCGAGCCCCCGGCAGCGAACTCCACGTCATCGACCAGGGCCCCGGTATGAACGACGCCGACCGCGAGCGCGCCTTCGACCGGTTCTGGCGCTCCTCCGACTCCCACCACGACGGCACCGGCCTCGGCCTGCCCATCGTCCGCCACCTCGTCGACACCTCCGGCGGCGCCATCACCCTCCACCCCGCACCCGGAACCGGCCTCGACGCCCGCATCCGACTGCGCCCCGTCCTCACGCGCCCGCGCGGGCCACGCGGGCGCGTGGGGGAGGACCTCGGCTCCAGCTGTACTGTCAGCCACCGAACGCCGACGGCCCGGGGCGGCTGACATTCGGCGGGTGACCGGCGCGGACCAGGTCCTGGACGTCCGGCCGGCCGTGGAAGACGCCGGCGCCCCATGAGGCCGGCGGTCGCGCCGTGCGGTGGGGCGGACCGTAGTCTGGATGGGCTCGGGGCCTGCGACGGAGAGGTCTGGGATGCCCCGGAGTATCTGGGCCGGAGCGATCAGCTTCGGTCTCGTGACGATCCCGGTCCAGCTCTACGCGGCTGTCGAAGAGCACACCGTGTGGCTCTACGAGACCCACACCGCCGACGGCAGCGGTGTCCAGCACCGCCGCTTCTGCGCGGCGGAGGGCCGGGAGATCAGCTACTCGGAGGTCGGACGGGGCGTCGCCCTCCCGGACGGCCGTACGCTGCCGCTCACCGAGGACGACCCGGCCCGCCTGCCACTGCCGACCAAGCGCACGATCACGGTGGTGGGATTCATCGACCCGAAGGGCATCATCCCGATCAGCTACGACCAGCCGTACTACGTCGCTCCCGCCGAAGGGAACGCGGACCGACCATACGCCCTCCTGGTAGAGGCCCTCTCCCGGACCGGGCTCGTGGCCATGGCCAAGGTCACGATCCGTAGCCGCGAACGCAAGGCGGTGGTCCGTACTGGCGGAGACCCCTTATTCCTTACGTGTGGTATTCCCTGCGCTCAGGCTCTGCGACGCTGCGGCCATGGGCAACCGAGTCGCCTGGCGAACTTTGAGGAGCCACCGCAGACCTCGGCGGCTCGGCGCGGGTCAGCTGCGACGAGTTGCTCAGCGAGCCGTTCAGCTTGGCCTGTCGGGTCGTCACTGGAGGAGGCGAGGATCATCCGGAACTGCAGCCATGGACGGTCTTCCCTGACAGCGGAGCGGCCTGGATGGAAGAGGAAGACGTTGACCTGGTCCGGTTCCCAGGGCCAGGCGGACACGGCGCCGAGTTCGCACTCCCACCGTG
>NZ_JBIWOA010000043.1:0-95319 GCF_044767525.1 Streptomyces sp. NPDC101234 | reverse complement strand
AACCGCGTCACCTTCACCGAAACCGACGCCAGCAACTCCTCCACCGCATCCCGCGGACCCGACACCACCACCGAACCAACAGTGTTGACCGCAGCCACCGACACACCCTCCGGCAGCAACGCAACAACATCCGCCTCAGACAGCTCAACCGCAGCCATAGCCCCACCAGCCGGCAACGCCTGCATCAACCTCGCCCGCGCCGCCACCACCCGACACGCATCAGCAAGCGACCACACCCCCGCCACAAAAGCAGCCGTCACCTCACCGATCGAATGACCCAGCAGAAAAGCCGGACTCACACCATGAGAACGCAACACAGCGAACAGCGCCGCCTCCACCACGAACAGCGCCGGCTGCGCCCACCCCGTCTCATTAATCAGATCCGGATCCTCACCCCACATCACCTCGAACAGCGGACGATCCAGCAACGGATCCAACTCCGCGACAATCTCATCCACCACAGCCGCGAACACCGGCGAACTCCCATACAGGCCCCGCGCCATACCCACCCGCTGCGCACCCTGACCCGTGAACAACACCCCCACCCGCGGACTCGCCTGCGCAACCACCGAAGACACCTCACGCACACCGGCAAGCAGCTGATCACGATCCCTGCCCACCACCACCGCACGATGATCGAAAGCTTCCCGTGCATGCAGCAATGACCACGCCACATCCGCCGGCCGCAGCGTGGGATCTGCCTCGACACGCGCCCGCAACCGCTCCGCCTGCGCCGCCACCGCCTCGGCCGACCGACCCGACAGCACCCAGGGCACGACGCCGGCCCCGGAAGAGGCCCCCGGCTCCGAAACCGCCGACCCGGCGTGAGGGACAGGCACGGAGCTCAGCACGACATGGCAGTTCGAGCCCCCGATCCCGAACGACGACACCCCGGCCAGGAGCGGCTCCTCCGCTCCGGACTCCGGCGCTCCGGACCCCGGCCACGGCGCGGCAGCCGTCGCCACCCGCAACCGCCACTCCTCGAACCGGATCGCCGGGTTCGGCTCCGCGAAGTTCAGGCTGGCCACGATGCCCCGGTGCCGGATCATCAGCACCGTCTTGAGCAGCCCGGCGATGCCGGCCGCCCCCTCCAGGTGCCCGATGTTCGTCTTCACCGAGCCCACGACCAGCGGTTGCGCCGACGATCGGCCCCGGCCCAGGACGGCGCCGAGGGCTTCGGCCTCGATCGGGTCGCCGACCTTGGTGCCGGTGCCGTGCAGCTCCACGTACTGCACCTGCGCCGGGTCCACGTCCGCGCGCTCGTAGGCCTGACGCAGCACCGCCTCCTGCGCCGCCGCGCTGGGCACGGACAGGCCGCGGGCCGAGCCGCCGTTGTTCGTCGCGGTGCCGCGGATGACGGCGTGTATGTCGTCGCCGTCGGCGAGCGCGCGGGCCAGCGTCTTGAGGACCACGAAGCCGCCGCCCTCGCCGCGCACATAGCCGTCGGCCCGTGCGTCGAAGGTGTAGCACTGGCCGTCCGCGGACAGGGTGCCGAGCTTCGCCGCCATGAGGGCGGTCTCTTCGAGCAGGTTGAGCTGGACGCCGCCGGCCAGCGCTGCGGTCGCGCGTCCGCTGAGCAGCGCCTCGCACGCCAGGTGGACGGCGACCAGCGACGAGGACTGGCCGGTGTCGACCGCCATGCTCTCGCCTTGCACGCCCAGGAAGTGGGAGATGCGGTTGGCGATCAGGGCGCGCTGGGTGCCGGCCTGCGCGTACTGGTCGGGGTCGTCGCCGGCGTCGGCCAGGCGCAGTTTGGCGTAGTCGTCGGCCATCACGCCGACGTAGACGGGGACCGGCTCGCCGCGCAGTGTGCCGGGGACGATGCCGGCGTGCTCGAGTGCTTCCCAACTCAGTTCCAGGGCGAGCCGTTGCTGCGGGTCCATCTCGACGGCCTCGCGCGGCGAGATGCCGAAGAAGCCCGGGTCGAAGGTGTCGACCTGCGGGAGGAAGCCTCCGCGGCGCAAGGCAGCGGGCCGGGCCGGGTCGCCCTGGCCGGGCCACCGGTCGTCGCCGGCCTCGGTGACGCCCGACGCCCCGGACCGCAGCAGCTTCCAGAAGGCGTCCAGGTCCTCGGCGTGGGGCAAGCGGCACGAGAGACCGACCACAGCGACGAGACGGTCAGCGCGCGCAGCACCCATCGGTCAACCTCCGGTCAGGGGGATTCCGCGCTCGGGCGGAGGGGGTGACGGCATCCGCACTTCGGCGGGCAGAGTTCCAAGCTAACCGCCGCCGGGAGCGCGGGGAATTCCTCAAACCTGGTAGTCCACGGGCGACGCCCGCTGCCCGCTGCCCGCTGCCCGCTGCCCGCTGGGGAGCGCTCCCCCGCCGCGAAACCACCAGCATTGGTGGTTCCAGGGCCGTCTACCGTCCTGGAATCATCGACGCGGTTCTCACCCCACCCGCCCTCGACTCCGGGAGCTGACAGCCATGGGTGACCGTATTGATCGCGACTTGGTGGTGGAGACGTCGTCCGGCACGGTCCGGGGTTTCCTGGACCGCGGGACACCGAACTGGCGGGGCGTGCCCTACGGCCGGGTCGAGCAGCGTTTCCACCCGCCGGTGCCCGCGTTGCCGGGTGAGCCGGTCGACGGCCGCCACTGGGGGCCGATCTGCTGGCAGTTGCCGATCGTGGCCGGCCGGAGCCCGTCCTCGGTCTTCCCCGACGCCGCCGAGTCCGAGGACTGCCTCAACCTGAACGTCTGGTCGCCCGGTCCGGACCCGGACGCCCGGCGCCCGGTGCTGGTGTGGCTGCACTTCGGCAGCCGGGCCTACGGTGCGGGCAGCACCCCGATGATCGATGTGTGGCACTTCGCCGCCCGGCACAACGCCGTCGTCGTGACCCCGAACTACCGGCTCGGCCCGTGGGGCTGGCTCTATCTGGGCGCGCTGGACCCGGAGTTCAAGGACAGCGCCAACCTTGCCCTGCTCGACCAGATCCTCATGCTGCGCTGGGTCAAGGACAACATCGCGGCGTTCGGCGGTGATCCGGACAACGTCACCGTCTTCGGCATGTCCTCAGGCGCCTCCGACCTGGGCGCGCTGCTGGGCGCGCCGGCGGCCCGAGGGCTGTTCCACAAGGCCGCCTCCTACAGCGGGGCGCAGGCACCGATGCCGGAGAAGGACGCCACGGAGTTCGCCGAGGAGTTCCTGGCGGCCGCGGGCGCCCTGGCGGCCACGGCGGCCGACCTTGCCGAGCTGCCCAACGTCGGCCTGCGGACCGTGCACCGGCGGCTGCTGCGGCAGAGCGTCTCGCGCGCCGGAGGCCCGATCATCATCAGGTACGGGCCCTTCGTCGACGGCACCATCCTGCCCAAGGCGCCCCTCGACGCGCTGGCCGACGGTCTCATGGCCGGAGTCGCGCTGCTGGTGTCCAACGTCGCTGAGGAGGCCGGTGTGTGGGACGCCTGGGGTGCGGTCGACCACGCCTACTCGCGCGTCTTCGCCGGCAGTGACCAGTCGGTGTCGCACGAGGAGAAGGTGCAACAGCTGTCCGAGTACCGCTGGGTCGGACCGGCCCGGAAGCTGATCGCCGCCCATCACCAGGGCGGCGGGACGGGATGGATGCAGAAGTTCGACTACGCACCGACGACCAACTGGCAGACCGCGCTCTCCTATCCCGCGGTGGCGATGCGGCCGGTGCACGGCGCTGACGTGGCGTCGCTGTTCCTCGACCCCGAGGGCGAGGTCGGCTCCGAGGACGACCGCGCTGTCGCCGCGCTGGACCAGGCCGCTCTGCTCGCCCTGGCCCGCGACGGTCGCGCGCCCTGGACGCCGTGGTCACCAAAGAACCAGACCCCGCACCGGATCGCCGCCGCGGCACACTGATCACGGAAAGGTCCCACCGTGTCGGACACTCCGCACCCCCTGGCCGGCCTCACCGTGATCGATGCGTCCACGCTCTTCGCGGGCCCCTTCGCGGCGCGGCTGCTCGGCGACTACGGTGCCGAGGTCATCAAGGTCGAGGCGCCGGGCGGCGATCCCGTACGCGGGTTCGGTCACACCCAGAACGGCGTCCCGCTGCTGTGGAAGGTGCTGGGCCGCAACAAGAAGAGCGTGGTGCTCGACCTGCGCGAGCCCGCGGGCGCCGAGAGTTTCCTGCGCCTGGTGCGCCGCGCCGACGCGCTGATCGAGAACTTCCGGCCCGGCACGCTGGAGCGCTGGGGACTCGGCCCGGAGGTGCTCGCCGAGGCGAATCCGCGGCTGGTGCTGGCCCGGGTGACCGCGTTCGGCCAGGACGGCCCGTACGCGCGGCGCCCTGGCTTCGGCACGCTGGCCGAGGCGATGAGCGGGCTGGCCGCGATGTCCGGTGAGCCGGACGGCCCGCCCGCCCTGCCGTCGTTCCCCCTGGGCGACGCCGTGGCCGGGCTGCACGCCGCCCTGGCGGTCCTGATCGGGCTGCGCGCCCGCGACACGGTCGGTACCGGTCAGGTCGCGGACGTCGCGATCACGGAGACGCTGATCGGCACGCTGGGCGCCCAGCTCACCGTGTACGAGCATCTGGGCGTCAAGCCCGAGCGAATCGGCAACCGCAGCCACAACAGCGCGCCCCGCAACGTCTACCGGTGTGCGGACGGCCGCTGGGTGGCGGTGTCCGCGTCGGCGCTCTCGATCGCCGAGCGCGTCGTCCGGCTGGTCGGCCGCCCCGAGCTGAGCGAGGAGCCGTGGTTCGCCACCGGAAGCGGCCGGGCCGCGCACCGCGAGGTGCTCGACGACGCCGTGCGGTCGTGGATCGCCGCCCGCAAGCGCGACGAGGTCATCACCGCGTTCGAGGAGGCGCAGGCGGCGGTCGCCCCCATATACGAGGTCGACGACGTCCTGAACGACCCTCAGTTTCGCGCCCGCGGCCTGACCGTGGAGGTGCCCGACGCGGAGCTCGGCACCGTACACATGCCGGGACTGCCGTTCCGGCTGTCGGCCACTCCGGGCCGCATCGACTGGGCCGGCCCGCGCGTCGGCGAGCACACCGAGGAATTCACAGGAGAGACCGAGGCATGAGCACCGACGAGACCCGGCGGCAGGTCTTCCGCAGCTGCCTCTACGTGCCCGGCCATCATCCGGAGCGGATAGCCCGGGCCTACGACACCGAGACCGACGCGGTGATCCTCGACCTGGAGGATGCCGTCCCCCCGCCGGAGAAGCCCCGGGCCCGCGAGATCGTGGCCGAGGCCGTCACGACCTTGGCCGCCAAGCCCACCTATGTCCGGGTGAACCCGGTGTCCTCGGGTCTGTGCGAGGACGACATCCGGGCCGTGGCCGGAGCCGGGCTCGCGGGGCTGCGGGTAGCGAAGGTCTCCTCACCCGAGGAGGTGCGGCTCGTCGCCGGCGTGCTCGACGAGCTCGGCCATCCAGGCCGGATCCATGTGCTCATCGAGTCGGCCGAGGCGCTGGAGCGCGCGTACGAGCTGGCCACCGCGTCCGAGCGGGTGACGATGGTGGGCCTGGGCGAGTCCGACCTGCGGGCCGACCTCAACACCACCAACGAGGGCCCGACCATGGACAGCGCCCGGGCCCGGGTGATCGTCGCCGCCCGCGCCGCCGGCCTGCCCAACCCGATCCAGAGCGTCTACGCCGAGCCCCGGGACCTGCGCGGGCTGATGGTCACCAGTCGGCACGGCCGCCGGCTCGGGTTCCTCGGCCGGATGGCGATCCACCCGGCGCAGATCCCGATCATCCACGACGTCTACACCCCGACGACCAATGAGATCGACGACGCGCTGGAGGTCTTCGCGGCCGCGGACCTCGCCGCCACGGAGAGCCGGTCGATCGTCGTCACCGCGCAGGGCAAGATGGTCGGCCCGCCCGCCTTGGCCCGCGCCCGCCAGGTGCTGGAGCTGGCCACCGCACTCGATCTGATCGCGGAGGCCCAGACCGGGGCCACCCCATCGCTACGCGACACCGAGAGCAACGGAGATTCTTCATGACCGAGCAGTGGGCGGTGCTGGACCCGGCGATCCGCCCGGCCGACCCCGAGGCCTATCTCAGGGCTGCGCTGCAGTGGCATTTCGGCGAGGACACCGGGTCGCCCTTCTGGCTGCGGCGGGCCGGGTCGCTGGACTTCGACCCGCTGACCGACGTGCGTACGTACGACGATCTGACGCTGTTCCCCAACGTCGTCGACGAGCTGCGCGACATTCCCGTGGAGGACCTCATCCCTCGGGGGTACGGCCCCCGGCCCCCGGCGCCGAAGGTCTTCGAGACCGGCGGCACCACCGGTGCGCCCAAACGCGTGATCCTCATGCCGGACTGGTTCGAGAGCTCCATCGACCGGATGCTCGCCGGGCCGGTGTTCGCCGGGCGGGAGCCGGGCAACATCCTGATCGCGACGCCGACCGGCCCGCACAAGATCGGCGGCCAGTACGACGACGTGGTGCGTCGGCAGAACACGATCAAGTTCACCATCGACGTCGACCCGCGCTGGGTCAAGAAGCTCATCGCCCGGGGCGAGAACGACCAGGTCAAGGCGTACGTGGAGCACGTACTGGACCAGATCGAACACGTCCTGACGACTCAGAACGTCGGGCTGCTGGTGATCACGCCGCCGCTGCTGCGCGCGTGCTCCGGACGTCCGCTGCTTGTCGAGCTCATCAACACCAAGGTGAGCGTGGTGTTCTGGGGCGGCGCCCACATGACGGCCGACGAGCGCTACGAGCTGCAGCACGTGTACTTCCCGGGCGTACGCATGGTGAGCCGCTACAACAGCGCGATGATCCTTGAGGGGGCCGCCGAGCGCGCCGGGACCGGCACCGGCGATCACGTGATCTACGACCCGTACACCCCGGTGGTGACCTTCCGGGTGATCGACCCGGAGACGGGGGAGACGGTGGACTACGGCCGGCGCGGGCAGGTCGTGATGAACCACGTGAGCAAGGGCTTCTTCGCGCCCAACAACCTCGAACGGGACTCCGCCGTACGCGTGCCGGGCGCCGAGGGGCAGTTCGGCGACTCGGTGGCCGACCCCCGGCCGGTCGAGACGTTCGGTGGTGAGCGGGTGATCGAGGGCATCTACTGATGCGCCGACGCGTCCCATCATTCCCAGGAGAAGGAAAGTGTGATGTCTGACCAACCGTGGCTGCACCGCCTGGACCCCGCTGAGGCGGCCGAGATCGACGACGCGCTGGGCGTGCTGCTCAGGAGCGGCAAGCCGGACTTCGCCGCGAGCCCCGCCGACTTCCCGCTGCCCGCGCTGGGGCCGAGGCTGCGCGGCATCGTCGACTCCATCGAGAACGAGCCGGGCTTCGCCCTGGTCCGGGGAGTTCCGGTCGGCGACAAGAGCGAGGACGAGGTCCGCCGGCTCTACTGGGGACTCGGCATGTACATCGGCGTGCCCATGATCCAGAACAACAGCGACTCCAGCATGGTCGACATTCGCGACGAGCGCCGGGCGGGCAAGCTGCGGGTGCACACGTCGAATCAGCACATCGGCTTCCACATCGACTCGACCGACGTGGTCACCCTGCTGTGCCGACGGGCAGCCTCGCAGGGCGGCACCAGCCTCGTGGTCAGCGCGGAGGCTGTACGCCGGGAGATGTCCTGGGAGTGCCCCGAGCTGCTGAGCGCGCTGTACGAGCCGATGCCCTTCGCTGACGTCGCCTCCCCCGACGACGAGCATCCGGACGTTTTCCTGAGCCCGGTCTTCGGTCGGCACGAAGGGCGTACCACGACCCGGTTCTACATCCGCCGGGTGCTGCGCAGCCAGGACAACCCTGACGCGCCGCGGCTGACCGAGCGGCAGCTTGAGGCCATCAACAAGGTCGAGGAGATCGCCGCCCGGCCCGGCCTGGTCACGCCCATGCAGTTCGAGCCGGGCGATCTGCAGGTGATCAACAACCATCTGGTGCTGCACGGCCGCACGGCCTTCGCCAGCGAGGAGCCCGAGGCGGGACGGCACCTGCTGCGGATGTGGTTCTCCGTGCCGTCGAGCCGGTCGTTGCCGCCCGGGTACGAGGCGGCGTGGGGCACCCGCGAGGGCGGCACCCTTCGGGGCGCCGGCACGCGCTGGCAACTGCAGGGCGAGTTCGGCGAGTTCCAGCGCCGGCAGGCCGGGGAACTGGGCGTGGCGATCCCGGCCTGACTCCGGCATCCACGGTGGAAGATCACGATGGTAGGTTGGGCGGCATTTCCTGGACAGTATTGCTGCCCTTTTGTCACATACCCGGCAGGGAGAAGTCATGGCACTGCTCGGAAAGTTACTGAAGAACCGGCGCGCGGGTGACGCGAACCTTGCCTGGCACGCGCCGCACCTGGCAGGGGCCGAGACCCTGGCCGTGACCAGCCCCGACTTCGGCCACGAGGTGACGCTCCCGGTGGTGCACGCCAGCCGCAAGCTGGGCGGGGAGAACGCCTCGCCCGCGCTCGCCTGGACGGCGGCGCCCGAGGGCACGGCACAGCTGTTGCTGGTCGTCGAGGACCCTGATGCACCCACCCCCAAGCCGTTCAACCACGGCGTCTTCCTCATCGAACCGTCGGTGACGAGCCTCGCGCGGGGCGCGCTCGACGGCACCAGCCCGGCGACCGGCGTACGGCCACTGCAGTCCGGCAAGGGCGTCGGTTACCTGGGACCGGCCCCGATCAAGAGCCACGGCCCGCACCGGTACGCCTTCCAGCTCTTCGCCCTCGGCGAGCCGATCGCCACGGGCGTGGAGACCGCCAAGCCCGCGGCCGTGCTCGCGGCGGCCGGCACCGTGCTCGCCCGGGGCCGCATCGACGGCTTCTACGAGAACCCCTGAATCAATCAAGATCAGGACTACCAGGTCTGAGGATGCCAGGGGCAACCCACCGCGGCCTACTCTGCGACCGATCGTGCCCGGACGGCGACCGTCCATCATGCACGATCAGCCGCCGTCAACGGCCCGCGTGGCGAGAAGGAGCCCCACGATGACCGAACAAGTCAGTGCCGCCGCGCCGCACAACGAGGCCCCACTCGTCATCGGCACCGACGCCACGCCGCCGATCGCCTGGCGGCCGGTGCTCATCACCGCGGCGGCGGTCGCGGCCGTGATCACCGCGGTCAGCGGGCGGATCGGCGCGTACAGCAACGAGCTCTACTTCATCGGCGCGGGCGGCCACCCGGCCTGGGGCTACGTGGACCAGCCGCCGCTCACCCCGGTGCTGGCCCACGGCCTGTGGTCCGTCGCGCACTCGCTCGTGCTGCTGCGGCTGCCGGCCACCCTGTGTATGGTCGCCATGGTCGTGCTGAGCGCGCTCACCGCCCGCGAGCTGGGCGGTGAGCGCCGCGCCCAGACGGTGGCGGCCCTGACCGCGGCCACGTCGATCCTGCTGCTGTCGCTCAGCGCCACGCTGGCGACGACGGCGATCGACTCGGCGCTGTGGGCGACGGTGCTGTGGCTGGTCGTCCGGTGGAACCGCCTGCGCCAGGATCGGCTGCTGCTGATCGCCACCCTGGTCACCGCGGTGGCGCTGGAGAACAAGTACCTGATCGTCTCGCTGTGGGCCGTCATGATCGTCGCCGTGCTCTTCGCCGGCCCGCGGGAGCTCCTGCGCCGTCCGCTGCTGTGGGTCGGTGGCGCCGTGGCGATCCTCAGCGCCGTGCCGGGTCTGCTCTGGCAGGCGAGCCACGGCTGGCCGCAGATCGAGATGACGAGCGTCATCGCGGACGAGGCGCAGCGGGATGCCGGTGGGCGGCTCGGCTTCCTGCCGCTCGTGCTCTTCTACGCCGGAATCCCGGTCGGTGTGGCCCTGGCGGTCCGCGGCGTCGTGCGGCTGTGGCGTATCCCGGCCCACCGCTTCCTCGGCATCACCGCCGGCGGCGTCATCCTGGCCTTCCTGATCGCGGGCGGCCGGCACACGTACACCGGCGGGCTGTTGCCCCTGCTCTTCGCCGCGGGTTCGATCGACCTGCGCGGGCGCGTGTGGCGGGTGGCCGCCGGCGCCCCCGGGCTGATCCTGGCGGCGCTCATCGCCGTGCCGCTGTCGCTGTCGGTGCTCCCGGTGTCGACCGGGGCGCAGGTCAACATCCTGACCCGGGGCAGCACCGGCTGGCCGGAACTCGTCGACACCGTCGCCACGGCTTACCGGTCGGCCGGTCCGGGCCCGGTGGCCCTGGTCGCCGACACCTACCGCCAGGCGGGTGCCCTGGACTCGTACGGGGAATCGCGCGGCCTGCCGAAGGCCAAAAGCCCGGACCGCGGCTACTCCGCCTTCGGCCCGCCCGCGGACGAGGTGACCACGGTGCTGTGGGTCGGAGACAGGCCCCCGGCCGAGTTCCGCGCCGCGTTCGCCGAGGTGCGTGAGGTAGCCCGCTTCGACGACAACCCGGACGGCTACCTCGGCATCAACGCCGACGTTCCGGTGTGGCTGTGCACCGGATTCCACGATGACTGGCAGCAGCTGTGGCCGCGAATCAAGCACTACGACAGCCGGGGCCGCGTCGCCGCCTGAGGCTTCCCCGGTATACCGCGGGCCGGCCTGGCGCGGTACACGGAGTGGTGCGTCGCCGCGCACGAGGCTCGTATCCGCGTCGTCGGCGTTGCGGTCGAGGTGGCCGGGAACGCCGCGTCCCGGCCGTTCCCGCAAGGCAGGGCGGGCCGCCGCAGGGTCAGTGCAGCAACCAGCGTCTGTACTATCGCTGCCGCTTCCCCGACCAGTACGCCCTTGCCAACAACATCGTCCATCCCCGCAACGTGTATCTGCCGGAGCAGGACGTGCTTCCGCCGCTCGGTCGTTGGCTCGCCTCGGCCTTCGCACCGCACCGGCAGGAGGAAACAATTTCGATCATGCACACCGCGCAGTCCGACACGACACCCCCGGAGGGAGGGATGTCCAAGGGCGTGCTCGCGAGCAACGCCCTGCTCCTGATCTTCGCGGGACACGAAACCACGGTCAATCTCATCGCCCACAGCGTGCTCACCCTGCTCCGGCACCCCGACGCGCTGGAGACACTGCGCCGCCGGCCCGAGCTCATCGTGCCCGGGGTGGAGGAGCTGCTGCGCTTCGAGTCGTCGGTGCAGTTCTGGCACACCCGCTCCGCAGTGGAGGACATCGACATCGCCGGCACCACCATCCCGAAGGGAGCGCCGATCTTCCTGGCGTACGGCTCGGCGAACCGCGATCCGGAACGGTTCACCGAACCGGACGAACTCGACCTCGAACGCCGTGACAACCAGCACCTCGGATTCAGCCAGGGCATCCACTTCTGCTTCGGCGCTCCGCTCGCGCGCCTCGAGGTCCAGATCGCGGTCGGCGAGTTCGTCCGCCGGGTGCGCAGCCCCCGGCTCGTCGAGGACCCGCCGCCGTACCGGCACAACCAGATCTTCCGGGGGCCACGGCACGTCCCGGTCGACATCGACGGCATCCGCGACTGACCCGGCGTGCGCAAAGGATCACCATGCGGGCATTCCAACGCGTCGGATGGCGGCAACCGCCCGGGCTGCGCGAGGTGCCGGTACCGGAGCCCGGCCCGGGGCAGGTCCTGGTGAAGGTCGGAGGTGCCGGCGCGTGCCACTCCGATCTGCACATCATGGAGGCACCCGCACCGCTGCCCGGTTTCATGCCGCCCTTCACACTCGGCCACGAAAAACGCGGGATGGGTAGAACGGCCGGGACCGGGGGTCACCGGGTTCGTCCCCGGGGACCCTGTGATCGTCTACGGTTCCTGGGGCTGCGGGGTGTGCGCCAACTGCCGTCAGGGCCGGGAGAATTACTGCCAGAACCTCGGTGGTCAGGGCCCGGGCCTGGGCGGCGGTCACGACGGCGGCATGGCCGAGTACCTGCTGGTTCCGGCAGCGCGTTACCTGATCTCGCTGGGCACCCTCGACCCCCGCCAGGCCGCTCCGCTCAACGACGCCGGACTGACCAGCTATCACTCCGTCAAACGTTCGCTGCACCTGCTGGGGCCCGGCTCGACCGCGGTCGTGATCGGGGCCGGCGGTCTGGGCCAGATGACCATCCAGATTCTGCGCGCGCTCAGCGCGGCGACCACCGTCGTCGCCATCGTTTGACGACAGGTGCGACGATGCAGGGGAGGTAGAAGCTGCGTCATCAGGCCCGGCCGTCTGGCGCCGGTGCCGTGGGGAGACCGACGGGTTTGCGAGCAGTCGATCTCGGAGCCCGCATCCAACGGCGACCTCACCGCGGTCGCCCTGTCCCACCGGTCGCTGATTCAGCGTCGCTTTCCGGTCTCGGGGGCGGTGACGCCCTGGCTGGCGCGGCGCATGGCCTCGTACAGCGCAGCGTCTTCCGGCGGGTCCGGCAGCGGACCACGGGCCGGGGCCTGGAAGGACTGGATCATCCATGCCACCAGGCGGCGCCACGCGTCCGGGGCGGCGTCGCCGGTGGCGCTGAGGACTCCGGCGTTGGCCATCAGCAGCAGCACGAGGTCCCGGCTGGTGAAGTCCTCGCGCAGTTGCCCGCTGTGCTTGGCGCGGCCGATGAGTTCGAGGAAGCCCTCGTACGCCCGGGCATGGTGCTGCTCCAGTTCCGGGACGCCGGGGAAGCTCATGGTCAGGACGTCGGCGAAGCCGCGGTCGGCGGCCTGCATCGCGCAGACGTCGTGGATGTAGCCGGTGAAGCCGTGCCAGGGGTCGGGGTCGGCCAGGGCCTCGGTGGTGGCCTGTGCGTACGCCTTCATGCGGTCGGCGAAGACCGCAGCGACGAGATCTTCCTTGCGGGGGAAGTGACGGAAGAGGGTGGCGATCCCCACCCCGGCCTCCCGTGCGACCGAAGCCATCGACGCGTTCAGCCCGTCGCGCCCGAAGACCGTGCGCGCGGCGGCGATAATCCGCCCCCGGTTGCGCTCCGCGTCGCTGCGCTTGGACTGACCTGCGGAATCAACCGTACCGGCGTCGGCGGCGGTGTGGGGACCTCGGGGGCTCATGACGATCAGACTAGCAAACCGGAATGCGTTATCCAGTTCCTGTGTTACGGTGGGCAGCGAAACGGATAGGGCTTTCCGGAAACAAAACGGATAACCCTTTCCGCCTCTGCTTCCGCGAAAGGCTGTCGCATGCCCACCATCGCCATCGTCGGCGCCGGCCCCCAGCTGGGCCTCGCCATTGCCCGCACCTACGGCACTCACGGCTACGACGTCGCACTGATCGCCCGCAACAGGGCCAAGCTCGAAGATCTGGCCGGTGAGCTGGCCGTCGAGGGCATCAGCGCCGCTGCGTTCCCCGCCGACGTCCTGGACCGCACCGCGCTCACTCAGGCGCTCAAGGACGCAGCTACGCACTTCGGCGGCATCGACGTCCTGGAGTACTCCCCGGTCGGCGGCCTCCAGACCGTCATGACCACCCCGGCCGCGACCGAACCGGCCGACGTGCAGCACGAGATGGACTTCCAGCTCTACGGAGCCATCGCCGCCACCCGCGCGGTGCTGCCCGCCATGCGTGAGGCCGGCGCGGGCACCCTGCTGTTCACCACCGGCGCCGGCTCCGTCGACCCCGTGCCGCAGATCGCCAACGTCAACGCCGCCGCCGCGGCGCTGCGCAACTGGGTGATCAACCTGCACAAGGAGCTGGACGGCACTGGCGTCCAGGCGGCGCACGTCGCCATCAACGTGTCGATCGGCACGCCGGCGGTCCCCGGATTCCCGACCGCCCAGCCCGAGGAGATCTCCCCGATCTACTGGGACCTGCACACCACCAAGCGCGACCAGGCCGAACTCGTCTTCAGTCTCTGACGCCCATCAGCCACCCGACCTCCTGGCCTCCTGGCCTCCCGGCCTCCCGGTATCTACGCCGCGCACGTCGCCATCAACACCTGGCTCGGCCAGGGCGGCCCCGAAAGCATTCCCCCGGGGCCGCCCCCGAGCAGGTCGCGCGCCTGTACTGGGACCCGTACAAGCGCCGCGGCCAGGCCGAAGCCGTCTTCAACGGCTGCCCAAACCCTAGTTCCCGAACACAGCAAGGACTCCAGCATGACCAGCACGCTCAATGGCAAGACCGCTCTCGTCACCGGATCCAGCCGCGGCATCGGCCGGGCCACCGCCCGTGGCCTCGCCCGCGAGGGGGCCCTGGTCGCCGTGCACTACGGGCGCGACAAGCAGGCCGCCCAGGAGACCGTCGGCCTCATCGAGAAGGACGGCGGACGGGCCTTTGCCGTCGGCGCAGAACTGGGCGCGCCCGGCGCCGTCGATCAGCTGTTTGACCAGCTGGAGGCCGGACTGCGCGAGCACACCGGCGAGAGGGTCCTGGACATCCTGGTGAACAACGCCGCTGCGACGACGCCCGGCGATGCACCGGAAGAGGTGTCCGCCGAGCAGATCGACGAGATCTTCGCGGTCAACGCCAAGGCCCCCTTTCTCCTCGTCCAGCGGGCCCTCGGGCTGGTCCCGGACGGCGGACGCATCGTCAACATCTCCTCCGCGGTCACGCGCATGGCCATGCCGCCGCAGGTCGTCTACGCGATGTCCAAGGGCGCGCTCGACCAGCTCACGCTGCACTTCGCCCGGCACCTCGCCCCTCGGCGGATCACGGTCAACAGCGTGCTCCCCGGTGCCACGGACAACGGCAGCGCGGCCTTCCAGATGCCCGAGGTGCGCGAGCCGATGTCGCAGCTGTCGGCATTCAAGCGCCTGGGCGAGCCGGAGGAGGTCGCCGACGTGGTGGTCTTCCTCGCCACCGACCGGGCGCGGTGGATCACCGGAGCCTCCCTCGACGCCACCGGCGGCAGCCTCCTCGGCTAGCAGCCCGCTCCGCCCCGCTCCCCCTCCCTCGCGTCGAAGGACTCCACCCCTGATGAACATCTTCCTGTGGATCGTGCAGGGCGTACTGGCCGTCATGTTCGCCATGGCCGGTGTCATGAAATCCACCCAGCCCAAGGACAAGCTCGTCGAGAACCTGCCCTGGGTCGCCGACTTCTCGCCCGGCACCGTCCGCTTCATCGGCATCGTGGAGTTCGCCGGCTCCCTCGGGCTGATCCTGCCCGCGGCCACCGGCATCGCCACCGTCCTGACGCCACTGGCCGCTGTCGGCCTTGGCACAACGATGCTGCTGGCCGCGGCCTATCACGCGCGCAAGAAGGAATTCCCCGCGATCGGCCTCAACGCCGTCCTGCTGATCCTCGCCGCGCTGGTGGCCTGGGGACGCTTCGGCCCGTACAGCTTCTGAAGCCGCCACCCCTCTACCGCAGCTGCTGAACGAAGGCCATCAGGCCACCGCCCCGGTCCGGCTTCCTCGGGCACGACCATGTCGGCTCCGCCGTGACCGGCGAGGACACTGCCGTCTTCCCGCTGTCCGCGTGACCGCTCTCGCGGTCCGGCTTGTGTCCCACCCCGTTCGATTCGAAGGAACCATCATGCCGAGAATGTCGTTCATCGAGGCGTCCCGCACGTGTCTCACCACGAAGTACGCCACGTTTTCCGGTCGCGCCCGGCGGTCGGAGTACTGGTGGTACTCGGTGCTGTACGTGATGGCCACTGCCGTGATCGGAGGGATCAGCTGGGCAGCAGAGGCCCCGCTGCTGAGCGTCCTCCTGCTGCCGTTCATCGTGCCCATGCTGTCCGTCTCCGTCCGCCGGCTGCATGACACAGGCAGGACCGGCTGGAGGATGCTCATCGCCCTGATCCCAGTCGTCGGCCCCGTCCTCTACCTCGTGGGCATGGCCGTGGACAGCGTTCCAGGCGCCAATCAGTACGGCCCGTCCCTCAAGGCAGACCACTGAGCGGGCCGCGCATGATGTGGGGGGGGTGGAGAAGCGGTGCCCCCTGACGCGACGCTTCGCGGCGGCGCCGAGCATCTTGGTGTCGCCGAGCAGCGACAGGAACGGGTGCACCGTGTTGTAGCGGTTGGCCAGCGCCTCGCGGATCGCGACCTTCGCCGAGTCGTCGTCCTCCGGGACCAGGCCGGCCACCGTGGTGGCCGCGCTCCAGAGCTGCGCCCGCGGCGCGACCTCCTCCAGCACCCGCCACATCGCTTCCGCATCCACCCTCTTGCCGGACGCCTCAAGGTGTTCCAGCTCCTCCATGACCACCTTCGAGAGGCGGGCCGCGATGCGCGACGCCTTCTCCAACTGCGGCAGCGTGGAGAGCCGGTCCTTGTTCGTAAGCCGCTTCGCGGTGCTGATCAGCTGGGTCGCCATCAGCACCGCGAACAGCTCCAGCGCGTCGTCGATGGCCTTGGCCTCCAGGTGCCGCAGCACCGCGGTCAGCATCGCGGTGCGCTTCGGCTCGCTCGCCCGCTGAAGGCTCGTCGCCCTCGACCCCAGGCCGTACCGGGCCAGCGCGGCGAGCCGGTTCGGCGGGAGCTTGTCCAGCTTCACCCGCCCCAGCCGGTACACGGCGATCTCGTCCACCCGCTCCAGCGCCCGCTTCATCGCCGTACCCGTGGTCCTCGTCGGCGGCCGGCGGAAGGTCTCCAGGTACGAGTACCGCCTGCCCTCCGGGGTCTCCAGCAGCGCCACCAGGTCGGCGGGCAGCGACGGATCCACCCGCCAGGCCGCTCGCGACTGTCGTGTGCAGGCGCTTGTCCGCGAGCTCGCGGACCTCGAACACCTCCCGCGCCAGCACCGAAACACCGGGCAGCAGCACCCGGTGCCTACGCAGCCAGCCCACCGCGTGGTCGAACAGCGCCTTCGGCCTCTCCGAATGCGCCGTCCGCGCCCGCCCGTGCAGGAACGTCCGGAACTTCCGCCCCCACTCCGGATCGCGGTACTCGTGGTACTCGTACGCGTCCCGGATCTCCCCGCGTGCTCGTACGCCGTCTTCGGACGCTCGGTGTACCGCTTCACGACCGAGACGTCCTCGGTTCCGAGCTGCTCGGCCAGGTGCTCCACCACCGGCCACGGCACACCCAGCGGATCATCCGGTAGAAACCGGCCGATATAGCGCGCCGTGCACATCCGCAAGGCGAAGCCCAGTTGGTGGTACTGCGTACGCCGCAGCGCAATCAGGTCGCGGTCCACGTCGTCCAGGAAGAAGAAGCGCTCCAACTCCGGGCGCGTCGGCTCCTCGGCGAACTTCCCGTACGCCTCGGCCTGTTCGGCAGTCAGGAATTCCACCGGCACGCGTCGGAGGCAACCACCCACCACGACAGACCGTGGAGCTTTGGCCGAAGGCCCCCACGGGGCTGATCACCTGTGCTCGCTGATCACCGCGCACTGATCATGATCTATCTCGGCGCCAACGGCTGTACCGATGTTCCAGTCCCGGGGCCGTTACCCCGCTCGGCCGAACTGCGAGTCCGGCTTACGGCGGGACGGCCGACCCGGCCGCGGAGCGAAGCGATCGTGCCGAGCAGCGGCACGTAAACGGAGCCCCCGTGAGCCGAGGGGCGGCGATGCCTTACTCGCTCGGGGACCGAAAACTGTTGGCGCTCATGGGCGCCGTTCACCCCGGTTGCCTTCGTCACTTCGACATTTCCATACGCCGTATGGTAATACTTGGAGGGTAGTTCCATACGATGTATGGAAGTGCCTGCCGGGACCACGCCCGGCGCCACACATCGCCTGACCGAACCGCCGTTGGCGCAGATCACGCCACCAGGAAGGAAAGATCATGAAGAAGCTCACGAAGCGCATCGCCCTCACTGTCTCCTCGGTTGCGGTCGCCGGTGTCGCCGTCCTCGGCGCCGGGGGCACCGCCTCGGCCGCGCCCCTTGCGTCAGCGCACGTCCAGCGGCCGACTGGCAGCGGCGAGACCGCTGACTACAGCTGGGACCACGGTGTCGGCTACCTGCTCGAGCAGGGCTACTCCTGCGACGAGACCCACGGCTGGCACCAGGACCGCCGCGGCACCGACTCGAGCCGGCACGACTGCAAAGGGCTCTTCTACCGCGATGGTCACTTCTACCGTGGGGAGGCGGAGGGACACGGCTGGAAGTCCGACAGGTCGTACCGGTACGACGTGACCCGCTACCAGCGCGACGACCGCGGCACGGACCATTACGACCTGAGCCGCGACGAGCGGTGAGACGGGTCCGCAGGCCGTGAGCCCGCCGCGTCCCCCGGTCCGATCCCTGCCGGCGGCAGCGACGCGTCCGGCTGTCGGGGTCGGCGTCCCCGACAGCCGGACGAGTGGGTGCAGCGCCACTCATCGCGCGGTGCGCCAGTGCAGTCCGGCGCCCACGCCCTGCCGTACCGCCTCCGCCCGCGCTGCCTCATTGCCACAGGCGCGGGCGTGAGGCGCCGCCGAGCCGAGCACAGGAGCCGGAAGCCGATGAAGAAGTCCTTGAAGACCGTGGAGCGGCAGGTGGCCGTGCAACTGGTCGTCTCACACGCCCACTCACTGCCCATGTGCGTACGCCTGCGGTACGAGCCCACCGATCCCTATGTCGTCCATGCCGTCTTCTTCGTCGACTGCGACGAGCCCGTCGAATGGGTCCTGGGGCGAGATCTTCTGGCTGACGGCCTGAAGGGTTCCGCAGGCTACGCGGACGTCCGGATCTGGTCGGCCGCCGGGCAGCGTGACCAGTCGATGTACATCGCCCTCGGGGCTTCCGCAGGCACCGCCTTGCTCGAGGTCCCCGTGCGGGACATCACGTCCTTCCTGGAGGACACAGAGACCCTGGTGCCCCGAGGTGCCGAGTCCGGACACATCGACTGGGATGCCGAACTGGCCCACATCCTCTCCCGGGGCTGACCGCCGACCAACCATGCTCAGAAGAAAAGGAACCAGTGTCATGTCCCAGTACCAGCTTCGTGTCTACACCCTGCGCAGCGCCGACGCCCTCTCCGACTACGAGAAGATCTGGGCCCGGCACATTCCCGGCATGGCCAAGCACCGGATCACCACACACGGCGTCTGGACGGTGCCCGCGGCGCCCGGAAGCGAGACTCCCCGGCTGTACGCCCTCGTTTCCTACAGGGACGCCGACGACGTGCGGGAGCGGCTGGAGGCGTACCTGTCGAGTCCTGAATTCCGCGCCGACATGGAGGGCTTCGACATCGGCCAGATCGTCGGCCTCGACGAGACCCTCCTGACGCCCACCGCAGACTCGCCCTTGCGCTGACGGCCGGCCTGTGACGAGTGACGCCGGGACGGCGGTCATTCAGCTGTGGCGGCGTTCACCGAGGGCGCGTCGTAGGTGGCCCGGGCGGCCTCCACCTCGGCCATGTGGTCGACGGACCACTGCCGGCACAACCCCGCCGTCCCACCGCAAGCCCTGCGCAGCTTCGACGCGCGTTGGCAGCCCGGCAACTTCGAGCAGAACGTCGAGGCCGTCAACCGGCTCGCCGACCTCACCGTCGGTAAGGGAATCACCGTTGCCCGGCTGGCCCTGGCCTGGTTACTCAGCCGCGGCGAGCAGGTCGTGCCCATCCTCGGCACTCGCAGCCCGAAGCGCGTGGAGGGGAACGCCGCCGTAGCCGACGTCACCCTGACCGGGGCCGACCTGACGGCGATCGACGAGATCCTGCCCCACGGCGGCTTCGGGGCCCGCTACCCCGAGGGGCATGTGCCCAGCTGGACCAGACGCTCGCCCCGGGGCTTGTCCCGCCCACTGCCGCGGACACCGCCGGGGCCCTTGCCTGCGGGGCCCGGCGGCACCGCGCACCTGGCGCCTGAGCGAGGGGCGAGTCCGTCACCGCCCGCAGCCACCGCCTGGAGTTGGGTTCCCCTCAGCACTCTCGACTTGCTCGAACACCGGGTCGACTCGGCCGGCGGCAAGGAGGATCAGACTCGGCGCGGCCGTCGCCACGAGGACGCTGAGTGCTGTCCTGAGCCACAGGTCGGTCGCCTGGCCCAGCCGCAACGCATCGCGCGTCGGCAGCGGCCGCATCGGGACGGTCTGTCCGGAGAGTACGGGGTGCTCCTTGCGCGTGGCGGCGTCGCGTTGCGGCCTGGGCGCGTCCAGTGGCCCGGACTCGCCCGGCCATGGACGCGCCCAGGCCGCATCGCCTTGGGGCCACGGACTCAGCGGCCGACGCCCTGGCCGTTACCAGCGGCGGCGAGCCGGCCCTCCAGGCCCGTGATGAGCGTGTCGATCACCAGCCGGAACATGTGGTCCTGATCAGGGCCTGCACGGTCCGCGTCCGTGGTCTCGCCCTCGTCGGCAGCGGCACCGGGGAACTTGAGGCTCGCCCACTGCTGCAGCGAGCCGTTGAGTTCGGCGCCGAGGACACCGACGACGACGGCGACCATGAGAGCGGCGATCTCCGGGACCTCCGGCTGCGACACCCCGGCAGCGGCCACGATCGCGGTGAGCGCGGTCCAGAACGGGTCGTCGGGCTGGATGAAGTCCGGCTGGCTGAACGAGTAGGCCATCAGCCTTGGGTGACGGTGTGCCAGCGTCCGGAAATCCGTGGCGAGCAGGCGGATGCGCTCCTGCCAGGGAGCGTCCCGAAGCGTCACGGTGCGGAACTGGGCGCCGACCGTTCTCGCCACGCCGCGCAGTACGGCTTCCTTGTTCGGCACGTGGTGGTACAGCGACATCGGGTTCGCGTCGAGTGCGGTCGCGAGTTTGCGCATGGTGAGCGCCTCGACCCCGTCATCGTCGATGAGCCGCAGGGCGGCGGTATAGATCCCGGCCTCGGTCAGAGGCACGTCTCTCTTCCTCGTGCCCCGAGGGGGACGCCTCACCTTGTTTTCCATACCCCGTACGGTACCAGTTTCATACATCGTACGGAAATAACCCGCGTCACGGCACCGAAGTGGACGACCGGGCTTGCTTCAAGTTTCCATACGCCGTACGGTACTAATTCCATACGGCGTATGTTTCCGTGTGGCGCCACTGCATTGACCAGCGCAACGCGCCCTTGCCCATCCCCTCCACCGCCTCCACGCAGAGGAGCAAGCCATGACCACGCACTCCGCGAACGACCTTCGCCCCATCAGGTCCCCCCGCGGGATCCCCCTGCTCGGCCACACGCCTCAGATCCCCGACACCAACCCGGTGGAGTACTTCAACGAGCTGTCCAAGCGGTTCCCCGAGGGCATCTACGGCATGGACATCGCCGGCATCGAGCAGGTCTTCGTCTACGACCCCGACCTGGTGGCCGAGGTCTGCGACGAGACGCGGTTCTTCAAGCAGATCGAGAAGACGCCGCTGAGCCATGTGCGGGACTACACGGGGGCGGGCCTGTTCACGGCCCACCAGTACGAAGAGGAATGGGCCATGGCCCACCGGATCCTGCTGCCGGCCTTCAGCCAGCGGGCCATGAAGACCTACTTCGGTCAGATGCTGGAGATCGCCCAGAACCTGGTCGGCAAGTGGGAGAGCCGGGAGGGCCGGCCGGTCGCCATCACCGACGACTACACCCGGCTCACCCTGGACACCATCGCTCTGTCCGGCTTCGGCTACCGCTTCCGGTCCTTCGACAAGGAGGAGCTGCACCCCTTCCTCAACGCACTGCTGGAGGCGCTGATCGAGTCGATGCGGCGCTCCCAGGAGCTGCCGATGATGACCAAACTCCGCAAGGCGGACGACAGGAAGTACCGCGAGAACATCCAGCTGATGCGCGACCTGGTCGAGAGCGTGATCAAGGAGCGCCGCGAGGGGAATGGCACCGGCGAGGAAGACCTGCTCGGCCTGATGCTGGAGGCCACCGACCCGGAGACCGGCAAGCTGCTGGCGGACGACAACGTCCGCGACCAGGTGGTGACCTTCCTGATCGCCGGTCACGAGACCACCAGTGGCCTGCTGTCGTTCGCCACGTACTCGCTGATGCGCAACCCGCATGTCCTGGCGCAGGCATACGCCGAGGTCGACCGCCTGCTGCCCGGTGACACGGTCCCGGACTACGACACGATCATGCAGCTCGACGTGATCCCGCGGATCCTGGAGGAGACCCTGCGCCTGTGGGCTCCCATCCCGCTGATCGCCAAGGCACCCATCGACGACACCGTCATCGGCGACCGGTACGAGCTGAAGAAGGGAACCAGGGCCAACATCCTCATGGGCGCCCTGCACTCCCACCCCAAGGCGTGGGACCGGCCGGAGGAGTTCGACATCGACCGGTGGCTGCCGGAGAACCGCGCCGCGCAACACCCGCACGCCTACAAGCCGTTCGGCAACGGTGTGCGTGCCTGCATCGGCCGCCAGTTCGCGCTGACCGAGGCCCGCCTGGCGCTGGCGCTGGTGCTGCAGAAGTTCAGGTTCTCCGACACCACCGACTACAAGATGGACGTCCGCGAGGCCCTCACCCGCAAGCCCGGCGACTTCCAGCTGGTCGTCCGCAAGCGTCAGGAGCACCAGCGGACCGTCTTCGGCGCCGCCGACCTGCAGACCGGCGACACACAGGCGCAGACAGCGGTCAGCGGCGTCGGGGTGAACCTGACCGTCGCCTACGGCTCCAGCCTCGGCTCCTGCGAGGACCTGGCACGCACCATCGCCGACCGCAGCGAGCGCTCCGGCTTCGGCACCACCCTGGTGAGCCTGGACGACCTGAGTGACGACCTGCCCACCGAGGGCCTGCTCGCCGTCGTTGCCGCCAGCTACAACGGCAAGGCGCCCGACAACGCCCAGCGCTTCGACGACCTGCTCGCCGCCGGTCTGCCGGAGGGTGCGCTGTCCAATGTGCGGTTCGCGCTGCTGGGCGCCGGCAACACCCAGTGGGTGGCCACCTACCAGGCGTTCCCCAAGCGGATCGAGGAAGGTCTGCTGGCCGCCGGCGCCACCCCGGTCGTCGAGCGCGGCATCGCGGACGCCGCAGGTGACTTCGACGGCATGGCCACGCGGTGGATGGACACCCTGTGGTCCACTCTGGCCGAGGAGTACGCCGCCGACACCTCCGAGGCGAGCGGCCCGCGCTACCAGGTCCAGCTGCTCACCGAGTCCGACGTACGCCCCGCCATCGTCTCCGAGCAGGCGTACCCGCTCACGGTGGTGGCCAACGAGGAGCTCGTGGCCGACGCGACCGGCCTGTGGGACTTCAGTACCGAGCCGCCGCGCCCATCCGCGAAGTCCATCACCGTCGAGCTGCCCGACGGCATCACCTACGACACCGGCAACCACCTGGCCGTCTTCGCCAAGAACGAACTCTCCCTGGTGGAACGCGCATTGAGGCGGCTCGGTGTCGAGTACGGCCAGGTGCTGCGGCTCGACCAGCCCGGCGGGGGCCGCACCCACCTGCCGGTCGGCGTCCCCGTCACCGCCGGGATCCTGCTCACCGAGTTCGTGGAGCTGCAGGACGTGGCCACCCGCTCCCAGATCCAGAGCCTGGCCGAGTACACCCAGTGCCCGTGGACCCGGCCGCAGCTCCAGGCGTACACCGCCGACACGGAGGAGGCCGAGGAGCGCTACAGCAAGGAGATCCTCGGCAAGCGGGTCTCGGTGCTTGGCCTGCTGGAGCGCTTCGAGGCGGTCGAGCTGCCGCTGGCGGTCTTCCTGGAGATGACGGGCCCGATCCGCCCCCGCTTCTACTCCATCTCCTCCGCCCCGTCGGCCAACCCGCGCCATGTGCGCCTGACCGTTGGCCTGCTGGAGGGCCCGGCCCTGTCCGGTGACGGCCAGTACCGCGGCACCTGCTCCTCCTACATCGCCGGCCTCGAACCCGGAGACGTCGTGTACGGCTACGTACGCGTGCCCTCCCCGACGTTCGCCCCGCCCGCCGACCCCGCCACGCCGTTGATCCTCATCGGCCCCGGCACCGGCATCGCGCCGCTGCGCGGCTTCCTGGAGGAGCGGGCCTGGCAGCACGGCAACGGCACGCAGGTCGGTCTGTCGCAAGTCTTCGTCGGCTGCCGTCACCCGGAGCACGACTACTTCTACCGCCAGGAGATGCGGGACTGGGAGCAGGCCGGGATCGCGCAGATCCACACCGCCTTCTCCGCGGTGACCGGCCACCCGGCCTGGTTCGTGCAGAACGCCATCGCCCATGCCGCCGACACGGTGTGGCAGGCCATCGAGGACGGCGCGTACATCTACGTCTGCGGTGACGGCCGCCGTATGGCACCCGCCGTCCGCGAGGCACTGGCCGCCATCCACCGCCAGAAGACCGGCTGCGACGACGAGACCGCCCAGCAGTGGCTCGCCCAGCTCGAGGCCGACGAGCGCTACCAGCAGGACGTCTTCGCCTGACCGTCGTACGCCGTGAAGGCGTGCGACCTCCAGCCGCCGGGAGGCGTGCGGCCCCCGTCCTGCCACTCCCCGCACGTCTCCCGGCCACCACAAGCCATTCGGACACCACACGGCACCTATCGGCCCGAAATCGCCAAGTGCCGCTCAGAGAAAGCAGATCGTCATGGACACCATGCTCGCCGGACGCTGCCACCTGGACAGCAAGAAGTTCGCCGTGGAGGAGGTCCCCATCCCCGTGCCCGG
This sequence comes from Streptomyces sp. NPDC101234, assembly GCF_044767525.1. Taxonomy (NCBI): domain Bacteria; kingdom Bacillati; phylum Actinomycetota; class Actinomycetes; order Kitasatosporales; family Streptomycetaceae; genus Streptomyces; species Streptomyces sp. NPDC101234. Next base: position 71,167 of record NZ_JBIWOA010000043.1, on the reverse strand, counting down.
CCCGGGCGAGGTCCTCATCGAGGTGAAGGCCGCAGGCGTCTGCCTCTCGGACGTCCACCTGATCGACGGCTCCCTCGTCCCCCTCTTCGCCGCCTCCGACACGGTCACCGTCGGCCACGAGGTCGCCGGTGTGATCCACACCCTCGGCCCCGACCTCAAGCGCGGCCTGCCCGTCGGCACCCGCGTCACCCTGGAGGCCGGCAAGACCTGCGGTAAGTGCGCCGGATGCGTGCGCCGCCGCCCCTGCACCCAGATGCTCACCGCCGGCATCGACTACGACGGCGGCTGGGCCGAGTACGTCATCGCCCGCGAGGACACCCTCATCCCCATCCCCGACAGCCTCCCCTTCGATCAGGCGGCGATCATCCCCGACGCGGTCTCCACCCCCTATGCCGCCGTCGTCACCACCGCGGGCGTCCGTCCCGCCCAGTCCGTCGGCATCTGGGGCGTGGGCGGAGTCGGCGCCCACAACGTACGCCTCGCCCGCCTGGTCGGCGCGGCCCCGATCATCGCCGTCGACCCACTGCCCAGCGCCCGCGAACGCGCCCTCGCCTTCGGCGCCGACCACGCCCTGGACCCGGCCGCACCCGACTTCGCCGACCAGGTCCGCGCGGCCACCGACGGACGCGGTCTGGACTTCGCCTTCGACTGCGCCGGCGTACCCGCCGTCCGCGAGCAGGCCGCCTCCGTGCTCGGCCTGGGCGGTTCCCTGATCCTGGTGGGCATCACCCCCAGGCCGCTCACCATCACCGAGGGCCTGACCTTCAACTACCTGTGCAAGCAGGTGCGCGGTCACTACGGCGGCAGCCCCGAGTCCGTCTCCGAGCTGGTGCGGCTCACCGCGGCAGGCCGCCTCGACCTGGCCCCCTCCATCACGGACCACATCTCGCTGGTGGACGCGGCCGACGCGGTCAGCCGTCTGGAGAACAAGATCGGCGACCCGATCCGCCTCATCCTCGTCCCCTGACGCCTGTCAGCAGGACATCAAGTCACCTCGGGCAGGGGTGAGTGGGCGCCGGTGCGTGAGGGAGCACCGGCGCCCACGGCTTTCCGGCAACCGTGGAGAGACGGAACCATGCAGACGACCGACGCCCTGGGCCGCGCGCCGCAGCGCAGGGATGCTCACTCCAATCGCAGACGCATCCTCGCGACCGCCCGGCAGAAACTGCGGGAGGACCCCGACGCGAGTCTCGACAGCATCGCCCAGGCGGCCGGCGTCGCCCGACGCACCCTCTACGGACACTTCCCCAGCCGACATGCGCTGATCGCCCACCTGGCCCAGGAAGCAGGCCGTGAACTCCGGCAGGCGTTCGCCGCAGCCCGTACCCCGGAGGCCGACCCGATCGAGACGATGACGCGGATGGTGCTGGCAGCCTGGACGGTGGGCGACCAGTACCGCATGCTCATCGCCCTGGGGCGCCGCCACCTGGGAGAGGATGCGATCCGCGCCACTCTGGCACCGGCTCGTGAAGAGGCTGTCGCGACCCTACGACGTGGTCAGTGCGAAGGCGTCTTCGCGGACCACCTTCCCGCACCCGTTCTCGCCCAGGCGCTGGAGGCGCTGATGCTGGCCCTTGCCGAGAAGAACGCCGCGTGCACGTGGATGGACCCCGCGGGTGAGGCCGCGGCCACCGCCTTCCTCGTCGCCGCCGGCGTGGCACCACGGGCGGCTGGGTTCCAGGTGCAGGACGTCGTCAGGCGGGGTCGGGCAGCGGAAGCCGGGTGACCTCATGGGCGTCGTCCGGGGGGACGCCGAGCATGCGCAGGACCATCTCGGCCAGGTCGGAGGCGGCCTCGTCACCGTCCAGGTCCGGGCGGTCCAGCCGGAGCGCCACGAGGGACAGCAGGGTGCCGCCCAGGGCGGACAGGGCGGTGGTCGCGTTGTCGCAGGTGAAGCGGCCCGACGCGATGCCGATCTCCAGGTCGCGCAGGGCGCGCGGCGAGAGACCGCTGTCGGAGTGAATGTGGGACAGGCCGCGGTCACGCAGGATCCGCATCAGTTCCGGGTGGGAGTCGGCCATCCGGGCGGTGAGCCGGAAACCGGCCGCGACCAGCTCGGCCGGGTCGTCGATGCCTGCCACGCGCGCGTCGATGACCTGCCCGAACTCCTCCAGGGCGTCCGTCACCGCGGCGTCGAAGAGCTCCGTCTTCGACTCGAAGTGGTTGTAGAAGGAGCCGAACCCGACATCGGCGCGCTCGGCGATGGCCTGGATGCTCGCGCTGGTGTCCCCGGTCTCCGCGAGGATCTGCCGGGCCGCACGGACGAGCGCCTGACGGGTCTCGGCGCGGCGCCGCTCGAAGCGGTTCTTGGGCGGGGCTGACGTCGGCATACGCCCCAGTGTAACGGCCGTGACGATAACCCTGCCATTACTGATGAAATCCTCAACTGATCGGGCTGCCCCTATTGACGACGAGAATCAACAGAGTTGATGATTTCCTCATTAAGGCAGTGTTGCTTGGAGGACACCATGTCCCACATCCCCGTTGACGAGGGCGGTCCCCTCACGCCCCACCAAGACCTCCACAGTGAGCAGGGCGCCCTGCGCGGAGAGCACCCCGGACGAGCCCGGAACCCCGTGATCAAGGTGGCGGACCTGGCCTGGCTGGAGTTCGAGAAGCCGGACCTGGACCGGGCCGAGGTGTTCGCCCGCGACTTCGGCTTCGCGATCGCCGCCCGCACCGAACACGAGTTGTGGCTGCGCGGCACCTTCGCAGGCTCACCATGCATGGTCATCCGGCGCGGGCAGGCCTCCCGCTTCCTCGGACCGGCGTTCCGCACGGCCGAGCGGGCCGATGTGGACCGGCTGGCCGCCGCCGTCGGACACACCGTCCGGGACATCGACGTACCGGGCGGCGGCCGTTCCGTCGCCCTTTTCGACCCCTCGGGCCTCCCGGTCCGGGTGGTGCACTGCGCCGAACCGCTGCCCGCGCTGCCCGAACAGCCGCCGCTCACCCTCAACACCGGCACCGAACCCCGCCGTACGAACAGCACCCAGCGCCCGCCCCGCGAGCCGTCCCGTATCCAGCGCCTCGGCCATGTCGTGCTGGAGACACGGACGTTCACCCGCACCCTGGACTGGTACCTGGACACTCTCGGGATGATCGTGTCCGACTTCCTGTTCCTGGACGGGCAGCGCGGGCGCGGTCCGACCATGGCGTTCATCCGCTGCGACCAGGGCAGCCTGCCCGTGGACCACCACACCCTCGCCCTGCACCTCGGGCCCGGGACCGGCTACGTCCACTCCGCCTACCAGGTCACGGACCTGGACTCGATCGCCGTCGGCGGGGAGTACCTGGCCGAGCGGGGCTACCGGCGCAGCTGGGGGATCGGTCGGCATATCCAGGGCAGTCAGCTCTTCGACTACTGGCGCGACCCCGACCGCTTCATGCTGGAGCACTTCGCCGACGGCGACCTGTTCTCCTGCGACCTCGAACCCGGATGGGCGCCGATGTCGGCGAGCGGCCTGGCCCAGTGGGGCCCGCCCGTCACCCGCGACTTCCTGGGCACCAACCCCTCTCCCGCCAAGCTCCGCGAGGTCATGACGGCCCTGCGCGACGACAACGAACTCGACCCCGCACGCCTGCTGGGCCTGATGAAAGCGATGAGCTCATGAGCACCAACGTTCTGCGCACCCCCGACGGCTGGTGGGCCGTCCGGGACGAGCGCGCCGTCCGCATCGAGACCAAGGCGGTCACCACCGCCGAACTGCTCGCCGACCGGGCCGCCGTGCGGGAGGCCGCCGCCTCCGGCGAGAGCGGCACGCCCGTCGCCGACCTGGTGGTACTGCCCCCGGTCACCACTCCCTGCCGGGTGGTGGCCCAGATGGTCAACTACCGCAGCCACGCCAAGGATTCGGGGTTCACGGGCGAGATCCCGCCCACCTTCTTCCGCAAGGCGTCCGGCTCGGTCAGCGGCCCGCACGAGGCGATCGTCCGCCCCGCGCACGTGAGGTTCCTCGACTACGAGGTGGAACTCGGCCTCGTCATGGGCGCGCCGCTGCCCGTGGGGACGGTGGTGGAGGAGCGGGACCTGCCTTCGTACGTCGCCGGGCTCGTCCTCACCAACGACGTCAGTGCCCGCGATGTCCAGCTGACCAAGACCCAGTTCTACGAGAGCAAGTCCTACCCGACCTTCACACCGACGGGGCCGTACCTGGCCCTGCTGGAGCCCGAGGACTTCGCCCGTCTGATCGACCTGCGGCTGCGGCTGAATGTCAACGGCGTACCGCGCCAGGACCGCACCCTGGCCGACATGATCGTACGACCGGCGCAGGCGCTCACCCTGCTCGCCCGTTTCCAGACCCTCGACCCTGGCGACCTGCTGCTGACCGGCACTCCCGGCGGCACCGCGCTGAAGGCCCCGCCCAAGCCGGTCGAGAAGATCGGAGCCCTGCTGCCGCCCGCGCTGAAGTGGAAGACGTTCTTCAACAGCCAGGCCAGGAACCCCCGGTACCTGCGCAACGGCGACCTCGTCACCGCCACGATCGCGACCCCCGACGGGCGCATCGACCTGGGCGAGCAGCGGACCGCCGTGGCGGACGCGACGTGAGCGCCGCGTCCCGGAGACCGGTGGTCATCATCGGCGCCGGGCCCGTGGGAGTCACGGCCGCGCTCCTGCTGGCCCGGCACGGAGTGCGCAGCCTCGTCCTGGAACGCCACCGGGACGTCTATCCCCTGCCGCGCGCCGTCGTCGTGGACGACGAGGTCCGCCGGATCCTGCAGAGCGTCGGCATCCACGAGGAGTTCGCCGCCCTCGCCCGGCCGGCGCGCGGGCTGCGGCTGCTGGACGCCCGGCACCGTGTGATCGCCGAATTCGCGCGATCCCGGCACGGGCGTCACGGCTTCCCCCAGACCAGCATGTTCGACCAGCCGGACCTGGAGCGTCTGCTGCGCGACGCTCTGGCGCGCCGCCCTGAGTGTGAGCTGTGGGGTGGGGTGGAGGTCGTGTCCATCGCCCAGGACGCAGACGGGACGGCGCCGGTCCGGGTGACCTTCCGACGGGAGGACGGTGCCGACGAGGAGCACGTATGGGCAGATGCCGTCCTCGGCTGCGACGGCGCGGGCGGTCTCGCCCGTGACGCCATCGGCGCCGTATGGGAGGACCTGCGCTTCGAGGAGAGCTGGCGGGTCGTCGACGTGCGCACCAGCCGCCCGGTGCGCACCTGGGAAGGCGTCGACCAGGTCTGCTGCCCCAATCAGCCCGCCACCTTCATGCGCCTCGGCGAGGACCGCTACCGCTGGGAGTTCCGGCTGCCCGCCGACGTACACCTGGACGGTCCGGGCGGCCGGGAACGCCTGCGCCAGCTGGTCGCCCCCTGGCTGGACGTGCCGTCCGACGCCGCGGGGGGCGACGACTTCGAGGTGATCCGGCAGGCGCAGTACACCTTCCGGGCCCGCCTCGCCGACCGGTGGCGCCGGGGACGCGTCTTCCTGCTGGGCGACGCCGCCCACCTCACCCCGCCCTTCATCGGGCAGGGCCTGTGCGCGGGCCTGCGCGACGCCCACAACCTGACCTGGAAACTCGCCCTTGTTCTCCAACAGGGCGCGGACGACGGGCTGTTGGACACCTACGAGCGCGAGCGCAAACCGCACGCCCGCTACGTGATACGGCTCGCGGTGGCCATCGGCTGGGCCATGACAGGTGGACAGGACCGCGGCGCGGCACTGCGCCGCGCCGTCGTGGGCGCGGCATGCCGCATCCCGGGCGTGACCGCGGCCGTAAGCCGTGACCTCAGCCCCGCGCTGGCCGCAGGCCCGCTCGTACGGCGCCGCCCCGGGCTCATCGGGCGCGGGCTGCCCGGCGCCTTCTGCCCACAGCCCTGGGTGACCGTCGACAGCAGGCGAGTACGCCTGGACGACGTCCTCGGAGACTCCTTCGCCGTCCTCACCGCCATGCCGCCCACCCCACAGATGGCGGCAGTGACCACGGCGCTGGACGCACCCACGATCCACGTCGACGGCCTGGGCGACGACGGCACCCTGGCCGACTGGCTGGCACGGGGCCGGGCGGACGCCGTCCTGCTGCGCCCCGACCGCGTCGTCATGGACACCGTCCCCGCCGGCACCGGCGCCTTCCCGGGCTCCACCGCCTGGGCCTCCCTGCTGCACACGGCCCGCCGTACCACCGACGCCCGGCCCGTCCCCCCGCCGAGGAGCACCGCACCATGACCACCCAGCACCCGACGCCGTATCCGCAACCGTTCCTGCCGCCCGACCCGAGGACGGCCGCCGGCAGCCGCATCGCGGACTTCGCCCGCTGGGCCACCCGGCACCAGGGCGCCGAAGCAATCCAGGACGCCACCGACTACCGGACCCTGCACCACTGGTCCGTCACCGACCTGGAAGGTTTCTGGGCCGCGGTATGGGAGTACTTCGACATCGACGCGACCACCCAGTGCGAGCGGGTACTGACCGAGGAGACCATGCCCGGGGCGCACTGGTTCCCCGGCGCCACCCTCAACTACGCCCACCACGCGCTGCGCAACCTGCACCCGGACGCACCCGCGATCACCGCGCTGGACGAGACCGGAGCCGGCTACGAGATCACGGGCCGGCAGCTGCGCGCCCAGGTCGCCTCCGTCGCCGCCACCCTGCGCGACCTGGGCGTCGGACAGGGCGACCGGGTGGTCGGCTACCTGCCCAACACCCCCCACGCCGTCATCGCCTTCCTCGCCACCGCCAGCCTGGGAGCGGTGTGGTCGGTCTGCGGCCAGGACTACGCCCCCAAGGCCGCCGCCGACCGCTTCGCCCAGCTCGAACCCACGGTGCTCATCACGGCGGACGGCTACCTCTTCAACGGCACCACGCACGACCGCCGCGCCGCCTCCCTCGAACTGGCCGACGCCCTTCCCACGCTGAAGGCCACGATGCTCGTGGACCACCTGGGCCTCACATGGCCCGAGGCCCAGCACACCAGCCTCACGGTGCCCTGGGACGACGCCGCCAACCGCACCGAACACCTCACCATCATCCCGGTGCCGTTCGACCACCCCCTGTGGATCGTCTTCTCCTCCGGCACCACCGGACTGCCCAAGGGCATCGTCCACGGCCACGGCGGCGTCCTGCTGGAGCACCTCAAGATCCTCGGCCTGCACTGCGACCTGGGCGTGGGGGACCGCCTGCTGTGGTACACCACCACCCACTGGATGATGTGGAACCTGGTCGTCTCCACCCTGCTGACCGGCGCCACCACCTGCACCTACGACGGCAGCTCCGCGCCGGTGGCGCGGCCGGACATCCTGTGGGAGCTGGCGGCCCGCCACAAGGTCACCGTCTTCGGCACCAGCCCCCAGTACCTGCTGGCCATGGCCAAACTGGGCATCGAACCCTCCACGCACGACCTGTCGGCCATCCGCGCCGTCGGCAGCACCGGCTCCGCCCTGCCCGCCTCCGCCTACCCCTGGGTCCGCGACCACGTGGGACCCGGCATCCAGCTGGCCTCCACCAGCGGCGGCACGGACATCGTCTCCGCCTTCGCCGGCAGCGCCCCCACGACCCCGGTGTGGGCGGGAGAGCTGTCCGCCCCGAATCTCGGCGTGGCGCTGGCGGCGTACGACGGCGCGGGACGGCCGGTCGTCGACCAGGTCGGCGAGCTGGTCGTCACCCGGCCCATGCCCTCCATGCCGCTGTACTTCTGGAACGACCCCGACGGCAGCCGCTACCGCGACACCTACTTCGGCGCCTACCCGGGCGTGTGGCGGCACGGCGACTGGATCACCCACACCTCCCACGGCTCGGTGATCGTCCACGGCCGCTCCGACGCGACCCTCAACCGCAACGGCGTACGCCTGGGCAGCGCCGACATCCACGACATCGTCGAACGACTCCCCGAGATCACCGAGGCCCTCGTCATCGGCGCGGAGGAACCCGACGGCGGCTACTGGATGCCCCTCTTCGTCGTCCCCGCGCCCGGCGTCACCCTGCACGACGTCCTGCGCGAGAAGATCCGCGACGCCATCCGCACCGGCGCCTCACCCCGCCACGTCCCCGACGAGATCCTCGCCGTGCCGGCCATCCCGCACACCAGAACCGGCAAGAAACTCGAGGTCCCGGTCAAGCGCCTCCTCCAGGGCGCCCCCGCCGAGCAGGTCCTCAATCCCTCGGCGGTCGACAACCCGGACCTCCTCGCCTACTTCGCCGGCCTGGGAACCCAACGCCGCCAGACACGTCACCCGCACACCGCCGAGGACGCCTCATGAGCCTCCCCACCGCACTGGCCTGTCTCATCGTGCTGATCTTCACCCTGCTGGGCGTGGCGAAGACCATGGCGCTCGGCCCGATGCCCGGGCTGGCCGCCCACGCCGGCTTCACCACCGCCTCCTACCGGGTGATCGGTGCGCTGGAGCTGGCAGGCGCCATCGGCGTGGCCATCGGCCCGGTCCTGCCGCTGCTCGGACAGCTGGCCGGTCTCGGCCTCCTGATGCTGCTCACCGGTGCCGTGACCACACACATGCGCAAGGGAGACGCGCTGCCCAGACTCGTCCCCGCGGTGGTGTGCGCCGCGCTGGTCGCCTGGTATCTCGTGCTCCTGGCCGGTGTCGGCTCGTGACGGTGGCCGAACGGTGCGACGGCCACCTGTGACACGCAGGAAGGTTCTGCTCGTCTGCTGCTGCGCGTCGGCGGAGGCCTCTCAGCCCTGTTAGCGAGCCCGCTCCGTCACTGGCAAACTGAACGTGTGGTTCCGCTGATGACCGTGGCCGATCTGGCCGCGCCCTCATCTCTCACAGGCGCCGGCGTGGTGTCGACCTGCGCATTGCTCTTCACCGTCGCGTCGTTCTGGTGGCTCAACGCCAGACAAGGGCGCCTGAAGACGTGGGAGCCTCATGCCTTCGCGGCGATCGTCCACACTTCCACGGCCCGCCTGCGGCTCCCGCTCGTCCTTCACAACACCGGCCCCAAGCCGATAGTCGTACAGGACCTCCTCCTGACCTTCCCTGACGAGCCCGCTTCTCACCTGCCGCTGCTGTGGGTCTCCTCACCGTCTCGCCTCCAGCCGGGGCCGGACGAGGACGCGAAGCTGCCGGCAGGCTTCGTCGTGCCCGGCAGAGAAGCGCAACAACTCTTCATCGAGTTCGAGGCACCCTTCTCCGGGTTGATGCCGGAAGCCCGTGACTACAAGGTCCAGCTGCAAGTGAGAGTCGGCCACCGCAAGGGGTGGCGCCGTCTGCTGACGTTCACCTTGCGGGCCGCCAACATCGTCGATCCGGATCGCTACAACGTCTACAACAACGCGCCGATCGAGCTGACGAAGGAGGACCGGAAGCGAGCGGACGCTGCGCTTCTGGAGCTGTTGGACGAGCATGGGGACGTCTCCGCCACCGGCGAGAAGAACCAGCGGAACTCACCGAACGATGATGGCGACACCAGTACGTAGCGCCAGAGGTCGGCTTCACGCCATCCTCATCGGCGGCCGCTTTCCAAACCCCTTGCCCTGGGTCCTCCAGCGATTGCCGGGCCTGCCCCCTGCTCAGGCCTGGCCATCGACGTGCACGGTGGGAAACGATCAACCTCGTCGCGGGAAATCGGCTCGGCTCGGTCTGCATAGGTGCTGACCGGTACATTCCGTCGGTTCCCCTGACTGGCTGAGCAAGGCCCTTGCCTACGTCACCACGTCCTGCAACGGGATGCTCGGCATCCTCACCCCCGTCACCGCCAGCGGCCCCCGCAACCGGCGCTCCCGCCCTCGGCACGCCACGAGCGGCATCCCCACCGAGCGGCCCGCACCCAGTCCGCAGGGGCCGCGCTACCTGCTGGCCGACGACCGCTTCCGACCGAGCAGGTGGAGCCTCCGCCACGCGAGTGACGCACCTCCGCCGCGCTCCGCCCCCTGAAAACCCCACCTGCCTGTGCCACGGCTACCAGCCGTCGCGCAGGCATGTCCTGTTTCCGCAGGTGAGAAGCGCAGGACCTGGACCGCCACCGCCTCACCTCCTCATCGAGCCGATCACGAGGCTCAAGGCCCAACAAACGACGAAATACCGGTGAGTCACATGACTCGACCGGTAATTCGTGCACGCTTCGGAACGATCTCGTGAACGTCCCTGGTTGTGTCCGAGGGCCGGTGCCGGCACTGCAGCAGCGCAAGCGAGATGACTTGCACGAGCGTACGACGGTGACACCACCCTGCGGGCGTCATTCACAACGGCAAGTCGAGGGTGAAGGTCGACCCGGTACCGACCGTGCTGCTGACGGTGACCGAGCCTCCGTGTGCCTCGGCCAGGCGTCGTACGATGGCCAGCCCGAGGCCGCTGCCGCCGCTCCGCCGGTTGCGTGACTTCTCGGCGCGCCAGAAACGGTCGAAGACGTGCGGGAGTTCGGCAGGGGCGATTCCGCACCCCGTGTCGGAGACGTCGATGACGACGGCGTTTCTCCCGGGTCCTCGGTGCTCCGTGTCATGGCTGCCGGGCCCGTCCTGGTGTTCGGCGCGGGCGCGAAGCGTGACCGTTCCGCCTGCTGGTGTGTGTCTGATCGCGTTCGACACCAGGTTGTCCACCATCTGCCGGAGCCGGACGGGGTCGGCGCCGACCGTGATCGACGGGTCCGCCTCGCTGCGCAGACGGACACCGGCCGGGACGGCCGCTGCCTGGCCGGCCGTCACCACGCTCAGAAGGAGTTCGGCGACCCGCACCGGAGCCGGTGAGAGGCGAAGTTCGCCGGCTTCCGCCGCCGAGAGGTCCCGGAGGTCGTCGATGATGTGCTGCAACTGGAGTGCCTGCCCCAGCAGCGACGTCACGAGGGCGGGATCAGGGCGGGCGAGACCGTCCTCCACCGCTTCGAGCCAGCCGCGGAGGTTGCTGACCGGCGTGCGCAGTTCATGCGCGATGTCGTTGGTCATGTCACGGCGGAGAACCTCCAGTTTCTCGCGACGCTCGGACATCGCGTTGAAAGCGGCCGACAACCGAGCGACCTCGTCGCGACCTCGTACGGGGACCCGGGCGGTCAGATCACCGTCCTCCATGCGCGTGGCCGCCATGGTGACCATGCGCAGTGGGCGCACCAGCCGGATGCCCGCCAGGCTTGTGACGATCACGGTGACCAGGACGACGACGGCCGCCCAGCCCGCGATCTTCGACCTGTTCGTCGCGGACAGGTCGAAGAACGTCGTCGCGGTACGGCTGTCACTGTCGACGTACAACAACGCCTCCGGTGCCACGTACGGCGCGAGTTGTTGCGCGCGGCTCGTCGTCAGGCACGAGGAGACGGCCTCGCCCGAGGGAGCCGGAGTGCTGTGAGACGACCAGCCTCCCGCGATGTTCAGGATCACCGTCTGGGTGTTCCGGTGTCTCAGACAGGCGTTGACGAGTGAGTTGAGCGTCTCCAGCGGCTTCACCTCCGACGTGACAGGCCTGTTGAGAACGCTCACCGCGCACGGCCGGGTGAAGACGGAGCCGTCGTCGTCGATGCCGGGCACGATCACGCGCGGGCGCCCGCTCGGCAGGAGTTGGACGCGTGCCTGCACGCCCATGTCGTCGTCCACGCATTTCGCCACGCGGCTCGCCACCATACGCAGCCGCCCGGCGTCGTGGGCGGAGAGTCCGAAAGGGCCGACCGCCCTGGGATCGATCGCTGGTGCCGCCGACCCCGGGGTCCCGGAGAACTGGACGCCGTCCGCACCCGGGGCTGTGGTGCCCAGTTGCGCGTCGACGGACAGCGGGTTCACGACGGCGGTCGCCTTCGCGGGTGGCCGGAAGACGTGGCCCCGCTCAGGTGCGGACTCCGCCAGGACCCGTCCGTCCTCGGCCGTCAGAACCACTCGGTGACCCGCTTGCCGGCCGAGTCGCTCCACAGTGCTCCGCACCCCGCTCCAGCTGGTGTGGGTCGCCGCGTAGCCCATCAAGCTGTCGTAGACGCGGTCCTCGTCGGCGAGCGCCTGTCCCCGCTCCCCGCCGAGCGCGACGGCGGTGGTGTGCAGGACCACCCATGCCGTCACGGTGATCGAACAGACCGAGACGAGGGCCGACACCGCGAGCAGACGTATCAGCAGGCTGCGCCGTAGCGGGACCGCGGAGAATCGGGGATCGGCCATCCTCGATCGCACCGGCCCGGCCCGCAGCACTCTGCGGAACCGCACCACGAAGGCCGGACCGATCTCATCCACGGGGTGGTCATCCACGGCGTCGCGTCGGGTGCTCGTCCACGAGCTTGTAGCCCACCCCGTACACCGTCACCAGCGGCATGGGCGGCCGGCTGTCACCTGCGGCCACTCGCAACTTGCGGCGCAGATTCATGACATGCATGTCGACCGTCCTGGGCGTGATGAAGGGATCGGAGCCGTGCAGACGTTCGAGTATCTGACTTCTCGACAACACGTGGCCCGGATGTTCGGCGAGGATTTCCAGCAGCTTGAACTCACCGGGCGTGCAGGTGATGTGCTGCCCGTACGCGTGCACCTCGTGTCGTGCGACGTCGAGCGACACGGGACCCGCCCGCATGACCGAGTCGTGTTCCGTCGCCTCCGCGACGGAGGGCGTGGTCCGTCCGCTGCGCCTCAGCAGCGAACGCACGCGAGCCACCAGTTCACGCGGGCTGAACGGCTTGGTCATGTAGTCGTCGGCGCCGAGATCGAGACCGGCCAGGAGGTCGTCCTCCGACGACCTGGCGGTCAGCAACAGCACCGGCAGGTGCGCGAGACGCGGATCGGCACGGATGATGCGGCACACGTCGAGCCCGTCGATCCACGGCATCATCACGTCGAGCACCATGAGGTCCGGGAGCCGACGGCGAAGCAGGTCGAGAGCCAGCCGGCCGTCACCTGCCACCGTGACGGTGTGACCCTCGTGTTCGAGATAACGGCGAATCAGTTCAGCCTGATCAGCGTCGTCCTCCGCCACCACTATGTCTGCGCACATACGAGCTTTTCCAGAAGACATCTCGCGATGTCGGTCGTAGGGGAATTCCGTCCGGTATTTGCCGATCTCGTATCGACCCGTATCAAACAGAACGTCAAAGAATGGGCGATTTTTACCCTGCGCTCGGCAGCGGAAAGCTGCTGGACAATATAAGCGATAGGACGGCCGAGTCTGCCGTGGGCCATCGCCATCAGGACTGGGACCCGAAGGATTTGACCAGGCACGCGGTGTTGATCTGCTCGTAGTCACCGGGGACGTCGGCGGAGGTCAGCGTCCAGTTCATCGGTTGGTCGGCGGTGGCCGGTACGATCACCGCCGGAATGCCGTGGCCGCTGAGGCACTTCACTACGGCCACCACGTCCTGGTTGTAATGCGGATTCCTGGCGGGATCCAGCTCGGGCGGCTGAACCGGAGCCTTGTCCTTGCAAGCCGCCTCCGCCTTCGTGCGTACCGTGTCGCTCACCTGGCTGTTCGGCCCCATGCCGTTCTTGGCGAGACAACCCACGTAGATCTTCCGGATCTGCTCCCTCTTCTCCATGGTGTCGTCGAGCCGGAGCTGTACGCCCGGGGAAGCGTCCGGCGAGTCGTCCGGCGAGGTGGACTTTCCGTCGCTGAAAGCGGACGGGGAACCCGGCGAACCCGTGGCCGGCGGCAACGAGGCCACGGCCGTCTTCGCGGTCTGTCGGTCATGGCTGGAGCAGCCGCCGACCAGCAGCCCCCCGAAGATCACGGCTGCGGCGAGAGACGGCAGAGCGAGCCCGGATCGGCTCTGGTGCACCGGCATGTGCTGGTCCTTTTCCATGGAGAATTGAGCAGAGTTCATGTGGTGGCGAGTGCCTCGGTCGGGGTGAGCCGCGACGCGCTGACGGCCGGATACACGCCGGCCAGGACACCGACCGCCAGTGAGGCGCCGACTCCGCCGGCGAACATGCCGAGGGGGATGACGACGGGCCAGCCCTGGAGCACCGCGTAGGCAGTGGCACAGGTCGTCCCGATGGCCGCGCCGCCGCACGCGCCCAGCAGCGTCAGAACCACTGACTCGGTGAGGAACTGGCCTCGGATGTGTCCGCGGCCGGCCCCCAGGGCGCGCCGTAGGCCGATCTCACGGCGGCGTTCGAGGACCGAGATGTACATGGTGTTGGCCACGCCGATGCCGCCGACCGCGAGCGCGATGCCGGCCAGCGCGACGTACAGCGTCGAGTAGGTGCTCCGGGCGGCGCGCTGGGCCTTGAGCGCGTCGGAGGGATTGGTGACGCTCACGAAGCTCGGCAGCGGAGGATAGACCGTCGCGGCGAGTACGGACTTGACGGAGTCGATCGCGCTGTCCGGAGCCTTCGCGTAGACCACGGTGGGATGTCCGTCGAAGCTCAGGTAGTGCTGGGCCGCGCTCCACCCGACGAACACGGACAGTTCCAGGTCGGGATCGAGCGGCATGGGGTCGAGGATGCCGGTCACGGTGAACCACCGGTCTCCCAGCCGGAGCAACGGGGCGTCCTCGCCGACCGCCAGACGGCTGAAGCCGAGCGTGCCGGCGGCCTGGTACCCGAGGACCGCCGTCGGAAGTGCCGCGGTTCTCGCGTCGATGAAGTGTCCGGTGTGGACCGAGCCTCCGACCAGGTCGAGCAGATTGGGCCGGGTCGCCAGAACGGTCAGCGCGGCGGTGTCGTCGGGGTTGCCAGCCTCGGTGCGCCGCACTGACCGGTGGGTGTTGGCGACCTCGCTGGTAGCCGTCACGGGTCCGATCCTCGCGGCCATGTCGGCGGCCTGTGACGGCAGTTCGATCGGCTTCTGCCCCTCGGGAACCAGGGGCTGGGCCTTGAGCCGGTCGGTGCCCAGCGCGGTCAGCCTGTTCAGCAGGGCCTGCTGGCTGGAGGCGGGGACGGCGGTGACGAGGATCAGCGTGGCCACGCCCACCGAGATACCGAGAGCCGAGAGCAGGGCCCGCACCTTGCGCATGCGAAGTCCCATGATGCCGACCCTGATCAGGTCGGCGGGCCCGAGGCGGACCACCTGGGCCGTTCTCGCACCGTTGTCCCGGGCGGTCGCGCGCCAAAAGGGCTCCGCCTGGCTATCCGAGGGCACTGGTCGCTCCGCTTCGCGTGTCGCTGGTCAGACGTCCGTCGCGGATCTCCACGCGACGCGGGAACCCGGCGGCGACGTCGCGGTCGTGGGTGATGACGGCGATGGTCGAGCCCTCCTGGTGGAGATCGGTCAGAAGTTCCATGACCGACTCTCCGTTGGCGGTGTCGAGCGCGCCGGTCGGTTCGTCGGCGAGGATCAGGGCCGGGTCGTGGACGAGTGCGCGCGCGATGGCGACGCGCTGTCTCTCGCCGCCGGAAAGCTGTGCCGGCAGATGACCGATGCGGTGCGCGAGCCCGACCCGGGCGAGCGCCTCCTCGGCCAGGCCACGTCGATCGCGGCGCGGAACACCGGCGTACAGCAGCCCTGTTGACACGTTCTCCGTCGCGGTCAGCCCGTGGGTGAGATGGAACTGCTGGAAGACGAAGCCGAGCATGCGGCCCCGCAGCGTGGAGAGTTGCCGGTCGTCGAGCGACGTGACGTCGGTGCCGCCGATCTCCACCCGGCCGCTGCTCGGCTGGTCCAGCGTTCCCATGAGGTTGAGCAGTGTGGACTTTCCGGACCCCGACGGCCCCACGATGGCGAGGAGTTCGCCCGCGTCGATCGACAAGGACACCTCGTGCAGCGCGGTGACACCGCCCGGGAAGTTCCGGCTGACCCGGTCCACGAGAAGTACGGGACGGGACGCGTCGTCGTCCGACGGTGGGGAGTTCACGAGGCTCACGTGGCGACCACCACGTCGAGTCCCGCGGTGAGGCCCTTGCCGCTGATCTCGACCAGCCCGGTGGCGAACATTCCGGTCTGCACCCTCACCAGTTCACCGCCGGGTCGTTGCACGGCGAAACCACCGCCGCTGAGGGCGAGCAGGGCGCCGATCGGCACCGTGAGCACGTTCTTGTGGATCTCGGAGACGAACTCGACCTGGACGTCGGCGTCATCGAGGTTCGCCACGTCCGACGCCCGCTTCGGCAGGACCGTCACGTCGGTCTTGGGAGTGGAGCCGTCTCCTGCGTCCGGTTGCGAGGAGTCGTTCTGCTCGGTGTCGCCGATCGCCGACACCGTGCCGGGGACGTCCCGTCCGGGCAGCATGACGGTCACCGGGTCACCGGGCTTGATCGCGGACACCTGCTGGGCGTCGACGGGCACAGTGATCACCTTCTTCGGCGCGACGTAGCCGAGGATGTCCTCGGCCACCGGGTCGCCGACCCGCGCCTTCACACTGCTCACACGTACGGGCCCGGGAAGCACGAGCACGTCGCCCACCTTCAGCTCGCCGGTCGGCTGGAGGGCCATGTCCTGCTGCCACTTCTTCAGCGCCGACACGAGGGACGCAGTGAACGTCGAGCCCGGCGCCCGCGTCTGATTCGGCGAGCGCTGCGCCGTCCCCTCGTAGCCCACGTCGTAGCCCAGCGCGGCGAGGTTGTTCCGCAGCACGGTCACATCGTTTCCGACCACCCCGACCTTCTTCAGATCCCGGAAGAACGGGGTGTCCCCGTAGAAGACCGGTACAGGCTTGTCGTCGACCCGGTAGAGCGCCTTGCCGCGCCCGGTCGTCGTCCCGTTCGAGGGAAGCTTCGTCAACGTGCCCGTACCGGCGCCCTTGAGCTCCTTCACCGGCCCGAATCCCAGTTGGCCCTGCACGGTCTGACTGTTGATCAGGTCACGGCGGGTCACCTTGGCGGTGCGCACGGAAGGCGCGGCGGTGGCATGCGGATCGGGGGCGCCGGACGAGTGCCGTGCCACGGCTGCCGTACCGACCGCGCCGACGGCCACCACCGTCACGAGGACCACCGCCGGGACGCAGCGTCCGAGACCACGCCACCCGCGGGGCACGGCAGGCTCAGCCATGACCGCCCTCGGATCGTGCTCGCTGCGTCGAGTACGGACCGGTGGCCGCCGCGCACCCCGTGAACCAGGAGAACGGGGAACCTCCCGCGAACAACGACGCCCGGTCCCGATCCCGGTACCGGTCCGCCGGCTCTTCTCTGTCTGTGATCGTGAGCATGACTCAACAGTCCCGGGCCGATGTCATGAGATTGTCAGCCACCGATAAGGAGGTCTTGTTGCCGCACCGGAGAGCGCGACAACCCGGGCGGACCTCCTCGCATGTGCCCGGACTCGCCCATGAGGTGATGTGTCGTCGGCTCTGCGGGGCAGTCCACAAAGCGTCCACTCAACAGGAAGTCGGTCGTACTACGGTCTCGGACTGTGCGAGCCCGCGCAACGGAGCGATGGCGAGCGCGTGCACACCGTGAGAATGGGAAGTCCATGGGAACCGCGTCCGACCAACAGCCCCGTCCTGCCGCTGACACCGACCAGGCTTCCACGCCCGGATCCGCTCCGCGCAGAACCCATGCGCGATATCTCGTACGACCCGAGCACGGACCGATCCTGGCCCAGTTGTATCTGCCTGCACGGAGCGGTGGGAATCACGGGAATCACCCGAACTCGGCGAGACAGTGGGATTTCGGGCCGTTCTCCTATATCCGCAGCCTACGGTTGGGGCCCACAGCGGAACGCGACGGTTTCCGCTGCCATGCGCGCGGCGGACAAGTCGGCAGCCTTCTTCACGCCGCTCATTACTCCGACGAATTCTCCGGCGTCTCGGGAGGCGTCCCGGACAGTGACTGCGTGGTCGCGCATTTCATCCGCTCGGGGTGGGCCCGATTCGAGAACGAGACGACATCCGTCACCCTCCGACCCGGGCAAGTGGTCTTCCGGGACACCACGAAGCCCTGGCGATTCCGGTTCGGTCCCGCGACCAGATCACGAACCGTGGTCGTGCCGCGAGACCAACTCGTCCGCCACACGGTGGTGTCGGGGAGACTGCCGCAGATCGTCGTGACAGACACCGATCTCGCCGAGGTCAGGCTCCTCACCGGATTCCTGGATCTGGCGCGACGGTTCGCAGACGACACCCTCTCCCCTCTCGGGCGGAGCGTCAGCCAGGACGTCGGGATCCAGTTGCTGGCCGCCGCCATGGGCGCCGCCCGGACCGCCGAAGCCGGCGAGCACTCGAACGTGGTGCTGGCCGCGGCCCGCCGGTTCATCGACGAGCATCTCGACGACCCGAGCCTCGCCCCGGGCATGATCGCTCAGGAGCTGCACATCTCACTGCGCAGCCTGCACCGGGCATTCGAGGACGCGGACGAATCCGTCATGGTGTACACACGACGTCAACGACTGCGCAGGGCCCGCATCGACCTGATGACCCCCGGCGAACGAGTGGCCGACGTCGCCGCGCGTTGGGCATTCTCGGACACGAGTCATTTCCTGCGGCACTTCAAGGCGGCCTACGGCACCACACCGACGGCGTTCGTCAAAGAGCACCGCGAACCTGGCGGCCATGAGGTGACGGACCGGTAGCAGGGCGGCCTCAGCAAGGCTTGAACGAAGAGATCCTGTCGTTCCAGTTCAGGACGCTTCCGCCCTCGATGAAGGTCACCTTGGTGAGGTCCCCGGCGGAATCCCCGGCCGGGAACACCACGTAGGAGCCTCCGTAGTTGGTGTCCTCGTAGAAGCACATCTTGACGGGGACGGGATAGATCGACGAGATCGCGTCGTTCCAGGAGCCGACGCCTATGACACTCGTCTTCAGATTGGAAATCGTGGTGGGGACACTCGAACAATTGCTGTAGTTGGTGTCCTTGCAGATGGTCACGGCTGTGGCCGCGCTGGCAGGTCCCGGAACAGCGAGAGTGATACTGGCAGCCATGGCTCCGACTCCGGCCACAGCGGACAGCGTCTTGTTGATCTTCATTGTTCTTCTTTCGGCACTCGTTCTGGAAATCAGGAGCCGTATCCGGCTCGCAGTTCTGATTCTTCGCCGCAGAACGGCAGGGCGAATAGAACGACAGTGCCTCGACGGAGGACATCGGCGCCTCGGTTCAAGGAGATCCCCTCCGGCTGGGCACCTTCAGGCGTCCCCGGGCGTGGCAGGTGATCGCAGGACGGCGGCTGTCACTTGAGTGAGGAGCCACTCGTTCGAACGCTCCAACGACCAGCCGAAGACCTCACGGGTCCGGAGCAGGCCGTTGAGGCCGTAGTAGTAGGTGATGATCCGGGTCGCCGACCGTGCGTCCACGCCGTCACGCAGGGCACCGATGTCCTCAAGGTGACGGCAGATCACGGCGAGGCTGTGATGGTGCCGCTTGTGCGCGGTGGCAAGCACCGACCTGGACTCGTCGTCGTGCGGCGCGACGTCGATGACCACCTGGATGACGTCGCCCCACTCCTCGGTGATGTGGAGGTAGGCGGCGGCCAGGGCCCGCAGCACGAGGGAGGCGTCACCACCGGTGAGCGGTTCCCGCTGGACCCGTTCGGCCATCGAGGCCCGCGTCCAGTTGTCCATGAGCGCTCGCAGCAGACCTTGCTTGCCGCCGCACTGCGCGTACACCGTCGCCGGCGAGACCCGGCTCAGCTTCGCGATCTCCTGAACCGTCGTCTGGAAGAAGCCTTTCTCCGCGAACAGCCGACGCGCTGCGTCGACCACGGCGGCCCTGGTCAGGGCGGGGTACTCATCGCGGCGAGGGCGGACTGCGGTGCCATCCATACCGAGATGCTAGCGACCGGATCCGGGGCTTCGTAAGTAGAGATACCATCCAGTGAATAGAGTCTGACTCCAGAAGGCGGAGCGCCCGTTCGGTACGCGGCGCACATTGCCGCACGGCCACACGACGAGACGCGGAGGGAACCCTGACGACCGGCAGGCGGAGCACCCTGGAGATCCATTCCGACCCCGCGCCCGAGACACCGACCAGTTCCTCGCCACGAGCCGACCGCGTACGGCCGGCGCCGGCGCACGAAAGACCTGTAACTCCGTGACATGGTGGAGGTGTTGTCGTTCGCCGAAGCCGGCGTGAGCGAAGCCCTCGCCGATTCCCACCGCTCGTTCAGCCCCTCGGCAGCAGGCCTGTTCCCCTTGCCGCTGCCGGCTTCGAACCGGCCGATGACGTCACGGTTGAAGCCGCACCTACGCTCATCACCACGTCCGTGACAGCCGTCCGGGCATATGCCGTCGTCCTCACGGCCGCCTGATCCATGCCGGTCCGCGTGGAGGCGCGCGCACTACCCACCTCGTGCCGGTCAGCGGAAGCGAGGACACCACGTGGCCGCGCACCACCGCCCCGGACATGGCTGTTGGCCGGGACCGTGTGGCGGCCCCGGCACATTGCATCAACCCATGTGACAAGTGCTCATACACATTGATCCGTGTGATCGGATCAACGGTCGGCTTTGGCCGTGGAACGCCCAGAAAGGACACCAGTTGGAGGAGGGGCTGCGGTTCTCGGTGCTGGGGCCGGTCAGGGCGTGGCGCGGCGGGGACGAGATCGAACTCGGCCCGCCTCAACAGCGGGCCGTTCTGGCGGTGTTGCTGTTGGCGAACGGTGCGCAGGTGCTGGCCGACGGGCTGATCGACGCGGTGTGGGGGGGCAGCGCGCCGTCCTCGGCGGCCGGTGTTCTTCGGACGTACGTCCACCGGCTGCGGAAAGTCCTGGAGCCGGACGGCGACCCCGCGTCCTCGGTGATCCGCTCCACCGGCAACGGCTATCAACTGCGCTTGGGTTCCACGGAGTTGGATCTAGATGTCTTCCGGGACCTGACGGCCCGGGCCGCGCGTGCGCGGGATGCGGGAGGCACCGAAGGTGCGGTGACACATCTGCGGGACGCCCTTGGTCTGTGGCGAGGGGTGGCACTGGCGGGCGTGCGGGGCGAGTACGCGCGGGCTCAGCGGCAACGGCTGGAGGAGCTTCGGTTGTCCGCGGAGGCGGCCCGTCTCACGGCCGAACTCGGTCTGGGTGCTCATGGGCAGGCCGCGGCGGAGCTGACCGGTCTGGTCGCGGAGCATCCGCTGGACGAGCGGTTCCGGGAGCTGCTGATGCTCGCCCTGTACCGCTCGGGGCGGCAGGCCGCGGCCCTGGCCACCTACCGTGAGGCGCAGTCGCTGCTCGCGGAGGAGTTGGGGGTGGATCCCGGTCCGGCACTGCAGTCGCTGTATCAGCGCGTGTTGCGGGCCGACATCGACCTCCTCGCGCCACCGGCTCCGGCCCGGCCCGCACCCACCGAACCCGTCACGCCCGCCGAACCCACCGAACCCGTCGCGCCCACCGCACCGGCTGCGCCGGTCGCTCCCCCTGCGGCCACCACCGCGATCCCGGCTCAACTGCCTGCCGCTCTGGCCGTCTTCGTGGGCCGGGAGGCGGAGCTGGCGGAGGTGGCCGCGCTGCCGTTGGGCTCCACGGTGGTGGTGAGTGCCGTCGCGGGGATGGCGGGTGTGGGCAAGACCGCGTTCGCGGTGCACTGGGCGCGACAGGTCGCCGACCGCTTCCCGGACGGGCAGCTGTATCTGGACCTGCGGGGCTTCGACCCGGTCGGTCTGCCGGTCGCGCCGGGGCAGGCTCTGCGTTCGCTGCTGGAGTCCCTGGGCGCCGATGTGAACGGGCTGCCGCAGGACGTGGACTCGCTCGCGGCCCGGTACCGCACCCTGCTCAGCGGCAGACGTGTGCTCGTACTGTTGGACAACGCCCGTGACGCCGCGCAGGTACGGCCCCTGCTGCCCGGTACTCCCGGCTGCCTGGTGATCGTCACCAGCCGCAACCGGCTCGCCGGACTGGTCGCCATGGACGGTGCTCATCCCCTCCACCTCGACGTGCTCACGCTGCCGCAGGCCCGTGCGCTGCTCGCCCGGCGGCTCGGGCACCACCGGGTCGAGGCCGAGGCACAGGCGGTCGAGGAGATCATCGCCCGGTGCGCACGGCTGCCACTGGCCCTGGCGGTCGTCGCCGCCCGCGTGGCAACCCGGTCCGCCATCTCCATGGCGGCCGTAGCGAAAGAACTGCGGGAGAGCGTCACCGGCCTGGACGTCCTGCGCGACCAGGACGCCGCGGCCGACGTACGCGCCGTCTTCTCCTGGTCCTACCACGCCCTCACCACCGATGCCGCCCGCCTGTTCCGGCTGCTGGGGCTGCACCCCGGACCCGACATCACCCTGCCCGCGGCGGCCGGCCTGGCCGGCCTGAGCGCCGCGCACACCCAGCAACTGCTGTCCGAACTGATCCAGGCCCACCTCGCCGAGGAGACCGCCCCCGGCCGCTACGCCTCCCACGACCTGCTGCGCGCCTACGCCGCCGAACTCGCCGAGACCCTCGAGCCTCCCCAGCAGGTGAGAGCGGCCCGCCACCGCATGTTCGACCACTACCTCCACACCGGCCACAACGCGGTCGCGCTGACCGGCACCGCACGCGTACTGATCTCTCCGGCCCCGGCCGCCGACGGAGTGCGCGCCGAAGACTTCGCCGGGGACGCCGCGAAGGCGAACGCCTGGTTCGCCGCGGAGCAGGCGGTGCTCCTCGCGCTGGTCGAACAGGCCGCCGCCCATCACTTCGACGTCCACACCTGGCAACTCGCCTGGGCCATGGCCAGCCATCTGCACATATGCGGGCTGTGGCGGGAACAGGAGGCCGTGCACCGCGCGGCGCTGGACGCGGCGCTCCGGCTGGACGACCCGGTCGCCCAGGGCCACGCGCATCGGGGTCTCGGCGCCGCCGCCCCGGGGCTGGGCAACCTGGACGACCGGCGCGGTCACGTCGAGCGTGCTGTCGAACTGTTCACCCGAGCCGGTGACATGGGCGCCTGCGCCGATGCCTATCGGACGCTCGCCTGGATCGTGGAGTTGCAGGGAGATCTGGAAGGCGCGCTCGCTGCCGCGCAGCGATCACTCGCGCTGTACCGTTCCGTCTGCCGGGGGGCCGACGACAGCCGGGGGCAGCTCAGGATCGCGGCCGGACTCAACGGGGTCGGCTGGAGCCTCATCCTCCTCGGCCAGTACCAGCAGGCCCTCGACCACTGCCGAGAAGCGCTGGACCTGTATCGAAGACTCGGAGACGACCTGACCGCGGCGCACATCTACGACAGCATCGGCCACGCTCAGTACCACCTCGGGCAGTACGACGAAGCCGTCACCAGCTTCCGCAGCGCCCTCGCGATCTGGCGGGAGACCATCGACGCCTCCTGGCTGACCGCGGACACCCTCATGGGCCTCGGGGACGCGTACCTCAGCCTCGGCCGAGGGGACGAGGCCCGCACGGCGTGGATGAAAGGACTGGATGTCGCGGAGCGGCTCGGCCACACCGACGCGGAATCCTTCCGCACCAAGCTGCGACGCCTCGACGAGTCGGGCACTCCCTCGGCTTGTTCTCTGTGTCCGGAGCGGCCTTCGTGAGGCACAGCGGGGTTGTGACCATGGGCGCGGTCGGGGAGGGCGCTCCGTGCCGGTGTCGCGCTTCCTCCCCGACCAGGTTCAACTCGCCGCGCGGCCCAGCAGTTCCACCTCGGCGATCGCCACCTGTTTGTTCGAGGCCGTGCCGTACGCGCTGCGCAGGATCATGTCGACCTGTACGGCATCGTGCATCGAGGCGTCGACGAGCTGGGGACCGCCGTCGGCGAGTTGGTAGTGGGTCAGCGAGGTGCGCCCCGAGGAGTCGGTGATGAGCAGATCGAAGCGCTGGGGGCGGGCCTCGGCGTCGAGGTCCGCGGAGCGTGTCGACACACCGGGCGTGATGATCATCTTCTGCAGGTCGACCGGTCGGCTGTAGTTCGCCTGGAGGTACTGGCCCGCGGAGTCACCGGAGAAGCCGGGCCCCCACCAGGTGTTGCTGACGCCGTCGAACGCGGACTGCGCGGGGTGTGCGGCGTCGGAGTTGGACGCGCTGACCGCGGCGGGCGGGAGCGGGGCGGGGTCCGTGAAGTGGTCGCGTATCGCGCCGACCGCAGCGGGGGTCAGGAACGCGGCACCCACCAGCGCGGCCACGACTCCGACGGCGATCAGCACCCGCGCCCCGGACACGCGGGGCCGCCATCCCGCGAATCGTTCGCCCCGCCGGCTGGCCACCGTGGTCGTCTGCTGTCCGCTGCGGTCCAGCGGAGCGCCGTCGTTCCGGCAGAACGTGCGGTCCGGACGGTTCTGCACCCCGCACCGCCAGCAGGTGACGCCGCTCTCCTCCTCCGCCGTCGCGGCGCGCACGCTCGGCCGCTCGGGCTGGGGACGGCCGGGCAGTACGGGGGCCACGTCCGGGGCAGCGGCCCCCGCCTCGGGCACGGGTACGAGGAGTGCCCTGGCCCGCGTCCGGCCGCCGCCCGGCCCCGACCGGGGCTCGGTCGCGCCGCGTGGCGTCCCGTCTCGGCCTGTCGGCCGGGTGGGCTCCGGCTCACCGGGAGACGCGGAGACCGCCGTTCCGGACGTCGTCGTCGCCTCCGGCGTCGGGGCCGATGCCGCTCCCGCGCCGGCCCCTCGTGTCGTGGCGGCTCGCCCGGCGGAGCCGGACGGATTCTCCGCCGGTGGGCGGGAGGCGCCGCCGGCGCGTTCCGCTCGCGAAGCGAAGGTCGTCGGCAAGGTCCCGTCCGACTCGGGCCTGCGCCGACCCGGCTGCTCCTCCGCGGACGCAGCCCCGGACACGGACCTGGCCGCAGACGTGGACGTGGACGCAGACGCAGACGCAGACGCGGGCCCGGATCCCCCTGACGTGGAACCCGAAGCGGCGGACTCCGGCGCGGCGGCCGCAGCCTCCGCCGCGTCCCAGTCCACCAGCGTCCCGCACACCTCGCAGAACGATTCGCCGCTCCCGGGGCCTGGGGTTCCGCACACCGGGCACAGCCCGTCGGCCGTCGGTTTCTCGCTCATCTCTTCTCAGTCCTCTCAGCCAACACCTCGACGGTGAAGGGCAGATGTGCCGGTCGGGCCGCGGCGACCAGGTTCTCCAGGCGGCGGGCGTCGAACGTCGTGGGTTCGGGGACCCGTACGACGACCCGCAGCCCCGGGCGCGGGTCGCCCGGGAACGGGCCGCGTGGCCGGGCCGACCAGGCCGCGCCGCCGCTCTCCGTGATCTCCGCGGTGATGCCGAAGGCGAGGCGGATCGCGGTCGCGAGCCCGTACGCCGTGCCTCGGCGACGGTGCAGCGCCATCGCCATCCCGACTGCCTCGCGCCGCGCGGACTCCGATGCCAGGCCGTCCAGTTCGGCTCCGATCCAGCTCCCGATCCAGTCCAGGAAGTGGACGGGCGCCAGCCCGGGGCGGAAGTACGCGTCCAGGCAGTCCAGCATGTTCAGCACCGGGGCCTGCATCGTGTCCAGCCCGTCGGCGAACGCCCCGGCGAAGCCGTCCTCCGCGTACACACCCGGCAGTTGGTCCCGCAACGGGCGGGGGGAGACGACAGGAGTGTTCATCGCTCCCCTATGACTCGGACACGGTGGTCGTACGGAAACAGCAGGGCGGACGCGGTCAGTTCGATGCGGTCGGTCGGCTCGCCGCGGCGACCCGTCAGCGGGTCGGCGGAGTACAGCTCCACCTCGTCCACCAGCTCCACGCCCGGCACGCGCTGGAGCGCGGCGAAGATCTCTCCCGACCGGAGCGGCCGGCCGAACGGCCATCCCCCGCCGTCCGCTCCGCCGCTCAGCGGATCCAGGTAGGCGTACAGGGAGTCGAGCGCGGCGGCCCGCACCTCCTGTGCGGAGACGCTCCGGTAGGCGTGCAGGGTCGCCGTGACCGAGACTCCCTGGTAGTAGGGCGGGCCGACGGCCAGCCGGGTCCCCAGCGGACGGCGTTCGTCCAGATGGCGTGTCACCCGCGCCAACAGCTCGTCCTCGGGGACGAGTTGCTCGAACCGGAGCCGGCCGCCGGGGTCGGGCACAGCCCGAGGTACGACGAGGACGCGAACGGCTCCCTCCCCGTCCCGGTCCGACTCGGCCCCCAGACACACGATCCGCGCGGTCTCGGGCGCGGCCTGCCGGGCCAGTTCCTCGTAGTCCCGGGCGGTCACCGCCCGCTCCTGCGCCCGCAGCGCGATCGGCGCCCGGACCTTGGCCTCCTCGACGGTCTCCCCGTCGACCCCGCCGCGGGCGGCCTCCCGGTTCTCGACCCGGGCGATGTACGGGATGGAGCTGCGCAGCACCTGCAAGCCGCGGCGCGAGACATTGCCGCCGCGACCGCCCCCGGCCCGGTAGCGCGCCGCCCGGACCACCGCGCCCTTGGCGGGCACCGCTCCGTACTGCCGCAAGCTGCCGTCCGGTTGCCGTACGGACGGTCCGAAGGCGATCTCTCCCGTCGTCGCGTCGACCGTCAGATGCCGGTCGGACGGTCCCGAGGCCGCGAAGTCGGTGACGATCCGCCAGGCCTGCCAGCCGTCGCCGCCCTCCGCCACCTCGACCTCCAGCGGCGGATCGTCCGCGACGATCGGCGCCTGCCCGAGCCGCATCCGCTGCCCGGACGCGCCGGAGGACTCCCCGAGCCGCTCGTCGCGGATCTCGACCGCGTGCACGGCGCGGACGGTGCCGCCGATCGTGTAGGCGGCGGCGGACCGGACGGTGGGGGTGGCGGAGTAGAAGGGCTGGTCGTCGGCGGGCTTCAGGACCCGGCAGCGCAGCCAGCCCGCCTCGTGCTGACCGAGTTGGGAGAGCGTGTGCCCGCCCGGCACGTGCAGGATCACCTCACCGGCCCGGTTGAGGCCGCCTGTGGTGTCCTCGTCCACCTCGCACGCCTCCCAACCCGACGCCGTCCGCGCCTCCCAGGCGAGCGGCGGCTGGCGGGGGTCCACTCCGACGCCGTCGACGCGGCTGTCCAGGGCCAGCACCACGGCGCAGTCGGGGACCGCCGCGGACAGGCCGAAGAGAAGGACGTCCCCGGGCTGCGGTTTCGCGGCGAAGGCGGGCACGTCGGTGGCTCCGAGGACGGCGCTCGTACGGTCCTGGGGGCTGCCCTTGTTCTCCTGGCGCAGTACGCGCTGGAGCGAGCACGGCGGCACGGTCAGGTCGCGTTCGGTGGTGAAGACGACCGCTTCCTGCGTCTCGGTGCGCTGGGTGGACACCTCGGTCCCGGCGGGCAGCAGTACGGGCTCCGGCTGTGCGGCCGACAGCCAGAAGGTGACGTCCGCGCGGGCCGCCGACGGCGGGAAGAGCGTCACCCCCAACAGGTCCAGGAAGGACAGGTAGTTCTTGTCCGGGACCCGGTTGAGCCGGTAGACGAGCTGGTCGGTCATGTAGGCGACGGCCTCGACGAGGGTGATGCCGGGGTCGGAGACGTTGTGGTCGGTCCACTCCGGGGCGCGTCGCTGGATGTAGCGCTTCGCGTCGTCGACGAACTGCTGGAAGTGCCGGTCGTCGAGATTGGGGGCGGGCAGGGCCATGGGGGTCACACATCGCCTTCGCTGGACGGGATCACGTAGAAGGGGAAGACCAGGCTGCGCGGGTTGCTGGTGCCGCGGATCGCGTAGCGGACGTCGATCAGCAGCACCGCCGGGTCGTCCGGGGACGCGGTGACGGCCACCTCGGCCACCTCGATCCGGGGTTCCCAGCGCTCCAGGCTGGTCCGCACCTCGTAGCCGATACGGCCGGCGGTCGCCTCGTTGACCGGCGCGAACACCAAGTCGTGTACGGCACAGCCGAATTCGGGGCGCATCGGCCGTTCGCCCGGCGCGGTGGCGAGTACCAGCCGGATGGATTCCTCGATCTCGCGCTCGCGGCGGACCAGGGCGATCCCGCCGGAGGCGTCGGTGTGCAGCGGGAACGCCCAGCCCGCGCCGACGAACTGCTCGCCCATCAGAACGGCACCCCGTTGGCCAGGGTGAGACCGCTCAGCGTCACGGTCGCCGCGGTGACGGAGGCGTTGGCGGCCGAGGTCAGTGCCACCGGCCCGACCGCCTTGATGCTGGCGGTGCCGACCGCGTCGAGGCTCACCGCACCACCCGCGGCGAGTTCGACCTTGCCACCGGCCTTGAGGTTCAGCGCGGCCCCGGCCGTGATGTTCACGGCCCGCCCCGCCGTGAGGTTCAGGTCACCGCCCGCCTTCACGTCGACGCCGCGTACCCCCTGGATGGTGACGCTGCCGTCGCTGCGGATGGTCACGGTCGTACGGTTCTGGTCGAGGTGCACGGTGAGCGCCCCGTCGCCGGTCCGCAGCCGTACACCCCGCGCCCTGCGCCCGTCGTCGAGCAGTTCCACGGCCTGGCCGCTGCGCGAGGCCAGGCTCCGCCAGTTGACCGTGCCGCTGGTGGCGTCCACAGGCGGGCTGCCCTCCTTGATGCGGGGCAGCTTGTCGACACCGTTGTAGAGACCGGCCAGGACGTACGGGTGCTCCAGCGAGCCCCGGTCGAAGGCGGCGAGCACCTCGTCGTTGACCTCGGGAAGGATCAGCCCGCCCCCGCGCACGCCACCGAACTGAGCCACCCGGCACCAGTCACTCTCGTAGGTGTCGGACAGCCAGGGGAAGCGCAGCTTGACCCGGCCCATCCTCAGGGGGTCCTTGATGTTGCTGACGACGGCGACGACGACACCGGGCAACGCGGGCGCTTCCCGGGGACCGGCCGCCAGCCCGTACAGCGAGCGGAACTGACGTCCGCTGACCTGCACCCACGTCGTGTACCGCTGCCGGGATGCGAAGACATGCCGTACGCCTGTGACCGTGTACTTGCCCTCGAACGGCGAGCCCGCGCCGCCCAGCGCCACCGGTACACCGGGCCGCAGTTCGGGATTGCCGTCGACGGCGATCTCCAGCTCGGCGAAGGAGCCCGCCACATCGTCGGCCAGCGCCTCGGCGGCGTGCCGTACCTGGGCCTGGGTGGTGTGCGGGACCGCCGTGGCGGTCAGCGAGGCGGCGCCGAACGGGGCGGCGACCTCGGCGGGTGTCGTACCGGTCAGGATCTCCGTGCTCGCGGTGGCGCGCGCGTCGGCGGTCAGCGGCCGCTTGGTCTGTACGTCCCAGCCGCGCACCGAGACCGAGGGCACCTGTCCCGCGGCGGTGACGGAGACCCTGCTGTCGCCGGCGTTGACACCGAACTCCAGGACGTAGGGGCTCTGTGCGGCCGGGGTGGTGTCGGCGGGAGCGCCGGAGGCCGTGCGCAGGGCGGTGAACTGGAGGCGGCCCTCCTCGTCGAAGTACAGACGGACGTCGTTCTCGCGGGCCAGGCGGGCCAGGAAGTCCCAGTCGGTGAGGTTGGGCTGGGTGGCCAGCTCGTAGACGGTCGGAGTCGGGTCGATCGTCCCGGCCCTGAGCCCGTTCTCGGTGGCGAGCCGGCGCACGATGTCGGCGGCCGTCATGTTCGGGTACCCGGCGACCCGGCGGTTGCGCAGCAGTCGGTGGCCGGGGTCGTAGCCGCGGACGATCAGCGACTTGCCCGTCCCGTCGGCATCGGCCTCCAGCGCGGTGACCTCGCCGGTGAGCAGCGGACGGCCCTGGGTGCCGTCCGTGTACGGGATCAGCTCCGCCTTCGCACCGACGACGAGTGCCGGGAAGGTACTCAGCAGATCGCGGGCCGGGTCGCTGAACACGAGCCGGAAGGCGGCCGGCACGTTCACGCTCGCGTCGATCCAGGCGGAGACGAGCCGTCCGGCCACCGGGTCGGGCAGCGGGGACCCTTGGACCCGCACTTTCAGGACGGTCGTGTAGGACTTCGTCGTCATGGTGTTCCGCCTCGTCGTACGTCGTCGGCCGACGGCAGCAGGAGTTCACTGCCGGGCCGCAGCCGCATGGGGTCGTCTATGTCGTTCGCCTCGGCGATGACACGCCAGCGGGTGGCGTTGCCGTACTCCCGCCAGGCCAGGCCGGGCAGCGTGTCGCCCACGACCACCTGGTGAACACGCCGCGCGCTCAGCGCACCGGACGTGGGGTTCTGGCCCTTGACCGGTGTCGGAATCTCCTTGAGCGACAGTCGGCACGTGGCCCGCAGCGGCTCCCCGGTGGGGCTGAACAGCGAGTAGGCGGCACTGACGCTCTCCACGTACGCGGTGAACTGGACGGTGCTGAAGCCGCCCCACGAGAAGCGGACCCACGGCGGGGACGGCCGGTTGGTCGGCAGGCTCTGCGGATCCACCTCACAGCAGGACAGCAACTGCTCAACTTTCTTGCGGACTTGGGGGCTGGCGGGGCTGGCCGAGGCGTCGAGGAAGACCTCGACGGACAGCGAGGCCGGGTCGGCCCCGGAGAACTCCTGCTGCGCCCCGCGGTCGAAGCCGACGGCCCGCTGCGCGTACCAGGAGGCAGAGCGAGACAGCTCCAACTGGCTGGGGTTGAACTGGAATTCGACCTCGCCGATCCGCCCGCCCATGGTGCGGCTCGCCCCGCTCGGCGGATGATGGATGGCCAGCCGCGCCCGTACGAGGCTGCTGTTGGCACTCGCGGGGGCCATCAGGTCCCCCTGGCATCGGTGAAGCCGTGGTGGGCGATCTCAAGCGTCTCGGTGGCGACGCCGGGGTTGGCCGGGTCCATGCTCGGCCCCTGCCACCGCACGGGCAGCACCTCGATGAGTCCCCACTGCGCGACAACCGATCCGTCCGCGCGCAACGCCGCGATCTGCCCGGTCGGCCGGGTGATCCCGGTCGCGATGGACGAGATCCACGCGGCGGCCTTCCCCGTGTCCGGGGTCAGCGGCCGGGTGAGCCGGATGGTGGAGTACGTCACCCGCGTCGGCAACTGCCAGACGAACCCGTTGTTGCCCCCTTCTTCCCGCTGCTCCACCTGCACCTCGGAGGCGAGCCCCTCACAGCTGTTGAAGAGACCGAGGTCCAGACCGTCGATGGAGAGCCGGAAGAAGACGGTGGAGGCGGGGTCCAGGGCGGTTGGCATGGGTCGGGTCCTCGGGAGTCGTTGCGATTGGTCGATGGCGGGGGCGGGGGCGGTCAGAGAGCATCGCGGAGAAGGCCCAGGCGCTCGCGGTCGCCGCGGAGTTCGGAGCGCAGGAGGCGCGAGAGGGGTCCTAGGAGGGAGTGCGCGAGACAGTCGAGGGCTTCGGGAGACAGGCCGTCGAGGGCGGGGGCGACCGACGCGGAAGCCCGGGGGGCGTGTGGCGCGGGGGGTGCGGGGGGCTGGCGTTGCACGGGAGGTGCCGGCGTCGGTGGGTGTGGAGGCGGTGTCCGGGCGCGATGGTTCGCAGGTGCGTTCGTCCGCCCGGGCTGGATGATCCCCGGTGCGGACGGGCCGACCGCAGGCGTGGCGGCGCGAGTGTCGTGGGCCCGCTGGACCGGGGGTGCGTTCACGAACCTGGGCTGGGTGATCCCCGGTGTGGATGGGCCGGTCGCAGGCGGGAAAGCCGGGGTGCCGAGGGCACGATGGTCGGCGGTCGGGGCGGATCGGGTGGTTGCGGCGCGGGAGGCCGGGGCGGCCGGTGCCGGAATCACCGACCGGTGCGCCCGGCGCGCGAGGGGTACCACGGGCGGCGCGGCGGCCCGGACGGTACTTCGTGAGGCGGACGTCAGGCGTTGCGTCCGCTGGAGCAGCGGGCGGCCTGGCCGTGACCTGAGTGCGTACGGCGATGCCGTCGCGCCGGTGGCCGGTGCCGGGCCGGAAGGAGCTCCGGCAGGGCTGAAGGGAGCCACTGAGGTTGCCCAGTCGACTTTCCTCAACGGTGTGCCGCCGAAGCCGTACGCCTTCTCGTTCGGCTCCGGCGCTGCGGTGAGAAGCCCTGGGGAGGATGGAGACGGCTCACTGTCGGACAACGGGCGCCGCTGGACGGCGGGCATGGTGCGCGTCGCCTGCGGGGTCGCTGCCTCCGGGCCGCCGGCGGTGGTCCGGGGAAGGGGAACTGCGGCCCGGGCTGTCCCGCCCTCCTGGGCTGCCTGGTTCGCGGACGGCCCGGTCGTCGGCCGCCGCTGGACGGACAGCGCTGCAGGCCGATACCCGCCGACCGATTTCGCCGCGGCACCGACTACGGGGGTGGCGCGGGAGGTGACCGATGACGCGGCCGATGCGGCAGGCTCCGTCGCGCGGTAAGCGCCGACGGGTTCGATGCCGGCGTTTTCGGGCTCCTCCGAGGAGCGTGCGGAACCATTGCGCGCCGCCGGAACCGCGAACAGCCGTGCGGGCGCGGGAGTCTGAGTATGCGACGTGCTTTCCGGTGAGCGTTGCACCGCCGGGGACAGGATCGTCGTCATCCGGGTGGCCGCCAAGGGGCGGATGGTTCGTGGGGAGCGCGGGCCGGGCGAGGACAGTGTCACGCTCGGCACGGTGGTACCGGCCGCCGCTCGGGGAGTGGGCATGTCGGCGGGCACGGCAGCTGGTTCCGTCGCGGTCGACCCGGTCGGGGCGGTGGACGGCGCGGGCGCGATGGGTGTCGTGGGCGGGGCAGAAGCAGTGCGAGCGGATGTCCCGGAACGGGTGGGAGACGCGGGCGCGTTGGGACTCATGACATCGGGTCGGCCGGTCGGCCCGGCGAGTGCGCGGGCCACAGTCGGCGTGGCGGCATGGGCGGGTGCTACGGGGCGGGCGGCGTCGGAGAACCTGGCCGCGCCGGCGGGGCCGTGGGGCCCGGCGGGGCCGGCGGGGCCGGCGGGCACGATGGGCGCTGTAGGTGTGACAGGCCCGGCAGGCACTGTGGATGTGGCGGGCCCGGCGGACGCCGTGGGCGTAACAGGCCCAGTGAGCGCCGTAGATGTGGCAAGCCCGGCGGGCGCCATAGCCGTGACAGACCCGGCAGACGCCGCAGGCGTGACGGCCCCGGCCGGTGCCGCAGCCGTGACAGGCCCAGCCGGCGCCGTGGATGTGACGGGCGTCGTAGGCCTGGACGCAGAGGCCTTGATCTCGGTAGCGGCGGCGAAGCCGGGCTGAGAGGTACCGCGACCACCGTCATGCGCCGGCGGCCCAGCCGCCGTGGCGTCGGATCGTCGCGGAACTGACGCGGGCGCACGGCCGACGCCCGGTCGTCGCGCGGAACGCGCGGACTCGGGCTCGACAGAGAGTTGTGCCGTGAGAGCGGAGGTCCGTGACGCTTCCTTCGGCGCCCCCGGCTCCGCGGTGCCGGGCAGCATGGGCGGCCGGACGGTGGGACGACGCGGCGGACCAGGGGGTGGGCCCGCCGCGCCGAGTTCGGGGGATGCGGACCTGCTCACCCGATCCGCATCGAAGGTGGGAACGGGGATGCCACTCCCACCCGGGGAAATCGGACCGTCGCCGGAGTCCGCCGCTTCGCGGACCGGGGCTGGAACAGCAGTCGTACGAGCCGTACTTGGCGCGGCTGACCGCGACACGGTGACCGCGGGGGCGGGTGACGGTGTCGGCCGCAGGGGTGCGCCGAGCCCGGTACGGCGGGATATGGGAGGAGCGTCTCCCGACTGGCCGTGGCCCTGGTCCTGGGCCGTCGTGGCAGGGTCAGGCAGTACGGGGACGGCGCCGGATTCCGCTGCTGCCGAGGTCAGCGGTGCGCCGAGTCCGGCTCGGGGTCGAGCGGTCCCGGTCGCGCTGAGCACCCCGTTGGCGGACCCCGGAGCCGACGATCCGTCAGCGGCACGTACCGAAGTCGTAGGTCCCGAAGCCGCAAGCCCCGAAGCCGCAGGCCCGCCCGGCGCAGGGCGTTCTGTGGTGATGCCGGACTCCCGGGTGGCGGCCGAGCGGATCCCGGTTCTGCCGCCTGGTCCGGTCGGAGCCTCCATGGACCCCGGCCGCACCGCCCGCTGAACCGTTACCGAGCGCCCTTCTCCCACAACTCCCTCAACGGCTCCCCGCTCCAGGGCACTTGTGCCGACGGCGTGTGGTGCCGTCGCAGCTTCAGGGGATGGGGTCGAGGCTGATGCCACACCGTCCCGGCGGGAGTCCGCTCGGCCCCCGCCCGTGGTCGCCAATCGCCGGAGCGGGGTGATCGACGGCGCCGAGAGCAACCGCGGTCGCGCGGACCGCGAGAAGGTGGTTCGCACTGCACGCTGGGCCGATGGCCCCCGGGAGCCGGATTCCCCGCCGGGGGCACCGGGCGAACCCGAGGTGCCGGACCGCTCGGAGCGCCCGGAGAGAGGAGCCGGGAGACCACCCGTCTCGTTGAGCGGATCATTGAAGGGATCGTTGTACGGAACGAACGATCCGCCCGGTGTCGCAGGAGCGGAACCGCCAACAGGTCCTCCTCCGACCGTGCGCCGCATCCCACCCGATCCGCCCGTCCTCATCGGCGCGGGCGCACGCCGAACCACCGTCGGCATCGCCACCGCGGCTCGATCCCCGGTACCCCGCCCGTGGGCCGAGCCGCCGCCGGTGTCGGCTCCGCGCCCTGCGTCATCCAGGACCCGTATTCCGCCGCCGGCTGCCACGATGCCTCCGGTGAACGCCGGATTCCCGTGTGTGGCCAGTTCGCCGGCGAAGTCCGGCGTCATCACGGGCGACAGCGCCCTCAGCACCCGCTGGACCGGAGCCGTCGACCGCCATTCCGCGCCGGGGGAACGGGACGGACCGGGCTCACCCGATGACGTGCTCGGCACGTTCGCGTCGGGATCCGGCGCGGTGCCCCGCATCCACCCCCGGACCCCGGCCAGGAATCCCGCCATGTCGGTTCACCTCTCCTCGTGGTTCAGCAGTGCCGCGGTCCGCTCGACGTATCCCCTGCGGTCCGCGTGTTCCAGATTCAGCAACTCCCCCAGCCCCCAACCGAGATGGAAGCCGAGGTACGCGACCTCCTCGTGCAGGCGGTCGGCCGCGTACGTCACGATTCCCCCAGGCGGCTCCCGGCCAGTTCCACTTCGAACGGCTCCGAGCAGTGCGGGCAGGACACCGCCGCACGGGTGTGGCCCTCCGCGTTGATCTGCCGGTAGAAGTCCTGGAGGAACGCGAGGTCGGAGGCGAACATGTTCTCCACCACCCCGTCGTGCACCGAGGGAAGCGTGCCGAGGCGGGTGATGACGCGGCCCAGCAGGACCACCGACAGGTAGGCGGGGTTCTCCTGCACGCGCATGTCCCGCAGGGGGACGAGTTCGTCCCGGGCGGTGGACAGCCGCATCGTGCCGGACCGGTGGACCGTCCCCGACTCGTCGACATAGCCGCGGGGCAGTTCGAAGGAGAACTCCGTCCGCAGCTCCGCCGCGGTGGAGGTGGGAGGCGCGGGCGGCTGGGGAAGCGGCGGGTCGGCAGCGGGTGGCTCCGCCGTGGCCACGCCCCCCGCCCGCGCGACTGTACGCCTGATCACTCGATGACCAGCTCTTCGAAGACGATGGTCACCTGCTCGGTCAGCGCGGAGGTGTCCCCGGCCTTGACCCCGCTGGTCTCCACCTTGCTGCACCAGGCGTTGCGCATGTTGTAACGCTTCACCGGGCTGTTCTGGTAGTCCATCATCATGATCGTCGCGTTCTTGCGCGCGGCGCCCATGTTGCCCGCGATGGAGTCGTTGATCCACGACGTGAACGCCGCCGACTCGGTCATCCCTCGGGTGACCGTGCACTCGCCGGCCTTCTTGACGCCGGGCATCTTCTTCGTGACGGGCTTGCCGTCCGCCGAGACCTGCTGGTACTCGATGACGTCCTGCTCGACGGAGAGGCCGCTGACCTCCTGGAGGTACTCGACCATGACGCCGTCGATCTGCAGGCCGAAATTGTGTGAGGTGAGGGCGTCACCGGGCTGAAGGGACATGCGTGTTCGCTTCTCTTTCCGAAGTCGGGGAATCGGGAAAACCGGTCAGGGGAAGGCGGTCCCCGGGGTCACTCGGACGATTCGCCCGTGCCGTCCGAGAACTGGGCAAGCCGGAACACCACGAACTCGGCGGGCTTGACCGGCGCGATGCCGACCTCGCACACCACCCGCCCGGCGTCCACCGCCTCCGGCGGGTTCGTCTCCGCGTCGCACTTGACGTAGAACGCCTCTTCGGGTCGGGAGCCGAACAGTGCCCCGGCCCGCCACTCGTTCACGAGGAAGGCCGACACGTTGCGGCGGATACGGGCCCACAGCGCCTCGTCGTTGGGCTCGAAGACCACCCACTGGGTGCCCGTGAGGATCGACTCCTCCAGGTAGTTGAAGTAGCGGCGTACGTTCAGGTAGCGCCAGGCCGGGTCGGAGGCGACCGTACGGGCGCCCCACACGCGGATGCCGCGGCCCGGGAAGGCTCGGATGCAGTTGACGCCGATCGGGTTGAGCAGGTCCTGCTCGCCGCGGGTGATCTGCAGCTCCAGGTCCACCGCGCCGCGTACGACCTCGTTCGCGGGCGCCTTGTGCACCCCGCGTTCGGAGTCGTTGCGGGACCAGATGCCCGCCATGTGGCCGCTCGGCGGGACCAGGCGCTGCCGGCCGCCCGACGGGTCGAAGACCTTGATCCAGGGGTAGTAGAGAGCGGCGTGCGCGGAGTCGTAGCCGGCCGTGTCCTGGCGCCAGTCGCGGATCTGCTGGGCGTTCATACCCGGGGGCGGGTCCAGGATCGCCATCCGGTCGCCCATCAGCTCGCAGTGCGCGATCATCCCCAGCTGGACCGCCTTGACGGCGTCCAGGTCGATGGCTCCGCGCTCGTAGGCGGCCATCAGGTCGGGGACGGCGACCATGGTGATCGCGTCCAGCGCCTCGAGACCGCCGAAACCGGTCCGGTCGGCGGGGTCGCCGAGGAACTGGCCGCTGGTGAGGGCTTCCGGTGCCGTGGCCGGTACGGGCGCGGCCACGGCGGCCAGTCGTACCGACCCGTTCGCGGGCCGCGCCAACTGACCTGCGGACGCCGCCTCTTCGACGGCGATCAGCTTGGAGCGCTGCTTGACCTGGGTGACGACGTAGTTGCGGTTGCTCTTCTTCGCCGAGACGTCGAAGGTCTCCAGCACCTTGTCGCCGTCCTTGACGGTGAGCGTGAACCGGTCGTCGGGTCCCTCGCCGGAGGTGTCGGAGACCTCGACCACGGGTGCGTTCCCGAGGCTCGCTCCGTCCAGTGCCGAGACCTGGAAGGTGCCGAGGACGGCCTCCCGGGCCGACGCCTCGATCGCCCGGCGCCTGCCGGAGCCGGCCCCGGACGGGCCCGCGCCGCCGACCCGCACGACGTACGCGGCCGTACCGCCGTTGTTGAAGTATCCGTAGACCGCGTGGGCCAGCAGGAGGCCCTCGGTGAAGTCGCCGAAGGCCGCGGTGTACTGGGACCAGTTGGTCACCAGCATCGGCTCGTTCAGCGGTCCGGTCGGAGCCAGGCCCACGAAGGCGGCCACCGAGGTGCCCGCGCCTTCGATGGGGCGGGATCCACTGGCCACCTCCTCGACGTAGACGCCGGGGGAGAGATAGGTGGGCATGGCGGCTTCTCCTTGCATGACAGTGCGTGATTGCGTAGGTCCAGGCTGGCGTGGGCGGGCCCGGCGGGAAACGGCCACCCGACAGGCTCTTGGGGCCGACCGCGATGGCCGTACGGCCAGTGCCGCGGGGGACACCGGACCGGACCGGGCCCGTAGGACGCCCGCGGGCCGCGACCGGCGGGCCGACCGGTGGCCGTACGGCCTGTCACACGGCCACCCAACCCTGCCCGGCCGCTTCTGACGTGCGCACAAGCCGCTTTCTACGGTGGCCGCGTGACCACCTTCGCCTTGCTTGAACCCGCCTCAGCCACAGTCGACCCCGGATCGAGCGCGGTCGCGACCCTGCGGCTGCGCAACGACGGCGACACCGTCGAGGAGTACCGGCTCTCCGTCGTCGGCGACCCCGCCGAGTGGACCCGGGTCGCCCCCGACACCCTGCGGCTCTACCCCGGCGACGAGGGCTCGGCGGAGGTGGTGTTCACCCCGCCGCGGTCGGCGGGCACGACGGCCGGCACGGTCCGGTTCGGGGTCCTCGTGCACCCGCGCGAGAACCCGGAGCTGTCGAACGTGGCCGAAGGCGTCCTCACCGTCTCGCCGTTCGGTGAGATGCGGGCCGAGCTGCTGCCCGTCACCGTGCGCGGGCGGCTGTCCGGGCGGCCCCGGGTGGCCGTCGACAACCTCGGCAACTCGGCGCTGTCGACCGGCATTTCAGGGAAGGACGACGAGGACGTGCTGACGTTCCGTCCCGTCCCCGAGTTGGTGCGGGTCGCGCAGGGGCGGACCCGGCTGGCCCGGGTCCGTATCAGGCCGAGCGGGGTGAAGCTGTTCGGCCGGCCGGAGCGGTATCCGTTCGCGCTGACCGTGACACCCACGGCGGAGGGGGACGCCCCCGCCGGGCCCCCCGCGTTCCCGGGCGCTTCCGGGGCGATCCCGCCCGCCCAACTGCGCGGCACCTTCATACGGGTGGCGCTGTTCCCGAAGTGGCTGCTCGTGCTGCTAGGGCTGCTGCTGGCCGCGGCAGGGGTGTTCGCCGCGCTCTGGTTCATTCCGCGGCCGTCCCTCGTCTCGAACGCGGTGGTCCGGCAGCAGTCGGCCGCCGCACCGGCCACCGCCGCGGCCGCCGCGCTGCCGGCCGCGCCCACCACCCAGGCGCCACCACCCGCGCCCAGCCCGTCGGCCGCCGCTGCCTCGCCCTCGCCGTCCGCCTCGCAGTCCGCCTCGCAGTCCGGGGAACGGCAGCAGGACGGGCAGAGCAGCGGACAGCAGGGCGGCGGCCAGGACCAGAGCGGCGGGCAGCAGGCCACGGACCAGGCCGGCAACAAGGTGGTCACCATCCGCAGTGTCCAGAACGGCAAGGACCTCACCGTCAAGGACGGCGGCACCGGCGACGGCACCCCGGTCGTGGTCTCCGACTGGACGGACAAGCAGCAGGGATTGAACCAGTTCTGGGCCCAACTCCCGTTCGCCGACGGCACGGTGGCCCTCACCCCCGGCAACTCGCCGGACAGTGTGCTCGACAAGGCCGACGGTCGGGCGCAGGTACAGATCCGCACCGTCCAGGGCGGCGACGCTGCCGTACGCCAGGGCCAGGTGCCCGCGCTCCAGCGCTGGCGTCTGCAGCCGGTGTCGGACGGCGTGGTGACGATCGTCAACGCGCAGACCGGCGAGTGCCTGACCAACACCGGCGACAACACCCAGGTCCAGGCCCTGGCCTGCGACGACCGCTTCGCCTCCCTCCAGCAGTGGCGGCTCGGGGACTCCTGAGAACCGCCGCCCGACAGAAAGGCGGGTCGCCGTGCGCCCCCGCGTCCAGCCCCACCGGCCCGAGAAGGCCGAGTCCCGGCCGCCGTCCCGGGTTCCCGATTCCCGTACGGAACAAGGCGGTTCACCGGGTGTGCTCTCCCCCGCGCACGTGGCGGAGCTGCAACGGGCCGCCGGGAACGCGGCCGTCCTTCGCGCGGTCGAGGAGGCCCGGCATGTGCACGGGGCCGGGTGCGGTCACGCCTCCCCCGTCCAGCGTTCCTCCGTCCCCGAAGTGCTCCGTGCTCCCGGCCGCCCCCTGGACGACCCGGTCCGCACCGAGATGGAGGCCCGCCTCGGCGCCGACTTCTCCGATGTACGGCTGCACACCGGCCCCACCGCCCGGCGTTCCGCGGCGGAGATCGGTGCCCGCGCCTACACCTCCGGCAGCCATGTCGTCCTCGGCGCGGGCGGCACCGACCGGCACACCCTCGCCCATGAGCTGACCCATGTGATCCAGCAGCGCTCCGGCCCCGTCGCGGGCACGGACGACGGCACCGGGCTGCGGGTGTCCGACCCGTCCGACCGGTTCGAACGGGCCGCGGAGGCGGGCGCGACCCGTGCCATGGCCGGTCCCGTTCCCGAGGACGCCGTACCGCGACGGCAGGGTGCGGGGCGAACCGGCGGGGGTGAAGCGGCAGCCGTCCAGCGGGTGTCGCTCGGCGAGGTGGCCGAGAAGGTCGCGGATCTCGCGCCCGCGGGAGACGCGAACAACCAGTTCACCGGGGCGTCGGTCGCCGACGGCTACAAGGATCCGAATGCCGCCACGAGTGCCGCGCAGTACGGCGGCGTCGTCGGTTCCGCGTTCGGTGTGGTCACTTCGTCCGCGGGGGTGCTGGCCCAGGCCACCAACTTCGCCCGGGCGCGCAAGGGCGTGCGCAACGCCACCCCGGGTACCGCCGCGTACCACGTGCACGACCGCGAGCTGAAGGCCGGCGGGGCGGGTACGGCCGAGCAGGGGTTGGGCTTCGTCAGTACCTCCACCGGTCTGGCGGCTGCCGTGATGAACCTCAAGGGGGTGGCCCAGGAGGCCACGGGTGGTGTGGGCGCCGCCTCTTCCGGAGCCGGGTTGCTCGCCGGCCTGGTCCAGAGCGTCCGCTTCATCAGGAAGGCGGACAAGGCCCGGAAGCGGCTGAACGCGTTGAGGACGCTCATGGCCGACGAGAACGCGCCCAGGCAGGCTCTGGAAGCCGCGAACCAGGAGGTGGCGGAGCTGGAGCGGGCCGTGCAGGACGGCCGGGCCGATGTAGAGCAATGGAATCGCGACTTCCAGAGTGAACTGCGCAAGCAGGCACAGGGCAGGTTGAACGGGGAGGACGTCGACCACTCCCGGCTCATGCAGATGCTGCAGTTGGAACCCAGGATCAAGGAGATCGAGGAAGAACTGCTGCGGAGCGAGGCAGAGTTGCAAGCCGCGAAGATCCGGCAGCAGGAGCGGCAGGACGTCTCGGAGAAGATGGAAAGCGCCCTGAGGACGCAGACGGAGAAGGTCCAGCGCTACAACGAGGGCGCACCCGCTGACGTGTCCCTGCGTCAGATACAGGAATACGCCGCCGGGAAGAACAGCCGCGGTGTGACCGTGAAGGCCATCGGCGCCGTCGCCGCTCTGCTGGGTGTCGGCGGTTCCGTGGCCGCGCTGGTCGCCGGGGCCGCCCTCGCCGCCGGTGTCGCCGCCGGAGCCGGTGTGCTGGTCGCGACCCCCGTCGGCTGGGCCCTCGCGGGCGCCGCCGCCACGGTGGCCCTCGGCGTCGCCGGCTGGAAGACATGGAGGTTCTTCCAGCACCGCTGGGAGCAGAGCGCGGCCCAAGGCGGCACTCAGGGCCCTGCCCCCACCCTCGGTGCACGGCTCCGCGACACGCTGGCCTTCTGGAAGAAGTCCGGCCCCAACGAGCGGAACCAGTACGCCGCCGCGCTCTATGAGATGGCGCGTGACGAGACGCAGGCCGAACGCGCCGGGGAGGCACGTCAGACCCTCGTCGCTCTCGGTCTGAACTGGGACGAGATGAACGGTGACCCGGAACGCGGCAAGAAGCTCATCGCCGCCAAGTTCGCCTCCACCGCGTAGGACCTTCCTGAGCCCGAACCGGATCGCGGACTCTACGAGTTGTCGCGACCGACGACCAGCCGTCCGGCCTTCCGGTACTCCCGGACCGCGCCGGTCAGCAGGTCGTCGGTCGTGACGCGAGAGCCCCGGCCGGCCGCGGCGTACGCGGCGGTGATCACCGCGCCCCGGATCGAGCCGCCGGCCAGCGCGAAGTCCCTCGCGCACGGGCCGGGGTCGATACCGTCGGCGCAGGGCACCCGGGCAAGGCTCTGCCACCACAGGGCGAGGCGCTGGTCGGCATCGGGGAAGGGGAAGTCGACCACCAGGTCGAGACGACGGGTGAAGGCGTCGTCGATGTTGGCGCGGAGGTTGGTGGTGAGGACCGCGATTCCGTCGAAGGACTCCAGGCGCTGCAACAGGTAGGCGCTCTCCAGGTTGGCGTAGCGGTCGCTCGCCTCCTTCACCTCGGAGCGCTTGCCGAACACCGCGTCGGCCTCGTCGAAGAGGAGCACGGCGTCGGTGCGGTCCGCGTCGGCGAAGATCCGTTCGAGGTTCTTCTCGGTCTCGCCGACGTACTTGTCGACGACGGCGGACAACTCCACCACGTACAGGTCCACGCCCAGTTCCCCGGCGAGGACCTCGGCCGCGAGTGTCTTCCCGGTCCCGGACTCGCCGGCGAACAGGGCGACCACTCCATGACCGCGTCCGCCACCGGCCCGCAGCCCCCACTGGCCCAGCACGCGCTCGCGCTGCCGGGCACGGATGACCAACTCCTCCAGTCGTTCACGCGGTTCGGCCGGCAGCACCAGGTCCGCCCAGCCGACCGCGGGTGTCACCCGCCGCGCGTGCCGGTCCAGCGCGGGTGCCGACTGCTGCCGGGCGCCCCGCTGAACATGGGCGGCGGTCAGCGGCCCGCCCTCCAGTACGGCGAGCGTCCGCGCGGACCGGGCCGCGCGGCGGATCTGTTCAGGGGCGAGACGGTACGGCGCCACGGCTGCGGGAAGATCGAACCCCTCGGCGTCTGCGCCCAGTTGGGCCGCCCAGAGCGGTCCGGTGTCGACGGCGCCGGGCGGTGCGTCGAGGCAGAGCACGTCACCGTCGGCGGACCAGCGGGGGTCGAAGGGCGCGCTGCCGAACATCACCACGGGTACGGCTGCGGACGACTCCAGTGCCCGTACCAGTGCGCCTGCCTTCTCCGTCTTCTCCGGCAACGGCCCGACCACGACACCCGCCCCGCGCAGCCGCGCCTCCCGCAGCAGGACGCGCACCAAGTGCTCGTCCCCGTAGGCCGGGTCGTACCGCAGCGCCGGAAGGCCCGCCGCCCCGAGCGCCTCCGCCGCCGTCCCGGACTCCGCCCCGCGCCCCTTGAGGTAGACGATGGCGGGCCGGGCGGCGAGGAGCGCCCCGAGCCGGGACGCGAAGGGGCCCGCAGCGGTCTCCCTCATCAACATCTCGACCACGCCCAGTAGTTCACCGTCGAGGCAGGTGTCCCCCAGCAGATGCGCGATCACCCGTTCCGGTACCCTCAACCCTCGCCCTGGCAACGGCCGTTCGGCGTCCTCCAGGATCAGCAGGCCGGAGGCCGACAGCGGTGCCCCGGGATGGAAGCGGGCCCGCGCCGCCCCATCGTGCGGTGCGAGACCGGCCAGTTCGAGCGCGAGCGCCACGCTGGCCCGCCGGCGTCCGACGTCGTCGTTGAGGTAGCCGTACAACGGCTCGAAGTCCCGGTCCACGTCGGGTGCCAGGGCGGCGAGGATGATGTGCGTGTCCAGGGACGTGAGCCCGAACCGGGTGGCCAACTCCCCCAGGGCATCGTCCGCTTCGGCTCCCCCGTACGCGTCGTCGAGCCGTACGGGTGCCCGCTCGTGGCCCTGCAACAGGTGCTCCACCCGCTCGGGCGACACGTACAGCCCGCGCAGCGGATCGTCCGCCGACGTGTCCTGGGCGCTCCGGGCCTCGGCCAGGGCGCTCACCCGTTCCCTCAGCAGCCCGAGCCGCTTCAGCAGGGCGTCGCTCACCGCGGCTCCCGTCGCCGTGCCAGTACGATCGAACCGCCGCCGGGCAGGCGGCCGTCGGCGATGTCGTGCACCTGGGCGACGGCCGGTTCCAGGACCGGTGGTGCCACCTTGTAGTCCGGCGAGACCGGCACCGGCGCGATCACCACGACGTCCAGCGAGGGCTTGAGTTCGCCGCCGAGCGCCGACCAGATGTCGGCGATGGAGCGGGACTCGGCCGGCGGCACCCCGACCGTGAGCGGAATCGCCGCGCCCAGGCCGAGCAGGGTGCCGCCCTCCAGGTGCTCGGCGGGCAGCACCTCGTACGGCAGCAGTCCGGCGAGAACGGCGGACAGCAGCCGGTGTTCGTCCTCCACGCGCTTGGTCCAGGCCGTGACCAGGTACGACAGCCGGAACCAGCGCGGCGGCTGGCGGCGCTCCGTCACCGTTCCGGCCGCGTCGCGCAGCGCCATCGCGCCACGCTCCCGGCGGGCCACCTCCTCACGGATGTCGTACAGATACGCGTCCACGGTGGGCGCGTTGCGGCGGGCCGCCCAGTCGCGGGTGGGCGCGTCGAAGACGACCTCCGCCACGCCTCCGGGCAGCGCCCGGGCGCGCAGCAGCCGCCGCAGGGCCTCGTCGATCTCGTGGATCACCGATGGTTCTCCGGTTCGTCGTACCGCGAGCGCCCGAGCGGCCTCACAGGTATCCCTCCCGCAGCGCGAAAGCCACCGCGTGGGCCCGGTTGCGCAACTGCATCCGGGTCATCAGGCCGTGCAGGATGTTCTTCACGGTCCGCTCCGAGTAGGCGAGCTTGCCCGCGATCTGCCGGTTCTCCAGCCCTTCGGCCA
Source organism: Streptomyces sp. NPDC101234 (assembly GCF_044767525.1). Classification (NCBI taxonomy): domain Bacteria; kingdom Bacillati; phylum Actinomycetota; class Actinomycetes; order Kitasatosporales; family Streptomycetaceae; genus Streptomyces; species Streptomyces sp. NPDC101234. The sequence continues at coordinate 27,567 of NZ_JBIWOA010000043.1, read as the reverse complement.
CGAACCGCAGTACCTCCACCTCCCGGTCGGCGAGCCCGGTGACCGAGGTCACCACGGAGCTGCCCGAGCCGTGCCGCCCGAGCTGGACGAGCAGCCGGTTGAGCAGGTCGGGCGGGACCTCGCTGTCGCCGCGCGCGGCGGACCGTACGGCCTGCTCCAGCCGTTCGGCGGTGGCCTGGTGCCGCCACACGAAGGTGTGCACTCCACAGGCGACCGCGGTCAGCAACTCCCGCTCGCGCAGCCCGTCGACGACCAGGACGACCTGGCGGGACTCGCCGCGGATCAGTCGGCGCAGCGCCGCGGTGGCCGCCGCGTCGACCCGGTCGGCGAGCACGACCGCCACGGAGCGGCGGCCGACGGCCCGCACGGACCGTTCCAGGACCTCGATGTCCGGGTGGCCCCGCAGGCAACTGGTGACGCCGGCACGCGACAGCGGGTCGTCGGCATGCACGGTCACGGTGATCAGCTTCGTCGTCATGGATGTCTCCCCCATGGGGTGCGGGCCCGGGACGCGGGCGTACGCCTGGGTCCCGGGCCCGGCCGGGCTCGTCAGTAGTCGCTGTCCTTGGCCTTCTGGCCGTCGGGCGCTACGGCGAACCAGGTGCCGCCGACGCCCTCGCCGCTGGTCTCGCCGGCCGCGGTGTCCTTGGAGAACCGGTAGACGGGCCAGCCGCCGATGGTCACCTGGTTGGTGCCGTCGGGCCGCTGGACCGTGGAGATCTTGTCCCGGTCCAGCCCCTGGAAGACGATCTTGTCGTTGGCGAGGACCGGCGGCCAGGTCACCGCGCAGGTGCCCACACAGGTCGCCTTGGACGGGTCGGGGGAGTCCGGGTCGAACCGGTAGAGCGTGAAGCCCTCGCCGTCCACCACGGTCGCACCGAGCTTGTCGTTGTGGCCGAGCTGGACGGTGGCGGGCCAGTAGCCGCCCGAGGGATTCGTCGACTGTGAGGGCTGGGCGGACTGTGAGGCCTGCGCGGCAGGCGCCCCGCTCGCGCCGCCGCTGGATGCGGCGGCGGGCGGCACGGAGGCTGCCGAAACCGCCGCCGGACTGCCGGAGCCGCCGCATCCGGAGAGCAGCAGGACGCCGCTGAGCGCAGCGACCATGCCGAAAGATGCGTAGGAACGCGTCATTACTTATCCCTTGTTGTTGTTCACGTGATGAAGGGCGAGAACGCCCGGGAGGCCGCACTGTGGTGGTCCGGCACATCGAGACGCCGAACGCGAGCGGGAGGCACATAGGGGGTCCCATGCCGAGCGGCCACGGCGTGTGCCAAGTTAGGGAGCCCCGCTTGATGACGAGTGAGGGACCGGTGAACCGGCGAGTGGACACCTTGTGGACCGGGCCGTCAGTCCCAGTCCGGTGGGGCCCGCCCCGTCACCTCCCGTGCGGCCGACCGCAGTTGGCGCTCGGCGGCCTCGATCGCGGATCTGCCCGCCGCGCACCGGCCCGCGTGGGGCAGCGCCGTCTCGATGCGTGCCGGGTCGGCGGGCGGGCCCGTGGCCGCCAGGTGGTGGGCGGGACGCCCGGCGGCGGACTCCCGCTCGGGGTCGGTGTCGTCCAGGGCGTTCGAGACGCACAGGTGCAGTCGGCTCGCCCGCGACGGCGGCATGGTGGCGTAGACCGTCTCACGGACCAGGTCGTGCGCGAACCGGAACGAGAACGGGTCGTCCGGCCCTGACTCCAGGATGCCGAGGGCGGTCAACGGCTCCAGGCGTTCAAGACAGCTCTCGACGTCGCCCCCTGCCACCCGGACGAGCAGGCCGAGTTCGACGTCCGGGCCGATCAGCGCGGCGGCCTGGACCAAGTCCCTGGTGTCGCTGTCGAGGCCGGCCATCCGGTCCAGTACGACATCCCGCACGGTGGTCGGCACCCCGGCCCGGGCCGCGGCGGCGTCCGTGAGCACACCGCCGTCGGCGAGCAGCCGGGTCAGTTCCCGTACGAGGAACGGGTTGCCGGCGGTGCGTGCGTGGAGCGTGCGGGCGGCGTCGGGGCCGGTGGCCCGGCCCGTCTCGTGGCGAACCAGTTCGGCCACGGCGTCCGGGGTGATCGGGCCGAGCCGGAAGCGGCGGTGGCCGGACGTCCGGCTGACCGCGGCGAGTGTCCGGCACAGCCGTGGGCCGGGTACCGGTGCCCGGTCGCGCAGCGCGCCGAGGAGCACGGTGCCGCCCGGCAGCCGGGCGGCCACATGCCCGAACAAATCCAGTGAGGCACCGTCCGCCCACTGGAGGTCGTCGATCACCAGGATCACCGGCCGCTCGGCCGCGGCCTCGCCCATGACGGCGACGACGCGCTCGAACAGGCGGAAGCGGAAGCCGTTGTCGGGTGACGCCGATGCGGCGAGGTCGTCACAGTGCGGCTCGACGAGCCGGCCGAGCTCGTCCTGGAGCCACTTCTCCCGGGCGACGGACGGCAGTCCGTCGACGACCGCGCCGATCGCCTTCGCCCACGGCCACATCGGGGGTGTCCCGTCGCCGTTCAGGCAGCGGCCCCGGACGACGAGTGCCCCGCGTCGGCCGGCCTCGGCGGCGGCCTCCTCCAGCAGGTGGGTCTTGCCCACGCCCGGCTCGCCCTGGACGATGCCGACAGCCGTGCCACCGGTGAACGCCGGTTCCACGGTTCGCCGCAGCGCCGCGAGCTCCTTGGTCCGGCCGACCAGACCGCCGGCCGTACTCGCCCGCGGGCCGCCGTCGTCGCTGTCCGTGTCCGTCGCGGTCGCCGGTGGCGGGGTCCGCGTCAGCACGTGCCGGTGAGCCTCCAGCAACGTCGGACCGGGGTCGACACCGAGGTCTTCGACGAGGCGGGCACGGACCGCGCCGAACACGGACAGCGCCTCCGCCTGCCGACCGGCGGCGGCGAGAGCGCGGACGAGACCGGCCTGGACGGGTTCGTGCAGGGGAGCCATCGACGCGGCCAGATGCAACGCGGGAAGCACCCGCTCGGGCCGGGGCAACGACACCGCGAGGTCGGCCGCCGCCACACACGCCTCGTACAACTCGGCGTCGAGGACGGCGAAGACGGATGTCATGGTGCGCCCGTGGGCCAGGCCGTCGCCTGCCGGACCGTGCCAGAGCCCCAGCCCTTGCACGTAGTGGTCGAGGGCGGCTTCGTGACGCCGCTGTGCGCGGGCCTCTTCGGCCCTCGCCACGTGCTCGCGGAAGGCTGCCAGGTCGAGCATGCCGGGGGCGACGGTGAACAGGTAGCCGTTGCCGCGGCGCAGGATGTACGAACCGATGCCGCGGACGGGGAGTTCGGGTTCCAGCAGGCGTCGCAGGACTCCAACGTATTTGTGGAGAACGTTCAAGGCGCTGGCCGGTACGTCGTCGTCCCAGATCAGGTCGATGAGTTCGGGGGCACTGATCGGCTTGCCCGCACGCGCGAGAAGAAGAGCGAGCAAGCGGGTCTGTTGCCGCGGGCCGGGGTCCAGCTCGACACCGTCGTGCCAGATCCTCGGCGGACCGAGGATCTGCAGACGCAGGGAAGCGTCATCAGCCGGCCGGCCGTCGTCGGACGGGATGGAACGAGTTGGTACCGCCACGCCTGCAACTCCCGATCATCGATGCAGGCCCGGTACTCACGGGTGTGATGGCGTACCTACCGGACAGGAGCGGTGCGGGCGCTGCGCGACCAAGACAACCGGCCGGGTGTCTACGGCACGTTTACTTCCGCTCCACGGATCGTTGACGCGTGTCGCACCTACCGTCCGCTCAGGAACTTACCTTTTCTCCGCCGACCCGGCATCCACAAAGCTTCCACTTTCCATCAATCGATTCTCCGTACTCTCGGCCGGAGAACGCGAACACGGACCGCCGTGGATCGTATCCGTGGGATTTCACCTAGCTGCGAATGGATCCAGCAATGACAGAGTCGACCGCACCGGCCACCAACGGGCTGCACCACTTCGCTTTTACCGTCCGAGATCTCCAGGCCAGTATCGCCTGGTATCAGAACGTATTCCAGGCCGAATTGGTGGACGGGGATCTGCCGCACTACGGCCGCGAGTGGACGGGGTTTGCGCGGCTGGTGATCGAGCCACGTACCGGACTGGCCATCGGCCTGCACCACAACGAGAAGAACCAGGGTGAGGAGTTCGACGAGATCCGTACCGGACTCGACCACATCGCGCTGCGCGTGGAAGGACGCGAGGGGCTGGAGGCGTGGGCGGACTGGCTGGACACTCTCGGCGTCGCGCACTCCGGCATCCAGAGCAAGAAGGAGCCGTTCGTCTTCTCGACCATTGTCTTCCGGGATCCGGACAACATCCAGTTGGAATGCGTGGCCCTCGATGTCTGAGGGCCGCACGCCGCCGCCACATTCCGAACCCACCACACCTGAAGGCGAGATACAGAGATGACCGAATTCACGACAGCGGACGGCGTGCGGATCTTCTACAAGGACTGGGGTGACGGACAGCCGATCGTCTTCAGCCATGGCTGGCCGCTCTCGTCCGACGACTGGGACACACAGCTGCTCTTCTTCCTCCGCCAGGGGTTCCGGGTGATCGCCCACGACCGGCGCGGCCACGGCCGATCCGCCCAGACGGACGCCGGCAACGACATGAACCACTACGCCGACGACCTGGCGGCCCTCACCGCGCACCTGGATCTCCACGACGCGGTCCACGTCGGGCACTCGGCCGGTGGCGGCGAGGTGGCGCGTTACATCGGCCGGCACGGCGAGAGCCGCGTCGCCAAGGTCGCGCTGATCGCCGCCGTGACCCCGTCGGTGATCCAGACGGCCGACAACCCGGCCGGCGTCCCGAGGGCCGCCTTCGAAGGACTGCAGGCCCAACTGGCCGCGAACCGCTCCGAGTTCTATCGGGCGGTGCCGTCGGGGCCGTTCTACAACTTCGACCAGCCGGGCGTCGAGCCGTCCGAAGCGGTCGTGGCCAACTGGTGGCGGCAGGGCATGATGGGCGGCGCCAAGGGCCAGTACGAATGCGTCGACGCGTTCATCCACGAGGACTACACCGAGGACCTGAAGAAGATCACCGTCCCGGTGCTGATCATGAACGGTGACGCCGACCAGATCGTCCCCTACGCCACGTCGGGCCCGCGCGCGGTGGGACTCGTCGAGAACGGCGAACTGAAGACGTACGCGGGTCTGCCGCACGGCATGCCGACGACCCATGCGGAAACCATCAACAAGGATCTGTTGGCGTTCATCCAGTCCTGATCCGTCCCGTATTTCCATACCCTCTCCGCCGCTCGCGGAGTCGATTCGGCAGACACGTCGATGCTGCCTGGACCAAGAACACGGATGGAGCCACATCACCATGAGTAGTTCGAACCTCCGGAATGTCCTGGTCACAGGAGCCGGTACCGGATTCGGTCATGAGGTCGCCATGCGCCTGGCGGAGAAGGGTTTCGACGTCATCGCCGCCGTCGAGATCTGGGCCCAGGTGCAGAGCCTCAAGTGGCGTGCGGCCGAGCGGGGGGTCAAGCTGCGGGTGGAGAAGCTCGACGTGACCGATGCGGGCGACCGTCGCAAGGCTCTCGGCTGGGGCGTGGAGATCCTGGTGAACAACGCCGGTATCGGCGAGGGCGGTTCGACGGTCGACATCCCCGAGTCGAACATCCGGAACCAGTTCGAGGTGAACGTCACGGGACCGCTCGTGCTCACCCAGGGGATCGCGAAGCAGATGGCCGAGCGGCGCGCCGGCCGTATCGTCTGGGTTTCCTCGCGAGAGGGCCTGAACGTCAATCCCTTCACCGGGATCTACGCCGCGTCCAAGCACGCGGTCGAGGCGATCGCCGAAACCATGGCCTACGAACTGCAGGAGTACGGCGTCGAAGTCGCGACGGTCAACCCGGGACCGTTCCTGACCGGCTTCAACGACCGCATGTTCCAGACCTGGGAGAGCTGGCAGGACGACGCGTCCGAGCGCCTCTTCGACTACTCCGAACTCGCCTTTCCCCGGGCACAGTTCGATCCGGAGGCCGTCTACACGACGCTGACGGCCGTCGCCGCCGGAGAAGTCGACAGCTTCCGCAACCTGGAACCGAAGTCGATGATCGAGGAGACCAGGAGCCTCCAGGAGGTTCCGTGGGTGCGCAAGGTCACGGACGGCCTGGGGACGCGGCATCCAGCCATCCAGCGGTCGTACGACATGGATCCGGAGACACCGGTATCGCGCTGAGGGCCACCCCTCCCCCGTCCCTCACCAGCATGAGCCCTTGCCCGCGCCCGCCGGCGCACTTGGAGGAACGCCATGCCCATCAGACCAACCGTTCTGCAGGACCCTTATCGCAATCGCGGCACCGCGTTCTCACTGGAGGAGCGCGCGGAACTCGGGATCGCCGGCCGGCTGCCGGCGACGGTGGAGACACTGGACGAGCAGGCTGCCCGTGCGTACGCCCAACTCCGCGACCAGCCCTCCGACCTGCACAAGTACGTCTACCTCAACCGGGTCCTCAACCAGAACCAGGTTCTCTACTACAAGCTCCTGGGTGACCATCTCGCCGAACTGCTGCCGGTGGTGTACGACCCGACCGTGGGCGATGCCATCGAGCAGTGGTCCACCGATTTCCGCGACTCACGGGCGGTCTACCTGTCGATCGACCGGCCGGAGGAGGTACGGGCCTCCTTCGCATCGCTCGGGCTGGGCGCCGACGACGTGGACCTGATCGTGGTGTCCGACGCACAGGCGATTCTCGGCATCGGCGACTGGGGCGTGAACGGAACCGACATCTCCATCGGGAAGCTCGCCGTCTACACGGCCGCCGCCGGCATCGACCCCAACCGCGTCATCGCAGTCAACCTGGACGTCGGCACGGACAACGAACAGCTCCTCAAAGACCCGCGATACCTCGGAAACCGTCATGCGCGGGTGACCGGCGAACGCTACGACGAGTTCATCGGCCTCTATTTGAAGACGGCCGCAGAACTCTTTCCCGCCGCCCTACTGCACTTCGAGGACTTCGGACCGTCGAACGCGCGGCGGATCCTGGTCGAGAACGCCGACACATATCGGATCTTCAACGACGACATGCAGGGTACCGGTGCCATCGTCATGGCCTCGGTGTTCTCCGCCCTGAAGGTGACCGGACAACGCTGGGCCGACCAGCGGCTCGTGGTCTTCGGCGCCGGCACCGCGGGAACCGGCATGGCCGACCAGATCCACGCGGCGATGCTGCGCGACGGTGCGACGCCCGAGCAGGCGAAGAACAACATCTGGCTCGTCGACGTCCACGGCCTGGTGACCGACGACATGCACGACCTGCCGGACTACCAGCGGGTCTACGCGCGGTCCGCGGCCGAGGTGGGCTCCTGGGCCGACGGCGACACCGGCCTGCTCGCCACGGTCGAGCACGTCGGGCCCACCATCCTCATCGGCACCTCCACCGCCCACAACGCGTTCACCGAGGACGTCGTACGGGCCCTGGCACGCGGGGTGGAACGGCCGATCCTGCTGCCGCTGTCCAACCCCACCAGCCGCATCGAGGTCATGCCCTCCGACGCGGTGCTCTGGTCCGAAGGCAGGGCACTGATCGCCGTCGGCGTTCCCGTGCCGCCGGTGGAATACAAGGGCGTCACCTACACGATCGGGCAGGCCAACAACGCGCTCCTCTACCCCGGACTCGGCCTCGGCTCGATCGTCTCCGGCGCTCGTCACGTGACCGACAACATGCTGCTCGCCGCCGCCGAGGCCGTCGCCAGCCAGGTCGACGTGTCGCAACCGGGCGCTGCTCTGCTGCCGCCCGTCGAGAACCTGAGGGCGTCGTCGGCCACCGTCGCGATCGCCGTGGCCAAGGCCGCCGCCGCTGACGGAGTCGCGACGAAGTGCCACGACAACCTTGTCCAGGCCGTGCAGGACGCCATGTGGCAGCCGGTCTATCCCACCGGCGTCGACGGAGAGCAGCAATGAGCCGTGAGGCCCGCCCGACACAGACGATGGTGGAGAGACCGATCGGGGTCCGGGCGAGCGGAACGCGGAGGGAATTCGACAGCATGGGCACCGTCGAGGTGCCGGCGAACCGCTACTGGGGTGCGCAGACGCAACGGTCGCTCACGCACTTCGCCATCGGCGGCGACCGTATGCCCAAGCAGATCTACCACGCCTACGGCTATGTGAAGAAGGCGGCGGCGCTGGTCAACGCCGCCGCCGGACGGCTGCCCAAGTGGAAGACAGCGGCCATCGTGCGGGCCGCGGAGGAAACCATCGCAGGCGACCTCGACGAGCACTTTCCGCTCTTCGTCTGGCAGACGGGATCCGGCACCCAGAGCAACATGAACGTCAACGAGGTGCTTTCCAACCGCGCCTCGCAGCTGCTCGGCGGGACGCTGGGAACCCAGCAGCCGGTCGCCCCGAACGACGACGTCAACATGGGGCAGTCGAGCAACGACACCTTCCCGACGGCCATGCACATCGCCTCGGTACAGGAGATCGACGACCATCTCCTGCCCCAGGCAAGGAAGTTGGTCGCCTGTATCGCGGCCAAGGCGCAGGAGTGGGCCACCGTCGTCAAGATCGGGCGCACCCACCTGGAGGACGCGGTGCCCCTGACGGTGGGACAGGAATGGTCCGGATACGCCGCACAACTGCGGGCCTGCATCGACGAGATCGAGCACAGCCGGGAGGGACTGCTCGCACTGGCCGTCGGCGGCACCGCCGTCGGGACGGGACTGAACGCCCCGGAAGGCTTCAGTCGAGCTGTCGCGGCGACGATCGCCGAGCTGACCGGAAAACCGTTCGTCACAGCCGACAACAAGTTCATGGCTCTGGGGTCGCTCGACCCGATGGTGCGTGCGCACGCGGCGCTGCGCGGGCTGGCCGTCGCCTTGATCAAGATCGCCAACGACATGCGGTGGCTGGCTTCGGGCCCGCGCACCGGATTCGCCGAACTGCTGCTGCCGCAGAACGAGCCCGGCTCCTCGATCATGCCCGGCAAGGTCAACCCGACCCAGTGCGAGGCGATCGTCATGGTCGCCATCCAGGTCCTCGGCAACGACTCCGCGGTGGCCTTCGCCGGCAGCCAGGGAAATTTCGAACTCAACGCGATGCGCCCGGTCATCATCAACAACTTCCTGCACTCCGCGCGAATCCTCGCGGACGGCATGGAGAAGTTCCGGACCTTCTCCGTCAGCGGCACCCGGCTCAACCGGAGCAGGATCGACCAGTACGTGAACGAGAGCCTGATGCTGGTCACGGCGCTGAGTCCGGTCATCGGCTACCAGAACGCCGCGCACATCGCCGAATCCGCACTCGCCAACGGTCAGACGCTGAAAGAAGCCGCCCTGGCGAGCGGCCACGTCGACGAGCAGACCTTCGACTCCCTCGTCGACCCGCTTTCGATGGTCGGCCGCGGTTACGACGGCGCCTGACCCACGACACCGGGCGTTCCGACACAAGAACTCCGACACAAGAACTCCGACACAAGAGTTCTGACACAAGGAAGAGAAGGAAACAGATGCTCAGACTGTCTCGCCTCCGCCGTCCTCGCGCGATCGCGGCAGCGGTGGCCCTCACGGCTTCACTGGCCCTCGTCGGCACCGGCCACGCCGGTCTGCCCACCGCCGCACACGCCCAGGGCCCCGGCCCCCTCCACTGCACGGCACCGGGTCGCCAGCCGATCACGGTGGTCTTCGTCCACGGAGCATGGGCCGACTCGTCCAGCTGGAACGGCGAGATCAGTGAACTTCAGCGGGCCGGGTGCGCGGTGCGCGCCGCCGACAACCCCGTCGAGAACCTCACCACCGACTCGGAGAAGGTCGCCGCCTTCGTGCGCGCCATCCCCGGCCCCGTGCTGCTGGTCGGCCACTCCTACGGCGGCGCGGTGATCAGCAATGCCGCGGCCGAGGCGGACAACGTCGTGGGCCTTGTCTACGTCGACGCCGCCGCACCTGCCGTCGGCGAGCCCTTGAGCGCACTCGACGGCAGCACCTCGGTGATCGCCACCAAGCCCGCCTCCGAACTCTTTCAGCAGGTCCCCGGAACTCCGGACGGAAACACGAACCTGCTGCTCACGGAGAACGCTTTCGTGAACTACTTCGCCAACGACCTGCCGAAGGCCCAGGCACGCCAGTTGTGGGCCGCCCAGACCATGACCGCGACACCCGCCATCGACACGCCTTCGCGCTACGCGGCGTGGAAGACCCTGCCGTCCTGGTACTTCATCTCCACCGGAGACAAGATCATCACCCCAGAGTCCGAGCTCGCGATGGCCCGCCGGGCGCATTCGCACGTGACCGTCTTCCACGGCGGCTCCCACCTCACCCTCATATCCCACCCCGACGCGGTGACGGCGGTGATCGCGAAGGCGCTGACGGACACCGCCCGCTGACACCCGTCCGTCACATACGGACCTGAACCCAACTCGAAAAGTTCAGCCGCCGTCCCGCCCCAGAGGACGAGCGGGCGGGGGCCTGGACAAAGAAGACCAGTCCCCCGCCCGGTCACGCAGACGGGTTACCGAACCAGGTGCTTTTCGCGGCGTCGAAACCCCCGAAGCCGTTCAAGAGGCGGGCGCGACACGAACGTGCGCCGGTGGACCTGGGCCGGATACCGGGCCAACGCCTCCCCGGTTCGGCGAGGCCACCCTTGCCGCACGGCTCGCAGATCTGGACGGTGCGACGGCAGCGCTCGAAGGACCGACCAGGTTCACAGTCGTGGGGCAGTGACTTGGACATCGGATTCCCCACAGCCCCAACACGAAAGGAGCTCAGCGACGCCAAGAGATGTGGCCCCCTGGACAACAGGCTTCGACGCAGCTCTTCGTCCAGCACAGCATCGGCTCTCTTGATCTCCGCGGGGTCCGCACCGAAGCCACAGCACCTCAGGGCCATTCCGTGACTGCGGGGCATTGCGATCTCCACTCCTTCGGGGCAACCGTCCCCGGTCTTCGCCCACGGTGACGCCCCTGCGGGCATCTCCCCGATGGGGGGGCTCGGCGACCGGCAGGAGGCGTCGAACATGGGAGCGCACCATCCTGTAGCCCTACAAGCACCACACTCGTCCGCAGGTCACGGGCTCCTGACCTGGTGGGCTCAAGATTCCGCCCTGCACTCTGTTCCCACCGACTGTCGCGACACCGGTGGCCTGCGGTTTGCGTTCTACGGACGGGTCTCCACCGAGGACCACCAGGACCCGGCGACATCACAAGCCTGGCAACTGCTGGGCGCCCAGGCACTGGCGTCCGGACACGGGCGGATCATGGCCGGGTACTTCGACGTCGGCCGCAGCCGGACTGTGCCCTGGGCCCGCCGACCGCAGGCAGCCGCGCTGCTCGCGGCGATGGCCGATCCGGACCGGGACTTCGACGCGGTCATCATCGGCTCCAGCGAACGAGCCTTCTACGGCAACCAGTTCGCCATCATGGCCCCGCTCTTCGAGCACTACGGGGTGGAGGTCTGGGTTCCCGAGCTGGGCGGCGCCGTCGACCCGCAGATCGCCGGTCAGGAAGAACTCATGATCCTCCTCGGTATCCTGTCCAAACGCGAAATCGCCCGCGCTCGTATCCAGGTTCGCACCGCGATGACCGTGCAGACCCTCGACCAGGGCCGCTATCTCGGCGGCCGACCCCCGTACGGCTACCGGCTCGTCGCCCCGGGCCCGCACCCCAACCGCACCTTCGCCCGCCGCGGTGTCCGCATCCAGCGCCTGGACGTCGACCCACAGTGCGGGCCCATCGTGTCCTGGATCTTCGCCCAACGCCTCGCCGGGCACAGCGTCGCCCGCATCACCCGAGCCCTCAACGACGCCGGCATACCCAACCCCTCCGCCGCCGACCCGGACCGCAACCCACACCACACCAGCAACCGGTGGATCCTCACCACGGTCCGCGCCATCCTGGCCAACCCCCGCTACACCGGCCACCAGGTCTGGAACCGACAGCGGACCGACCACGACCTCATCGACCCCACCAACACCAGCCTCGGCCACCGCGACGCCATGCGCTGGAACGCCCCCACCGACTGGATCATCTCGACGAACCCGGCGCATCCGGCACTGGTCAGCGAAGCCGATTTCGTCGCCGCCCAGCACACCCGCGCCGACCGACAGACAGCACCGGGACGGACCTACGCACTGGCGGGACTCCTGCGCTGCGGAATGTGCGGGCGCCGGATGGAATCCCACTGGCCCATCGTCCCGCCTACCGGTGCCGGCACGGCCACTCCAGCGCCACCCCGCCCGTCCCTCACCGGACGCCCAACGCCTACGTCCGCGAGGACCGCGTCCTGCCCCACCTGCCCGCACTGCTCATCCGCCTCACCGAGCACCAGGCCGAGGCCGACCTGAACGGACGGACAATCCCACAGTTCCCGGCAGCCTCCGTCGAGTACCTCCGCGCCGAATCGATATTCCTGACCTTCGACCCGACCACCCAGACCGTGACCGCGGACACCCCGCGAGGAGAAAGGATCGTCATCGGCTGACAGACATCACGGCCCACACACGCGAGTACAGAAAAGAGGAGGTCCAAGCGCTGCCGAAACGACGAAACACCCGCGCCCAGCCGGAAGCCGGAGGCGGGTGCCTGTCTGCCCTGCCCGCGGAACTGGCCTCATGGGGCAATGGTGTGACCGAGGGACGAGTTGCCCGCTGACGATACGGCTGTGGTGGCGCAAGGGCGACTCCAGCTGCAAGGTCTGCAGAAAGGCCCCACGCCAACGGGACCTCGGCGCTCGGACTGATCTTGGCGGATCACTCCTGAGCTACCGTGGCCCGGTTACTTCGTCCGGCTCAACCACCAATATCGTCGCCCCACTTGACGTGGGCAGCTTCCCTCTGACTTCGCGGCATTGCTCCTGAGCCGATGGGTCGAGACTTCGAACACCCCCATCAACGGCGCGGGATCCCTGTGCGTTGCGGAGACCGATACCGTGACCCGATCAGTGGCCATGCTGCAAAGGCTGTCTACCAGCTCCCCTGCAGTCCGGACCTCAATCCGGCTGACGGCATCGGTCCCTGTTACGGCGCAAACGGTTCAAGACCGCGTTCACCGACCCCGAACACCTGATCGGCGCCGTCTACCGCGGGCCACGAGAGATCCCGTACAGGCTGCTCCCTGATCGACGGCGCCCTCTCCGGCACCGGACTCGCGGCCGACACTGAACCCCCATGGCGACGTCGAACTTTGAAAGGCAACATATCTGCAGCCCACGAGGTGTATTGGGGGCGCTGCATCATTGCTGTGTAAAATGCGGGGCTCGCCGTCTTCCCGACGTGTTCCGACGGCGCAGGGCCGGCTGCCTCCTTCGATGTGTCAGCCGACTTGCCTGAAGAACCGGAGAACCTCGAAGCCGAAGTCGTCCGCCTGTTGGAAGAGGAAGCCGTGGCCGGAGTCTCCGTAGAGGATGGTCTTCGAGTTCGGCACGACGGTGGCCATCGCGTACGTCTGGTACGGGTGTTCCATGATGTCGTGTGCACCGTTCGCGAACAGAACGGGAACAGACAGTTCGCTGAGTCGACTCCACGCGGAGTTCTTGCCGCTATTCCATTGGCCGACAGCATTGAACTGGGCCTGTAGCGCTTCCGGGGACGCGTCCTGCCGGGACGCCGCCAGCCGCCGATCGATGCGACGCAGCGACGCCAGCCCCTCGGCCCGTCCGACCTCCGTGTCCGGGTTGAAGAGGAACAGAAAGTCCTCGTCGACGCTCTTCTCCCTACCGGCGTGCTCAGGAACACGCGGATCCGGACCTGGGTTGTCCGGAACGCCTCCCGGACCGCTGCCTGCAATTACGAGCGCGTGCAGCCGTCCTGGACGGTCGAGCGCGATGTCCAGCGCGACAAAACCACCCATCGACCATCCCAGCAGGTCGATCTTGTCGAGCTTGAGAACGTCGAGGAACTCCACGACCACTTCGGCCATGCCGTGTACCGTGTCGGCCGGCGTCCCGGTCGAGTAGCCGACGCCTGCGTTGTCCACCACGATCACGCGGCGTACATTCGCCAGCACTTCCAGGAACGCAGGATCCCAGTGGTCCAGGGTCCCACGGAACCGGGTCAGGAGGACCAGAGGCAGGCCTTCCTTCGAGCCCAGTTCGCGGTAGGCGATCCTTCCATGCGACGTGTCAGCGTATTGCGTCTCAGCAGTGTCGTAGAGGTAAGTGGTCACCATCGTCCATTCTGTCGTTCTGACAAGCTTCTTGTGCCGCAATCTTTGCGAACAATCCTGAAACTAGCCTCTCTGAACAGCCGAATGGTGCCGAATCGAGCACCCCTGTCAACCAGCTTGTTCACCTGAGTGAAATACCGGTGCAAGCACCTCGGCAGGAAGGGCCGGTCAGTCGAAACTTGAGCGGAGAATCGGCCAGAAAACGGTAGGGCCTGATTATTGTTGAGCGCGGCGTCCTGATGGAGAGTCAGGCCAGCCTTGAGCGGCTGTGTCAGTCAACCGAAATTCGGGCCGCCGCCAGGAGCGGGCAGAATCACGGCCCGCAGGGGGTCGGTGAATATCGACCACGCCCGTCAAGGGCTTTGACACGGTCCGGATGCCGCATCTTCCGGCCCGGCGCGTGAGCAAGATGGTCAACGGATGCCGGTTCCGACCGGCACCTCGGGTGGGGGCGGACTTCGTCGTCGCGCAGAAGCCGGAGGCCGTCAGCCGGCTCGGGACCTGTGCAGCGGAGTTCCCCGCTGCACAGGCTGCGTCGATGGCGACGCTCGAGTCGGCGGAAGCTGCGGTCCTGGCCATCACCATGCCGAGCCCCGTCCCAGCCCGTGACGAGATGGCCGGACGCCACAGGGCATGGCGCCCGGCCATCTCGCATCTGGGAAACTGATTTCTCAGCTTTGGATGAAGGTGAGCAGATCGGCGTTGATGACGTCGGCCTGGGTGGTGATCATGCCGTGCGGGAAGCCCGGGTAGGTCTTGAGTGTGCCGTTCGGCAGCAGCTCGGCCGACAGGGGCCCGGCGTCGGCGTACGGCACGATCTGGTCGTCGTCACCGTGCATGACCAATACCGGGATCGAGATCTTTTTCAGGTCCTCGGTGAAGTCGGTTTGACTGAACGCGACGATGCCGTCGTAGTGGGCCTTCGCGCCGCCCATCATCCCCTGCCGCCACCAGTTCTGGATCACGCCCTCGTCCGGCTCCACACCGTCCCGGTTGAAACCGTAGAACGGGCCGGCGGGCAGGTCGCGGAAGAACGAGGAGCGGCGGGTCGCGGTCTGGAACTGGAGGTCGTCGAACACGCTCTTCGGCAACCCGCCCGGGTTGGCGTCGGTCTGCACCATCAGCGGCGGCACCGCGCTGATGATCGCGGCCTTGGCCGCCCGGCTCTGCCCATGCCGCGCCAGATAGTGCACGACTTCCCCGCCGCCGGTCGAGTGGCCGACGTGGATCGCGTCGTACAGGTCCAGGTGCTCGACCACCGCGGCCAGGTCGTCGGCGTAGTGGTGCATGTCGTGGCCGTCGACGACCTGGGTGGAGCGCCCATGGCCGCGCCGGTCGTGGGCGACCACCCGGAACCCGCGTTCGAGGAAGAACATCATCTGCGGGTCCCAGTCGTCGGCCGACAGCGGCCAGCCGTGGCTGAACACCACCGGCTGCCCCGACCCCCAGTCCTTGTAGAAGATCTCCGTGCCGTCGCGCGTCGTTACGAATCCCATGACTCTCCCGATCAATCGTGTGGTGAGTACGTGAGTGCTGCCGGCATGTCCACACATTGCGACCCCGCCGGGCGTACAGCGCTCACGAAGTTACGTAGAGTGAATATATGGCTACTCAAAGCCTGCGATCGTCCAGCGGGCGTCGCAGCGGCGCCGCCGTGCGACAGCCCTGCCGCTGACGTCGGTTGTGGGTGGCTGGGGGCAGTGGCCGAAAGCCGCGGTGGTGTCTCGGCGTATCCGGATCTCCGATTCCTCATGCGCGTGGTCAACCACGGCCACCATTGCCGCGATGGAAGCCCCGTGGTCATTCTGGTGATCCACCACGTGCCGCGCCCTCACCTAAACAGGTGAGGCTGGTGCGGCTGGTCGACCAGGTCATCTGGCTGGAGTCGATCCTGAAGCGTTCGGCGTCCGACCCCGGACCGGGCCCGACCGACGATGTGGTCACCCGGGTCAAGCTCGCCGCCGCCGACGTGCTCGACCACGCCGGCGAGGTGATGGAGTTCGGCAGACACGACGCAGCCGGGCTGCACGCCGATCTTCAAATGGCCGTGTTGGTGGTGAAGCTCTGGGACGTACAGCACTCTTCTTGGGTGGTGCTCGGCGCAATGGCGGTGCTGCGCTCGAACGCCCTGAACACAGGGCAGAACGTGTTGCGTGCGGCCGCCGGGACGGTGGTCGGCATGGGCGGCGGCGGAGCGGTTGTCCATCTGCTCGGGGGACACACGGTGGCGTTGTGGCTGATGCTTCCGATCGTCGTGTTCTTCGGGGCGATGGCCCCCGACGTGATCTCCTTCGCCGCAGGACAGGCGGGTTTCACCGCGACCTTGCTGATCCTTTACAACATCGTCGAGCCGGCCGGGTGGCAGATAGGCATCGTGCGGATCGAGGACGTGGCGATCGGCTGCGCAGTCAGCCTGGTCGTGGGGGTGTTGTTCTGGCCGCGAGGAGCGGCCGGTGCCCTGTCCCAATCCTTGTCGGAGGCGTTGGTTGACGCTGCCCGCTATCTCGGTGCGACGGTGGACTACGGGGTCAGCCGATGCGACCGGGTCCGTCCGGCGCTCTTGCCGCCGGTCGTCGAGGCTCGCCGTGCCGCCGCCGCATCGCGTCGCTTGGACGACGCGCTCCGAAATTATCTGGCCGAACGCGGCGCGAAGCATTTGGCCCTGGCGGATTTGGCGTCCCTGATCAATGCAGTCGCGGTGCTGCGGCTGACCGGGGATGCGGTGTTGGATCTGTGGAGCAGCGTCGGGCCGCGGCCTGGTGGCGACCGCTCTCAGGCACGGCGGGAGGTGCGTGGTTCGGGCGGGCGGCTCGTCGCCTGGTTCGAGCAGGCCGCTGGCGCGTTGCTCGGCACGGACGAGCCCCCGCCGCCCGCGGCCCCGGACGGCTCCGCGGATGCGCGGCTGATCGCCGCTCTCGACGGGGATCTGCACGGCGAGGAGGAGGGGGCGCGGCGGCTGCGGTGCGGATGATCTGGACCGCGGAGCATGTCGACGCCGCACGCCGTCTGCAGGCGGGGGTGGCGGGGCCTGTGGAGAAGCTGTTGGCCGTCCGGCGCGGACGCCGGCGCGGCGGCCCCGGCGTCTTGGCGGAGCCCACGTATCCTCCCGGCGCGGATGAGCCACGGCACAGATCGGGGGTCGTGGCGGCCAACTGACGGACGTGTCACTGGCAGCCAACCTCCGTGAGGCGTGCTCAGGCCTTTGCGTTCAGTTGCCGCCGGGGTTCTCCCCGGGCTGTCCCGTCTCGTGGTCCCGCAGAGCGTTCGCGAGCTGTGCGCGCGAATGGATGCCCAGTTTCGTGAAGATCGACCGGACGTGTGTGCCGATCGTGTTGGTCGACAGGCCGAGGTTGTCGGCGACCACCTTGTTGGTGAGGCCCCTGCCGATCTGCTGGGCCACTTGTAGCTCGGCCTTGGTCAACGCCTGCCACCCGGACGTCGGACGCGGTATTCGCTTCGACCACGACGCCCTGCGGACACCGGCGCCGCGCAGCACGTTCTGCACGGAAAGCATGGCAGTCCTGATCCCCATGCCGTTGTAGAGCGACCATGCCGAATCGAGCTGCCGGGTGCCTTCCTTCAAGCGGCCCTCTGCGAGCAGGGCCCGCCCGAGGTCGTCGGCGATGCCTGCGCGAAGTGCCGGGCGCGGACTGGCCTGCAGGACCTCTGCCGCATCGTGCAGCAGGCCGATGTCGCGCTCGACCAGCCCGCGCACATGCAGCGCGATGCCTTCGAAGCTGGGCGTGCCGGGGTTGCGGACCGCGCCCTCCTCGGCGACGGCGGCGGCTTCCGCCGCGAACCGGGAATCGGAGCCGGCCAGGGCGAGTCTGGCGAAGACGGGCATCCATCCCGGCCACCAGGGCCAGTAGGTGCGGGATTCGAGCGCACCGTAAAGAGGCGGGCCGAGCACGGACAAGGCGCGCGCCAGGTCCCCGTCGGCGGCGGCGAGCCAGCCCTCCATGAGCACCAGGCCCGGCAGGCGAACGTCGTCGTCGAGTTCTGTGTAGGTGAGGTACGGCTTCAGCCGGGCGCGGGCCTCGGCGACATCGCCGCGGAACAGTGCCCGCGTGCTGAGGATGGAGACGGCATCGAGCTCGTGCACGTGGCTGCCCACTTCCGCGCCGAGCCTGACGAGCGCCACGGCGTCCGCCTCGGCTTCCTCGAGTCGCCCGAGGTTGAAGTCCTGCCACAGCTGGGCGTGCATCACCGAGGGCAGAATCTCCGTGGCCTGACTCTCGGAGTTCCGCCGTGCGGCTTCGAGCAATGTCTGTGCTTCCGCGTATCGGTCGAGAAGCTGCAGTTCGATGATCTCCGCCGGGAGGTAAGCGGCGCCGGCGACTGTTCGCAGTTCGCGGAAGTAGCGGAGAGCGCGGGCGTGGTAGCCGGCGTTCTTGGACAGCTCCCCGAGGGCCTGGAGCGAGACTTCCAGTGCTTCGCGGTCTTCGGTCTCGCGGGCCGAGGCCAGTGCCGTCTCGGATTCCGCCCAGGCGGCCGCCGCGGGTTCCATCCGTGTGATGGCCAATGCACGGGATGCGCGCAGTCGTGCGCGCACGGCATCGGGCACTGAATCGGCGGCGAGAGCCGCGTCGATGCGCTGCACGGATTCCGACAGTCGTCCGGTGAGCCACATCGCGCGGGCTGCGAGAGCCTCGATGCGGCCGGCCACGTCCATCGGAGGCGCCTTGCGCAGCAGCCCGTCGGCGACATCGATCGCTTCCGTACAGCGCTGGACCCGGCTGAGGATGTCGACGCAGCGGATCCCGAGTTCCCAGTAACCGGGCTGTTCCATGCTCGCCAACGGCATCGCTGCCAAGATCAGGTCGCCTGCGGTCTCGGGCGTGGCCGCCAGTGCTTCGTCGGCGGCTGCCCGGAGAATCGCGGCTCCTGCGCCGTCCTCGTCCCGACCGCCGGCGAGCGCGTGTGGCGCCGCGGTCAGCGCACCGCAACCCGACTCGAGCAAGTATCGCGCGCACAGCCGATGCATCTTGCGGCGAGTGGCCTCGGCGAGGTCCGCGTAGACACACTCGCGCACCAGGTCGTGCCGGAAGGCGAGCAAAGTTCCCCGAGCTTCGAACAATCCTGCTTCCGTGATCTGTTCGACCAGGGCAAGCACGGCCGCCGGCGCGCTGCCCATGAGGCCGACGGCGTCTTCGAAGGCCATCGGCCGTCCCAGCACGGCCGCCAGTCGGACGAGCTGCGCACCTGCCGGGGGCAGTGCCGCAAGGCGGCGGCGCACTCCGGCGACGAACTCGGCGGGAACCTGCCCTTCGTCCTGGCCGCCGGCGCGGGCGCGGGCGACGCCCTCAAGGATCTGCACGGCGAAGAACGGCGTGCCGGCCACGGCGTCGAGCATGCGCCGCGTCCGCTCGGTGGGAGCCTCTCCGAGCCAGTCCGTGGCGATCTGTAATATCGCCTCTTCTTCAAGGGGCCCGAGTGGGATCTGCTCGACGGCGACATCCGGGAGCTGCCACACAGGCTGTTCGGTGGCGGTCGCCGAGCCGACGCGGTTCGTCAGAGCCCAGACGATCGGGAGTCCGGACAGTCGCGCCGGCAGCACGCGCAGCGCCAGGCGGGTGAGGTCGTCGACCCACTGGATGTCATCCAAGGCGATCAACAGCGGCCCTCGGTCTGCCAGCTCTTCCAGAAGCGAGAAGACCCGGTCGATCAGCAGCAGCGGTCGGGCTGCCAGCGAACTGAGGTCTTCGAGTTCCTTCGCCGAGATCAGCGGGTGGCGCCCGGAGCGCAGGGCGAGCAGGAGAGGCTGTCCTGGCGCCACGCGATCGAACGGGTCGGCCTTGCTCGCTCCCACGGCGAAGCCGGTGGTGGTGGCCTCGGCGGCCACGGTGTTGAGTACTGCCGTCTTCCCGATCCCCGCCGCACCGGTGATCAGGATGACTCCGCCCTGCCCGGAACGTCGCGCTCTGCCCAGCGACCACAGAGCGGTCGATATCGCTTCAGTTCGCCCGCGCAGGATCATGTGCACGATGATGATCCTATCGATCGCCGCCGTCCGTCGTGTCGGCTCAGGAAATCGTGGACGCCCTTTGCGAACCGCTCGGGGTGCACCGCGTTCCCGTGCGGGACCATGCTCACACTGACGACAGCTGTCCGTCCGGCAGGCGAAAGACCTCGAAGAACAGGCGGGCGTCGTCGAGTTCGCCGTGCACGGCCAAGCGCTGTGACGCCACAGCTCGGTCAACGTCGGTGACGCCGCGCGCAAGCGCGTAGAACGTCTCTTTGTCACTGGTCAGACGCAGCCCCGGCTTGAGCGGTGCCGGACCGATTTCGGTGCGGACCCGCTTTCCGTCACCCTGCAGCCAGAACATGTCGTCCCCGATCACCAGCTCGGTCAGTGTCGTGAACGCGGCTGCCTGCTCGGAGGCGGTCAACCGCATGGCTGCCACGGACCACTCGGTGCGGTCGACGTAGCCGGGCGGCGGATCGCCGAGCCCCGCTCCCCACCTGGCCAGGCCGGCCAGAACCGGCATCACCGACTCTCCGCGCTCCGCCAGCTCATACGCGGCAACTCGCCCCGGACCCGGCAGCCTCGTCCGACGCAGCACACCATGATTCTCAAGATGCTTCAGGCGCGCCGCCAGGAGGCTCGTACCCATGCCCGGCAACGCCGCCAGCAGGTCGCTGTACCGGCGAGGACCCAAGGTCAGCTCCCGCAGGATCAACAACGTCCACCTCTCGCCCAGCACGTCCAACGCCCGGGCGATGAAGCATGTCTGGTCGTAAGAACGCATCACGGGCGCATCCCTTCGGGGCTTCCAGCAGCGCGTCGACAGACCGCCGCACTTCTTGAGACCGAAGTGCGGTACTGCCGGCACGCGCCTTCCGGACCCTGCCAGAATAGTTCCAAAACAGAAAGTTACTGCTACTCCTTCACGAAGCACGTTGCTGCCTTGTCGCCCGCCCGGCTGCCGGATGGTTTGCGACAGCCGGACGCCCGAGACATCACGGGTTCGGCTTGCCGGCTGCGCCGGCACGGTGGAGCAGGTTGGCGAGCTGCACGCGGGATCTGACCCCGAGCTTGGTGAAGACGGAACGCAGGTGCGTGCCGACGGTGTTGACCGACACGCCGAGTTCCGCCGCGGCGGATTTGTTGGTGTGTCCGTCCGCGATGAGGACGGCGACGCGGTGTTCAGCAGCTGTGAGGCCGTCCAACAGGCCGCTCTCGCTCGGGACGAGGGCCGACCACTTGTCCCGTCGCACGCCGACCTGGAGCATCGTCTCCTGGACCGCGGTTCGGTAGCCGCGTGCATCGGTGGCGTGGTACTCGTCCCAGGCGCAATCGAGCCAGGCCAGCCCTGCGGTGTTGTCGCCGGCTCCGAGCAGGGCTCGGCCGTAGGCCTCGGCGCCGATGCCTCTGAGCAGCGGGCGTGGGCTGCCGGCCAGCACCTTGACTGACTGCGCAATCTGGGCCAGGTCTTTGCGTCTACGCCCGAGCACGCTCAGGGCCATGCCCTCGAAGCTGGCCACACCCGGGTTCCGGTCTGCTGTGATCTCAGCGATCTGGACACTGGCAGACAGGAAGTCCTCATCGGCCGCCTCGGTTGCGATCTCGAAGCACTGCGCGATCCAGCATGGCCAGAGAGGCCAGTAGCTGCACGTGATGGCTCCTGTCAGCATCGGGCGCAGGGTATCGAGGGCGGGCTGCACCTCGCCGTGAGCCGCGAGCAAGCAGCCGCGCATGATCGTCAGACCTGGCTGGCGGATGCCCTGTGCATCGCAGGCGAGGGTGTCGGCGACATCGAGTCGGGTCGCGGCGGTACCCAGGTCGGCACGCAGCAAAGCGATGGTGACACCGATGATGGCTGCTTGGACGGTGTGCACGCCGTTTCCGAGCTGCTCGCCGAGTTGGACCAGCGTCTGGCTGCCGACCTCGGCTTCGTCGAAACGACCGAGATTGAAGTCCTGCCACATCTGAGTGCTGAGCAGCGCCGGCAGCAGCTCTGCTGTCTCGCTACGGTTGTCGGCTCGGGCCTGGCGCAACAGGGTCTCGGCGTGATCGTACCGATCCAGGTACTGCAGTTGCGTGATTTCCTCGGCCAGGTAGGGCGCTGCACTGAGCAAGCGCAGTTCGCGGAAGTGGCGGAGGGCGTCGTGATGGCGTGCCTCGTTGTTGGCAGCCTCACCGCATGCGCGGAGGGCCAGCTTCAGCGCCCCCGGGTCATTGACGGCGCGTGCACCTTCCAGCGCCGCAGCCGCCTCGCGTGCGGCGATGTCGCCGGCCACGAGGTGGGTGGCGGCCAGTGCCCTCGCGGCATGCACCTGTGCGGCGACACCGGATGTGAGGAGGCCGGGTTTCAGCACGCGTCCGAGGCGTGCGTCCATTTCCTCGACCCGACCGCCGAGCCAGAGCGCCTGCGCGACCTCGCACTCCACTTGGCCGGCGAGGTTGTTGTCGTCGAGCCGGGCGAGGATCTGGTCGGCGACGGCAACGGCGTCACCGGCTCGCTGCGCTTGGCACAGTACGGTCAGGCAACGTCTGCTGAACTCCAGCCACCCGTTGTGCGTGGGCTGCATGGTGCGGAACGCGAGCATGGCAAGGTGGCCGGCGTCGTCGGCATCGATGGCGACCAGTGCCTCTGCCGCCAAGATCAAGACCGTTGCGCTCGCGCTGTCTCCGGTGACGGCTGTGATCTTGGCGTGCGCGGCGGCAGCGACGGGGTCGCGGACGACGTTGAGGTAGTAGTCGGCGAATCTGCGGTGCAACTCGCGGGCCCGATCGAGCGGGATGGTGTGGTAAACCGCCTCGCGAACCAAGTCGTGGTGGAAGGCCAGGGTGTGGTCGGATGCGCCGAGTACCCCGGAGGAGATCGCAACGATCAGAGTGTCCCCGCCGGCCGGTTCGCTCAGCTCCGGCGCCAGCGCGGTCACGTCGTGCAGCGCCATGGGCCGGCCTGCCACTGAGACCAGTTCGACCAGGGCGCGCGCTGTTGCCGGTAATTCGCCCACGCGCCGGGCGAGCGTGGCGGTGAGCTCACCGGGAACCGTCTGCCGTGTGGCCCGGATGTTCGAGTGGACAAGACTCTGCAGGATCTCGACCGCCATCAGGGGGTTGCCGTCAGCAGCGGCGAGGAGGTCCAGCGTGTGCTGGTCGGGAACATGTCCGAGCCGGTCCCGAGCGATGGCGGCCAGCTCCGAGGCGCCGAGGGGTGGCAGACGCAGGTGCTCGACCCGGGTGTGGCCGTGACCCACCAGGTCGGCGGCGAGCGCGTCGTCGCGACTGGCCAGCACCCAGACCACAGGCAGTCCGACCATGTACGCGATGAGGGTGCGGATCAGGAAGCGGCTGGTGCGGTCAGCCCAGTGCAGGTCATCGATGGCGACGACCAGCGGCGTGGCCGCCGCGATGTCCTCAAGGATGGTTCCGATCCGGTCAGCGAGTATCAGGGGCTGGTCGACGGTGCGCGTGAGTTGCTCGTACTGCTGAGGAGTCGTCAGGGGATCGCGGCCAGTGCGAAGCATGGAGAGCAGCGGGGCACCGGGCCACACTTGCTCCAGCGGCTCACAGGTGCTGCCGACGACACGCATCGACGCCGCGGCGGCCTGTCTGCGGACTTCGGCCAGCAGCGTGGTCTTACCGATCCCTGCGGGCCCCGTGACCAACACGATGCTTCCGGACTTGTGCTGTCTCGCAGAACGCAGCGCCGACAGAGCGCGCCCAACCAGTTCGCTGCGTCCCCTCAACAGTGTCGCCTGCACCCGATCCATCGCCCTTCTCCTGAACGGGGGCTCGCCGACAACGTGCCGTGAACATGCCGACGCCCGCTCGCCCTGCCCTCAACGGAAAAACGATGAGACACGATCACAAGTGCAGACCCTGATGCGGGCCGTTCGGCCCTGGTCATCGGGGAAGCGTCTCCCCCTCGCTGCCATGCACTGCGATCCCATGGCGTGGGGTGTCGCGGGCGAGTTCGCGCACCGCTCCTCCGCGCCTGCTTCCACGCGGCCCGGCTCCGGTGATCGCCGTCCTCCCCATCGAACACAGCCTGCAGCACGGAGCGGCCATTGATCCCGGACCGTAGCACAGCAGTGCGACCTGAGCGGCTGCGACTCCCGGGGCGCGACAGCCTGCCCTGCCGGTGACGGCCTGCACTGGTAGTTCGCCTGAATCCGCCAGGACTTCACCCCCGTTCCCGACACAAGTTCTTTCGTATACAGGAGTTGCGCGACCGGCGATGGCGTCACGCATTCGCGACGGCCCCCATCCAGCGCCGGTTCGGACGCGTCGCGCCTGCAGTGACCGGCACCTTCCCCATGACCGCCGTCGGCATCCACCGGCCGGTGGCCGTGCGCGCCATCACCGGTCACTGGACCGGGGCGGCCCCCGGCGTGATCACCGTGGGACCGGCCGGCGGAGTGTCATGCGCAGGCTGATCGGCAGCGCCCCGGGTGCGGCCCTGCCCGTCGCCCTCACGGCCCGTCCCGCGGTCGCAGGCTTCGGCCACGCCTGGTGGATCCAGGCCAGTGCGGGCCTGGCCTCGGGAACGGCGCTGCTCGCCCTCCGGCCGCACCCGTCGCACCGACTCCCAGGAGCCGGGAACAAACGCGAGCCCTGCGTAGTTCGAAGACCAGTAGTAAGCACTACTCGATTTAGAATCAAATCCAGGGCGCGCTGGACGGCCGACGGGAGAACTCGGTGAGTGACCACGCGAAGTGGATGGTCGGCTTCCGTATCTGGGAGGCGGATTGTGCCGTCGGGCGCTCCACTTGGTGGACGACGCAACCGACAGGGCCGAGGCGCGCCGGGCACGGGCACGCACTCCTGCCGACCGGATTGCACCTGACCAGCGGCAAGGTCACGTTCCACGCCCTTGCCGAAGGACAACTCGCCGTCGATGAAGCGGTGGCGTCCCAACGCCTGGACAGGTACGGCGAACTCGACAGCACACGACTTTTCTCCGAGCTCTTCCGCCTGCCGGACGGGCAGCCCACCACGGCTTGAGCCCACGCACCCCGCAGCACTCCAAGCCTCGACAAAGCAAAGGATCACTCCACCATGGCACGCAATCTGCTTGTGATCGGCGCCACCGGCAAGACCGGCAGGCACACCACTGAACTGCTCCTCGAGCGTGGCCATAACGTGCGCGCACTCGTCCACGGCCTGGACCAGCGCTCTGACAACCTTGCTGCGCTCGGCGCCGAGATCGTCGAGGGCGACGTGCTCGATCTCGACTCCGTGGCCCGCGCGACCAAGGGGATCGATGCCCTGTACTTCACCTATCCGATCGCCCCCGGCCTGATCGAGGCCACCGCCAACGTGGCCCAGGCCGCGGAGGAGAACGGGGTTGGGGCCATAGTGAACATGTCGCAGATCTCAGCCCGGCGTGACAGCGCCAGCGACGCGGCCCGTCAGCACTGGGTTGCCGAGCGGCTCCTCGACCGTGCCCCGATCGCGGTCACCCATCTGCGGCCCACCTTCTTCGCCCAGTGGCTGATCAACACCTGGGCCGACGGAACCGGGGAACTGCGTCTGCCGTTTGCTGACGGACGCCACGCCCCGATTGCCGAGAGCGACCAGGCACGGGTGATCGCAGCCATTCTCGAGGACCCCACGCCGCACGCCGGGAAGATCTATCCCCTCTACGGGGCAGTCGAGCTCGATCACCACCAGATCGCGGCACAGATGTCCCAGGCGCTCGGCACCCAGGTCACCTACGTGCCGATCGGGCTCGAGGAGTTCGCCTCGATCCTCGAGGGCCGGGGTGCGTCGGCACACCTGGTCCAGCATCTGCTCGCCGTCGCGGTCGACTACCGAAACGGCGTCTTCTCCGGCATGAACGACCTGGTCAAGGAGATCGGAGGTGCCGAGCCACTTGATGTGCCCAGCTTCGTGACACGCAACAAGACCTCCTTCGCCAACTACCCCGCCTGAAACAGGACAGCTATGAGTGTGTGGTTCGTTAGCGGCTCCTCTCGCGGATTCGGTCTGGAAATCGTCCGTGCAGCCCTGGAGGCCGGACACAGTGTTGTGGCGACCGCGCGGGACGCCCGGACGGTACGAGGGAAGCTGCCACAGGCCGGCGAGGCTCTGCTGACGGTGCCGCTGGACGTGACCGACGCCGCCGGCATCCAAACGGCCGTCGATGCCGCCATCGATCGCTTCGGGCAGGTCGACGTGCTCGTCAACAACGCCGGCAGCGGCCTGCCGGCCGCCGTGGAAGAGGCCGACGACGACGCGGTGCGCAACGCCGCCACAAGCCTCAACCACACCCAGCCCGGCGACCCAGCCAAGGCGGCTCAGGCGATCGTCGACGTCGCCTCCGCCCCGCAGCCGCCGCTGCGCCTGCAGTTGGGAACCGACATCCTTCAGGCCTTCGAGACCAAGCTCGACAGCTTCCGCAAGGAGATGGGCGCCTGACGCCACGTCGCCTTCAGCTCCGACCACGACTGACCCACCCGCCACCGTCAACTGGCGCACCTCACCCCGCCCCAAGGAGAACCCATGTCAGGCTATCTGTTCGACTCGGCTGAAACGCGGCATGTCGACACCCCCCACGGAGCGCTCGCCTACCGTGAAATCGGGCCGGCCACCGCAGCGCCCCTGCTGCTCCTGAACCGCTTTCGCGGCACTCTCGACCACTGGGACCCCGCCCTGCTGGAGGTGCTCGCGGCACACCGTCGCGTGATCGTCTTCGACAGCGCCGGCCTCGGCTATTCCGACGGAAAGCCGGCCGACACCGTTCGCGGCATGGCCGATGTCGCAGTGGCCTTCCTCGACGCTCTCGGACTGCAGAAGGTGGACCTGCTGGGCTGGTCCATGGGCGGGTTCGTCGCACTCGATCTGGCCCTTGAACACCCTGAGCGGGTCCGCAGGCTCGTCGTGGCGGGCAGTGGCCCCGGAGGCGTTCCCGACAATCCGGGCCCGGACCCGCGGGTCCCCGAGCACGCCATGCGTGAGGAGAGCGACGACGAGGACTTCCTCTTCCTCTTCTACCCCGAGACCGAGATCGGCCGGACCGCGGGACTGGCCTCCCTGCGCCGGATCGACCGGCGCCTGGCCCACTCCCGGCAGGACGCGCCTGCGCCTGTGCGCGAGGCCCAGATGAACGCCATCGTCCAGTGGAGCAGCGGCGTCAACTCGGCGTGGAGCCGACTCGGCGACCTGGCGGTGCCGGCACTGTTCGCCAACGGCGCCCACGACGTGATGGAGCACGCTTACCAGACGTACGCCATGGCCAGGGCCGTCCCCGACTCCAGGACCGTCATCTACGGAGACGCGGGCCACGGCTTCCTCTTCCAGCACCCCGAGGACTTCGGCGGCGAAGTCCTGCGATTCATCAACTGATCGGCTGGGACACAAGCCCCAGTGCCCAATCGTCTGTGGGGGGCCGCACTGCTCAAGGCAAAGCGTGGCCCCCACAGTGCGAACGCGGCCACCGGGTGGCTCAACAGGATGAACCGCTCCGGGTTCGATAGGGACTCGATCATTTGAGAGGATCGAGTCATGGCACGCCCTTCCCCTTACCCCCTTGAGCTGCGTAAACGAGCGGTCCGCAT
>NZ_JBIWOA010000042.1:0-95902 GCF_044767525.1 Streptomyces sp. NPDC101234 | reverse complement strand
TCCGCGCGGGGGGGGGGGGGCGGGCCCGCCCCCCGCCCGCGGGGTGGGGGCCGGGGGGGGGGCGGGGGGGGGGGGGGGGCCCCCCCCCCCCCCCCCCCCACGACCGTTTCCGCCCGCTTCCGACCGGGGGTCCGCACCCATGCGTCGTCGCGCCAAGCCGTATGTCCTCCTCCTGAGCCTGCTCCTCGGCGCCCTCCTCACGGCGTCCCCCGCGCGCGCCGCCGACAACGGCAGCTGGTCCGTCTACCCGGTCGCCTCGAAGATCGCGGCGCGGCCGTACTTCTATCTCTCCCTCGACCCCGGGCAGACGATCACCGACAAGGTGGCCGTCGCCAACAAGACCGGCACCCCGCTGACCTTCCGGCTGTACGCGGCCGACGCCTACAACACCGCACGGGACGGTGGCTTCGCCGTCCGGACGGTGAAGGAGCGGATGCGGGGGGTGGGGGCCTGGGCGAAGGTCGCGAAGGCGCGGGTCACCGTGCCCCCGCACAAGACGGTGACGGTTCCCTTCACCCTGCATGTGCCCCAGGGGGCCGAACCCGGTGACCATCCCGGGGCGATCGTCGCGCTGGACGAGAAGGTCGATCCGGGGGCCGGGTCCCTGGCGCTCGGTGTGCAGCGGGCCGTCGGCGCCCGGGTCTATCTGCGGGTGAGCGGGCCGACGCTCCCGGCCATCGCCGTCGAGCATGTGCACATCAGCCACCACCAGCCCTGGGTGCCCGGCCTCGGCAACAGCACCGCCACCGTCTCCTACACCCTGCACAACACCGGGAACGTGACCCTCGACCCGAAGGTGCGACTGCGTGCGGAGGGGCTCTTCGGGCGGACGCTGCTCAGCCGCACCCTCACCGGCGTCCCCTCCGAACTGCTGCCGGGGGAGAGTGTCCGGCTCACCGCGCCCTGGCGGGGCGCACCCCAACTCGACTGGGGGGACGTGACGCTGACGGCCAGCGCGACCGGCACCAAGGAGTCGGCGAGCGCGTCGTTCCTCGCGCTGCCGTGGCTGGTGGTGGCGCTGGCCTTCGTCGCCGGAGTGGCCGGCGGCGCGCTGTTCGCCAGGACGCGCCGGGGCCGCGGCCTGCCGTCGCTGGGCAGGGCCCTCAGAGCGCGTCGGGGCCGCGTTCGCCCGTCCGCACCCGTACGACCGTCTCCACCGGCAGCGCCCACACCTTCCCGTCCCCGATCTTCCCCGTCTGCGCGGCCTTGACGATCGTGTCGATCACGGCCTCGGAGTCCGCGTCCTCGACGACGATCTCGATCCGGACCTTGGGGACCAGGTCGACCTGGTACTCGGCGCCGCGGTACACCTCGGTGTGGCCGCGCTGCCGGCCGTAGCCGCTGGCCTCGGTCACGGTCAGGCCGTGCACCCCGATCTCCTGCAGAGCGGTCTTCACCGCGTCGAGGCGGTAGGGCTTGACGATCGCGGTGATGAGCTTCATGCCTGGCTCTTGACCTTCTGGGCGGAGGGGACGGCGGAGGAGCTGACCGGGGCGCCATGGCCCAGGACCCCGTGATCGTAAGCCGTCTCGGCGTGCACCGTAAGGTCCAGGCCGGTGTGCTCCTGGTCCTCGTCCGCCCGGAAGCCCAGCGTCCTGTCGATCAGCTTGCCGATGCCGTACGTCACGGCGAAGGCGTACACCGCGACGACCACGACCGCCACCGTCTGCTTGCCGAGCTGGGCGAGCCCGCCGCCGTAGAAGAGGCCCTCGGCGGAGCCGGTCATGGCCTTCTCCGCGAACAGGCCGATGAGCAGGGTGCCGATGACACCGCCGACCAGGTGGACGCCGACGACGTCGAGCGAGTCGTCGTAGTTCAGCTTGAACTTCCAGCTCACGGCGTACGAGCAGACCGCGCCCGCGGCGAGGCCCACGACCAGGGCGCCGAGCAGGGAGACCGAGCCGCAGGACGGGGTGATCGCGACCAGGCCCGCGACCGCACCGGAGGCGGCACCCAGGGTGGTGGGGTGGCCGTCGCGCTTCTGCTCGACGAAGAGCCAGCCCAGCAGGCCGGTGCAGCCGGCGGCGAGGGTGTTCAGGAAGACGGCGGCGGCCAGGCCGTTGGCGCCCATCGCCGAGCCGGCGTTGAAGCCGAACCAGCCGAACCAGAGCAGACCGGCGCCCAGGACGACCATCGGGAGGTTGTGCGGACGCATCGCGTCCTTCTTGAAACCGAGGCGCGGGCCGAGCACCAGGCACAGCGCCAGCCCGGAGGCGCCGGAGGTGATCTCGACGGGCAGTCCGCCGGCGAAGTCCAGGGCGCCGAGGTGGTGCAGGATCCAGCCACCGGGACCCCACACCCAGTGCGCGACAGGAACGTATACGAGCAGCACCCACACCGGCACGAACACCAGCCAGGCCCCGAACTTCGCCCGGTCCGCGATCGCGCCGCTGATCAGCGCGGCGGTGACGATCGCGAAGGTGAGCTGGAAGGTGGCGAAGAGCAGGGTCGGGACGGTGCCCTGGACGCTGTCAGGGCCGAGGCCGTGCATGCCCGCCTGTGCGAGGTCGCCGATCAGTCCGGCGCCGGTGTCCGTCCCGAAGGCGAGCGAGTAGCCGCCCGCCAGCCACACCACCGTGACCAACGCGATCGACACGAAGCTCATCATCAGCATGTTGAGGACGCTCTTCGTGCGGACCATTCCGCCGTAGAACAGGGCCAGCCCGGGGGTCATCAGCAGGACCAGGGCGGTGGCGGCGAGCAGCCAGGCGGTGTCACCGGTGTCGGCGTGCGCGGCGGCGTTCGCGGCGGTGAGGATCACGGGCGTCTCCAACGTCATGGGGGCTCGTCAGAGGGTCACGGTTTCCCGTTTCCGATTCCGTACGAGTGTGTTTCCGTGACGTTTCGTTGCCTTGGGGTTACCGAAATCTCACGGTGCGGCGGGGCCTCGTGGATCAGGGAGAATGGGGGCCATGAGCGTTCGCAGCCAGTCAACCGAGCCGTCGGAACCGTCGGAGACCGTCCACCGGGCGGGCTTCGCCTGTTTCGTCGGGCGCCCCAACGCGGGCAAGTCCACCCTCACGAACGCTCTGGTCGGGCAGAAGGTTGCGATCACCGCGAACCAGCCGCAGACCACGCGGCACACGGTCCGGGGGATCGTGCACCGGGAGGACGCCCAGCTGATCCTCGTGGACACGCCTGGCCTGCACAAACCGCGCACGCTGCTCGGCGAGCGGCTGAACGACGTGGTGCGCACCACCTGGGCCGAGGTCGACGTGATCGGCTTCTGTCTGCCGGCGAACGAGAAGATCGGCCCCGGTGACCGTTTCATCGCGAAGGAACTCGCGGGGATCAGGAAGACGCCGAAGGTCGCCGTCGTCACCAAGACCGACCTCGTCGACTCCAAGACCCTCGCCGAGCAGCTGATCGCGATCGACCAGCTCGGCAAGGAGCTGGGCTTCGAGTGGGCTGAGATCGTCCCGGTGTCGGCGGTCGGCGACAAGCAGGTGAGCCTGCTGGCCGACCTGCTCGTCCCGCTCCTGCCGGAGGGCCCGGCCCTCTACCCGGAGGGCGACCTCACCGACGAGCCCGAGCAGGTCATGATCGCGGAACTGATCCGCGAGGCGGCCCTCGAAGGCGTCCGCGACGAGCTCCCGCACTCCATCGCGGTCGTCGTCGAGGAGATGCTCCCGCGCGAGGACCGCCCCGCCGACAAGCCCCTCCTGGACATCCACGCCAACCTGTACATCGAGCGCCCCAGCCAGAAGGGCATCGTCATCGGCCCCAAGGGCACGCGCCTGAAGGAGGTCGGCATCAAGAGCCGCAAGCAGATCGAGGCGCTGCTCGGCACACCGGTCTTCCTGGACCTGCACGTGAAGGTGGCGAAGGACTGGCAGCGCGACCCGAAGCAGCTGCGGCGGCTGGGCTTCTAGAGGCGTCCGGTCCGCGTCCGGTCTCAGTTCCACACATCGGGATCGAGCGCGGCCGCGACGAAACCGTCCCCCGTCGTCACGGACAGGTCCGGCTGCTCGATGCGCGAGGCGATGCTCTCGCGGTCGAACTCCCGGAACTCCAGGACGAAGTGCTCGGCCACACCCGCCTGCGCGGCCCGGTCGGCTCCCTGGCAGAGGACCGACACGAAGAGGGGGAAGTGGTCCGCCGCCGGCAGCCGGTCCGCGCCCCGGACGACACCGGCCATCCCCGCCCCACCACCCGTGACCTCCCCGCACAGGTCGCCCAGACAGTCCACCAGGGCGTCCCGGTTCCTGCCGAAGCAGCCGGGGAACCGGAGGGTCGCGGCGAAGGTGCGGAAGACGTCCTGTGCGGTCGTCAGCCCGTCCGCGGGGAGGCGATGGAGCAGGCCTCCGCCGGCCACGAGTCGCGACAACTGCCTTCGGACCTCGGCGGATCCATGCGGCACGAGGACCACCCAGGGTGCCGAGGCGTCCGCGAGATCGAAACCGGTCATGATCTGCCCGAGAGCCTCTCAGGCGTCCCAAGGAGTGCGCAGCGGCCTGCGGCACCACCGACCGGGAAGCTGCGCGTGCTCCTTCGTCGGCCGTACCCAGGGGCGCAGCGACCCCGCCGGGTCGGGGACGCTCGCCGCGTCGAAGCGGGCGTCCAGGTCGGCCAGCAGTGTGCCGAGGGTGCCTTCACGTGCCGCCGCGGGCAGGGTGTTCATCACCTCGTCCAGACTGTCCCTGGAGTCGAGATCATTGCCGTAGGCGCTGATCGGATAGAAGTCGTCGCCTTCCGGCCGGCCGGTCTCCATCCGGCGCACCAGGCGTTCCCAGGACGCGAAGCGGTCCGCGACCGAGTACACGGGCTTCACGATCCGCTCCCGCAGATGCGGCGCGACCCGCGCCCGCTCCACCTCCAGCCGCTCCGCGTCACACCGCCCGACCGACTCCAGCACCGGCTCCGGCAGCGCCTCCCATACGGCCCTGCTCTGCGGAGCGGACGAGAACACGTCACTCACTGCCCATTCACTCCTTCAACTGCTTCAGGAAGTAGTCGTAGCCACCGTCGGGCTGCATGAACGTGCCCTTGTCGCCCTCGCGGATCAGCATCGTTCCGGTGGCATCGTCCCACCAGGCGAAGCGGGGGATCCCCGACGGAGTGCTGCGCATCCGCAGACCCGGGGACCCGGTCATCATGTCCTCCAGGTGCTCCGGCACGTCGAGGTCGTCGACCCCCGGGATGCCGCGCTTCTTGATGTCACCGTGCGCCGCGATCTTGTCCGCGATCAGCGGCAGATTGCCGGCCTGGCTCGCGGCGTCCGGCTTTCCGATCTCGTAGAGGCCGTACGGGTCCGCGGAGAGCAGCGGGTCGAGGAAGTAGAGGAACGGGTTGGGCGCCGGGCCGAGTCCGAGCGGGTCGGGGGAGATGTACCGGGCCGTCTCGGGGTCGTAGTAGCGGTGGAAGTTGTAGTGCAGTCCGCTCTCGGGGTCGTAGTACTGCCCCGGGAATCGCAGCGCCGTGTACGCGTCGCTGCCGCCGCTCCATGCGGTCACTCCCCAGAGTGTGCTGCGTGCCTGCCAGGCGAGCCGGCCCTCCTCGTCGACGAGTTCGGTGGGAGCACCGGCGAGATCGGTGACGATGGCGAAGAACCGCGCGTCGATCTCCTCGTGCGAGGCGGTGAGCAGACGCTCGGCCTGGCCGATCGGGCGTACTCCGGCGTGTTCCCAGGTGACCGCCACGGAATGTGGCTGCGCCCCGTCGGCCGTGAGCTGTTCGCACAGCGTGGTGCCGTCCCAGGTGAAGTCGGTCCGCTCCACCACCGTGGTTTCGTCCGCGCCCAGTCGCTCCTTGGCGATCCGGCGTCCCATCGGGTCGTGGGCGTATGCGAGGGTCCGGCCCGCCGTGTGCGTGCGGGCGCGGTCGCCGCGACCGTCGTACTCCCAGGTGCTGGTCGCCCCCGTGGGGGTGGTACGGCTCAGCGGCCGGCCCGCGGCGTCGCCGCCGGTCGATAGCACGCCATGTCCCCGCAACCCCCGTTGCCGTTCTTCACTCATTGCGCGTGCGTCCCGGCAAAGGTACCCGAGGCCTCAGGAGCGGCTCGGGGCCATGTCCTGCAACCCCACCACCCGTAGCAGCTGCAGGCGTTCGTACGACTCCGTGCCCGGGCGGGCCGTGTGGATGACGAGGTGCTGATGGGTGTCGGCGTTGAGGAGGACCTCGCAGTCCAGTTCCAGGAGGCCGACGGACGGGTGCAGGAAGCGTTTCGTGGACGCGCGGCGTACCGCCACCTCGTGTTCGGACCAGAGGCGGGCGAACTCCTCGCTTCCTGGCAGGAGTTCGGCGACCAGGGCGGCGGGGACCGGGTCGGTGGGGCGGGTGGCCGCCACCGCGCGCAGGTTCGCGACCTGTTCGCGGGCCCGTTGCGGCCGGTCCTGTGCCGGGAAGAGGTCGCGGGCGGCCGGGTCCAGGAAGAAGCGGCGGACCAGGTTGCGCTCACGCGGCGGCCGGGCCAGGACGTCGCCGCTGAGCGCACGCGACAGCGCGTTCTGGGCCAGGACCTCGCCGCAGTCCGTCGTCACCAGTGCCGGGGTGTCGTGCAGCCGGTCCAGGACCAGGAGGAGGCCGGGGCGGACATGGGTGCTCGTCGCCTCCCGGCGCGGGGGCTCCTCGCCGGCCAGGTGGAACAGGTGGTCCCGTTCGTCCTCCGTCAGGCGCAGCGCGCGGGCCAGCGCCGTCAGCATCTGACGGGACGGGCGCGGGCCCCGGGACTGTTCGAGGCGCGTGTAGTAGTCGGCTGACATACCGGCCAGCGATGCCACCTCCTCGCGCCGCAGCCCGGGGGTGCGCCGCCGGGCGCCGGGCGCCAGGCCCACGTCGGCGGGGTCCAGGCGGGTGCGGGCGTGGCGCAGGAAGTCGGCGAGTTCGGGGCGGTTCACCTCTCCAGGGTGGCGCGGGCCGTCCGGGTTATCCAGGGAGTGCCGATCCCCTGATCGGGAGGTCTCTCCCGGTCGTACCGGGCGGCGGCGAGGGTGGTGGCACCAGAGCGAAGGAGACGGTCGTGATCACTTTTGTCACCGGTACGACGGGACAGGTCGGGCGGCGGTTCGTACCGCGGCTGCTCGCGCAGGCCCGGTCCGACGAGAGGGTGAGGGTCCTCGTGCGGGACGCGGCCCGCGGGGAGCCGTTCGCCGGGCTGGGGGCCGAGGTCGTCGTCGGGGACCTGCGGGACGAGGAGGCGCTCGGCAAGGCCGTCGCGGGAGCGGACGCGGTGGTGAACGTGGCCGCCTCTTTCCGCGGGGTGCCCGACGACGAGGCCTGGGCCGTCAACCGGGACGCGGCGGTGGCCTTGGGGAAGGCTGCGGTCTGCGCCGGGGTGCGGCGGTTCGTGCAGGTCAGCACCGGGAACGTGTACGGCACCGGACGCGGCCGCCCGCTCACCGAGGACGACGAGAGCCGGCCCGGCGGGGAGATGTGGGGCGCCTACCCGGAGTCCAAGGCGGCCGCCGAGCGCGAGTTGCTCGCGCTGGAGGGTGGCATGGAGGTACGGATCGGGCGGCTGCCCTTCGTCTACGGCGAAGGGGACCCGCACATCGCGAACGCGATGCCCTGGGCCGCGCACTGGGCCCCCGCCCAGCGGCTCCAGATGGCTCACCACGCCGACGTCGGACAGGGGCTGATGCGGCTGCTGTACGCCCCCGCGGTGAACGGCCCGGTCTACAACATCGCCGACGACGCGCCCGTCACGACCGTGGAGCTGTACCGGCTGGCCGGCGTCGAGCCGCCCGAGGACCTGTCCACCCGTACCGACCACGACCCCTGGTACGGGATCATGTCGAACGGGAAGATCCGCCGGGATCTCGGTTTCCGGCCGATCTACCCGAGCGCCTGGACGGCCTGGGACGCGGGCGCCCTGTAGGCCGCGATGTGCCGTCGGTCGACTGCGGCGCCCTCGTGGCTGGTCGCGCAGTTCCTCCCCCAGCCTTCGGCCGGGGGGACCCCCAGCGCCCCGAAGGCGCGCTGCCGTCGCCGGAACCGTTCAGTCGACCCCTCTGATCCGCCCCACAAGACCCGCCCCCGCCAGTCCGATCACCGCCGCCACCAGGTAGAGCACCCGGTAGCCGCCCAGGTACGTCACGATCGGCGCGGCGAGGGCGGGCGCCGCGACCTGCGGCAGGGCGTTGGCCACGTTGATGACGCCGAGGTCCTTGCCGCGGTCCAGGGCCTTCGGCAGGACGTCCGTCATCAGGGCGAAGTCGACCGAGGTGAACACGCCGAAGCCGATGCCCAGGAAGGCCGACGCGGCGATCGCCCCCGGCCAGGTCTGCCACGCCGCCAGCAGCGCCGTCGCCGCCGCCATCAGCATCCCCGACCAGACCACGAACGGCTTGCGGCGGCCCACCCGGTCCGACCACACCCCGCCGACCACGACCGTCGCCATCAGCGTCAGCCCGTTTATGGCCGTCAGGATCAGCACGCCCTGGTCGGGGTCGTGGTGGTGGAGGCGGTCGCGGAGGTAATAGAGCAGATACAGCAGCACCAGTGAATTGCTCAGGTTGATCAGGAAGCGGGTCAGCCAGGCCCAGCCCAGGTCCGGGTAGTGGCGCGGGCTCAGCCAGAAGCCCGCGAGGAAGGCCCGCCAGGACCACGGCGGCCGGTCCTTCGGGGTCAGGCGCAGGTCCGGGTGGCGCAGGACGTACGGGAGCACGCCCAGCGCCGTGAACACCGCGCAGGCCACATAGCCCGCCCCGACGCCCCCGGCGGCCGTCGCCAGGCCCGTGCCGCCGACCACACCGAGGATCTGCGCGGCACCCAGCCAGCCGCCCACCGAACCCCGTTGGAACCTCGGCACCCGGTCCGGCACCGCCGCCGTCACCGCCGCGAAGGCCGCGTTCAGGGTCAGCTGGACCAGGGCCCAGCCCAGCATCATCGTCCACATGCCGTCGGCGCCCGCGAGGAGCAGCAGGGACAGCGCCCCGCCCGCCGTGCCGGCGACGATCCACGGCGTACGGCGGCCCCACCGGGACGTCGTACGGTCCGACAGCGCGCCGAAGACCGGGTTCGCCGCCAGCGACACCACCGCGCCGACGCCCGTCACCCACGCCAGCATCGTCTCCTTCGACATCCCGGAGCCGGGCGCGAAGTCCTTGGCCTGGGAGGCCAGGAGGATCTGCAGCGGGCCGTACCAGCCCACCCAGATCGCCCCGTTGGCGAGGGAGAGCGCCGACGTCCAGCCGCGGCCGACCTTCTCGACCGGTTCCGCCAGGGCGGCCGGCTCTCCGGCCGGTTCGCGTGTCGTCGTCATCTCTGTGCCCGCAGCACGTCCCGGAACCAGTCGTACGACGACTTGGGTGTCCGCTTCTGGGTCGCGTAGTCGACGTGGACCAGGCCGAAGCGGCGCTCGTACCCCTCCGCCCACTCGAAGTTGTCGAGCAGCGACCAGACGAAGTAGCCGCGCACGTCCACCCCGGCCTCGACCGCCTTGTGCAGCGCCCGGATGTGGCCGTCCAGGTAGGCGATACGGTCCTGGTCGTCGACGCCCTCGTACGAGCAGCCGTTCTCGGTGATGACGATCGGCGGGAGCCGGTCGCCGTAGCGGTCGCGGAAGCCGGTGAGGAGTTCGGTGAGGCCCTCGGGGACCACCGGCCAGCCGAAGTCAGTCACCGGGACGCCCTCGATGTCCTGGACGGAGAAGGGGAGTTCGGCGGGGAGGGTGAGCCCGCCGAACTCGATCTCGGTGCCCTGCGGGGCGCCCACCTTGGTGGGGGAGTAGTAGTTGATGCCGTACCAGTCCAGCGGTTCGGCGATCACCTTCAGGTCCGAGGCGACGTCTCCGGGCATCAAGTCACCCATGCCGTCCGGGTATTCGCCGAGCAGGACCGGCTCGGCGAACAGGCGGTTGAGGAGGAGGTCGTAGAAGGCGGCCGCCTCCAGGTCCGGCGGCTCCTGCGAGGCCGGCCAGGTCGGGCCGTGGGAGTTGGCGATGCCGATGTCGCCGGCGCCGGCCGCGCGCAGCGCCCGTACGGCCAGGCCGTGGGCGAGGAGCTGGTGGTGGGCGACCGGGAGCGCGTCGAACATCAGCTGCTTGCCGGGGGCGTGGGCGCCCAGCGCGTGGCCGAACAGGGTGTGTTCGGCGGGCTCGTTGAGGGTGATCCACTTCTGGACGCGGTCGCCGAGCCGGTCCGCGACCGTGGCGACGTGGTCCGCGAAACGGGACGCCGTGTCCCGCTCCAGCCAGTCCTCCGTGACCGGCAGGTCCCAGTGGAAGAGGGTCGGGACCGGCCGTACGCCGGCCGCGCACAGCTCGTCCACCAGACGGTCGTAGAAGTCCAGGCCGCCCGTCGAGCGCACCCTCGGCCAGGAGATCGAGAAGCGGTACGCGTCCACGCCGAGGCCGGCCAGCAGCGCCACGTCCTCGGCGTGGCGGTGGACGTGGTCGCAGGCGACCGCCGCCGTCGAGCCGTCCTTGATCCGGCCCGGTTCCGCCTCGAACAGGTCCCACACGGACGGCTCGCGCTCGTCGGCCGCGCCCTCGATCTGGTGGGCCGAGGTCGACACACCCCAGAGGAAACCGTCGGGGAACCGAGGCAAGGGGGGCAGCGGGGGTATCGGATGGACCGCGTCAGTCGCCATGGCCGGGATCATCCTTACCCCTGGTAACAGAAGTCAACGCCCGGACGGGAACTACCCGTTACGCGCCTTCTTTCAACACCTTCGAGATCAGTTCGCGTTGCTCGTCGGTCAGCCGCGGGTCGGCCGCGTACACCGTCCGCCCGTCCACCGTGATCTCGTACGCGAAGCCGTCCGGCACCCCGGGCGGCGGGGAGCCCCGGCCGGCCGCGAGCGCGTGCTCGGCCAGGGCCTGCCACTCGGGGGCGTCGGGCCGGCCCGAGGTGTCCACCTCGGCCCGGCGCTCGATGCCCGCGAACCCGCCCGTGCGCCTCACCTGAATACGCATGGGTCCCTGTCTAGTACAGGATCAGGCCGTGTGCACCCCCACCTGGGACCAGGCCTTGAGGACCGCCTCGGTCTCCTCGCCCTCGCTGTAGCGGGCCTTGGCCGCGGCCACCGTGAGCTTCGCGAAGTCCGTGAACTTCGCGGCCGTCTTCAGTTCGCCGCCGGTGAGCACGTCGTACCAGATCTGCCCGGCCTTCTCCCACGCGTTGCCGCCGAGGGCGGTGGCCAGCAGGTAGAAGGCGTGGTTGGGGATGCCGGAGTTGATGTGCACACCGCCGTTGTCCCGGTTGGTCTTCACGTAGTCCGCCATGGTCGCGGGCTGCGGGTCCTTGCCGAGGCGGGGGTCGTCGTACGCCGTGCCCGGGGCCCTCATGGAGCGCAGGGCGACCCCGTGGACGCCCGGGGCGAGCAGGCCCTCGCCGATCAGCCAGTCGGCCTGGTCGGCGGTCTGGCCGAGGGAGTACTGCTTGATCAGCGAGCCGAAGACATCGGAGACCGACTCGTTGAGGGCGCCGGACTGGCCGTAGTACTCCAGGTTGGCGGTGTACTGGGTGACGCCGTGGGTGAGCTCGTGGCCGATGACGTCGACGGAGCTGGTGAAGTCGGTGAAGATCACGCCGTCGCCGTCGCCGAACACCATCTGATCGCCGTTCCAGAAGGCGTTGTCGTAGTTGACGTCGTAGTGCACGCTCGCGTTCAGCGGCAGTCCGGCGCCGTCGATGGAGTTGCGCTCGTACGCCTTCAGATACAGCTCGAAGGTGGCGCCGAGGCCGGCGTAGGCGCGGTTGACGGTGGCGTCCTGGCCGGGCTCGGAGCCCTCCGCGCGGACCTCGGTGCCGGGCAGGTCGGTGCCGTGCCCGGCGTCGTAGATCGTGCGGTGCGGGGTGCTGTCGGGGGTGGCCGGGGTCGCGACGACGGCGGCCACGGTGCGGACCGCGGTGACACGGCGGCGGGTGCGGGCGGCGGAGTCGTGCTGCAGGGTGCGCAGCGCGGCGTCGGAGAGCGCCTGGTCCTCGTGCTGGGCCAGGTGGTCGAGGATGTGCGGCGGCACGATCCCGCAGAAGACGGGCGTGCAGGAGACGGGCTCAAAGCCCCCGTTGGTCGTCATGCACCGCACCATCGCACTGAGTCACGCCAGTGTCACTACCCGCAACCATGATTGGTGAAATACCGTGACAATTGGCCACCCTCTGTGAGGGAGAGTGGTATGGCGCACGTTTTGTCCTATTTCGATCGGTGGTCCCGCATACTGATACGGCGCCCCGCCTCCGAAGGGCCTCGGCTAACATGCTTCGCATCATGCGTTTCGGGCTGCTTCTTCTTAGCTGCCGCGGCGAGGGCCTGTAGTCCAGGTCGACTCCCTCCCCGCGGAGCTTCGCGTTGCGTCGTCGGCCGTCCTTCCGGACACCCACTAGGAGCCCCGCAATCATGGCGAACCGCCAGCAGCCCAGCACCATGCCGATCCACAAGTACGGCCGCTACGAGCAGGTCGACATCCCGGACCGCACCTGGCCGGGCAAGCGGATCACCGAAGCCCCCCGCTGGCTCTCCACCGACCTGCGCGACGGCAACCAGGCCCTGATCGACCCGATGTCGCCCGAGCGCAAGCGCCGGATGTTCGACCAGCTGGTCAAGATGGGCTACAAGGAGATCGAGGTCGGCTTCCCCGCCTCCGGCCAGACCGACTTCGACTTCGTGCGCTCGATCATCGAGGAAGAGGGCGCGATCCCGGACGACGTGACGATCTCCGTACTGACCCAGGCCCGCGAGGACCTGATCGAGCGGACCGTCGAGTCGCTGAAGGGCGCCAAGCGGGCCACCGTCCACCTGTACAACGCCACCGCGCCGGTCTTCCGCCGGGTGGTCTTCCGCGGCTCCAAGGACGACATCAAGCAGATCGCCGTCGACGGCACCCGCCTGGTGATGGAGTACGCCGAGAAGCTGCTGGGTCCCGAGACCGAGTTCGGCTACCAGTACAGCCCGGAGATCTTCACCGACACCGAGCTGGACTTCGCGCTGGAGGTCTGCGAGGCGGTCATGGACGTCTACCAGCCGGGTCCGGGCCGCGAGATCATCCTCAACCTGCCCGCCACGGTGGAGCGTTCGACCCCCTCCACGCACGCCGACCGCTTCGAGTGGATGGGCCGCAACCTCACCCGCCGCGAGCACGTCGTCCTGTCGGTCCACCCGCACAACGACCGCGGTACCGCCGTCGCCGCCGCCGAGCTGGCGCTGATGGCCGGCGCCGACCGCGTCGAGGGCTGCCTGTTCGGGCAGGGCGAGCGCACCGGCAACGTCGACCTGGTCACCCTGGGCATGAACCTGTTCTCGCAGGGCGTCGACCCGCAGATCGACTTCTCCGACATCGACGAGATCCGTCGTACGTGGGAGTACTGCAACCAGATGGAGGTCCACCCGCGCCACCCGTACGTGGGCGACCTGGTCTACACGTCCTTCTCCGGCTCCCACCAGGACGCCATCAAGAAGGGCTTCGACGCCATGGAGGCCGACGCGGCCGCGAAGGGCGTCACCGTCGACGACATCGAGTGGGCGGTGCCGTACCTGCCGATCGACCCGAAGGACGTCGGCCGCTCCTACGAGGCGGTCATCCGGGTCAACTCGCAGTCCGGCAAGGGCGGTATCGCCTACGTCCTGAAGAACGACCACAAGCTGGACCTGCCGCGCCGGATGCAGATCGAGTTCTCCAAGCTCATCCAGGCCAAGACGGACGCCGAGGGCGGCGAGGTCACCGGCTCGGACATCTGGGCGGTCTTCCAGGACGAGTACCTGCCGAACCCGGACAACGCATGGGGCCGCGTCCAGGTGAAGACGGGTCAGTCGACCACCGACACCGACGGCGTGGACACCCTCACCGTCGAGGCGACCGTCGACGGCGAGGACACCGTCCTGACCGGCTCCGGCAACGGCCCGATCTCCGCCTTCTTCGACGCGCTGCAGAGCCTGGGCATCGACGTACGCCTCCTGGACTACCAGGAGCACACGATGAGCGAGGGTGCCTCCGCGCAGGCCGCCTCCTACATCGAATGCGCGATCGACGGCAAGATCCTCTGGGGAATCGGCATCGACGCGAACACGACGCGTGCGTCGCTGAAGGCGGTCGTCTCCGCCGTCAACCGCGCGGCACGATAACCCCTCTGACCGGCGGTTCAAGGGGCCTGATCACCGATTACGGTGATCAGGCCCCGTCGTTTCCCGGCCATCCGGCCATGAAGATCACGGAAAGGTCTCGTACGCGGTACTGACTGCACGTCCTCCATGTGGCTAACATCACGCCAGCGGTGGCGATGTTGCCACGGCGTTACGGAGGTGCGACGTGCTGCCAGTACGGGGACGAGACGGCCGGACCACCGGGCCTGCCCGCATCCTGGGCACCCGCACCGCATGGACGCCCGTCGGCGACGGCCAGTTCTTCTGCCCCGGCTGCGGAGGCGACCGCAACTACCAGCGGCTCACCGGCCGCCGCCGCTTCACCCTGCTCGGCCTGCCCGTGCTGCCGCGCGGCACCACCGGGCCGGTCGTGGAGTGCGCCGCCTGCCGCCACCACTACGGCACCGACGTCCTCGACCACCCCACCACCACCCGCTTCTCGGCGATGCTCCGCGACGCCGTGCACACCGTCGCCCTCGCCGTCCTCGCGGCCGGCGGCACCTGTGCGCGCACGTCCCTGGAGGCCGCGGCGGTCACGGTCCGAGCGGCCGGCTTCGAGGACACCACGGAGGAACAGCTCGGCGCCCTCGTCGACGCGCTCGCCGCCGACACCGGCCGGGTGTTCGAGCAGCCGGGCGGTGCGAGCCTCGCCATAGAGCTGCACGAGGCACTCGACCCGCTGGCCCCGCACCTCGCCCCCGCCGGCCGCGAGTCCCTGCTCCTCCAGGCCGCCCGGATCGCGCTCGCCGACGGCCCCTACACCAACGCCGAACGCGAGGCCCTCGGTACGGTCGGCGCGGCCCTGACCATCTGCGCCGACGACGTGAGCCGACTGCTGGCGGCGGCCCGCACACCGTCCTGACGCGCCGGCGGAACTGACGGTGCGCCAGAGTCTGTGACCCGTTCGGCTGTTGCAGGAATG
This sequence comes from Streptomyces sp. NPDC101234, assembly GCF_044767525.1. NCBI lineage: Bacteria > Bacillati > Actinomycetota > Actinomycetes > Kitasatosporales > Streptomycetaceae > Streptomyces > Streptomyces sp. NPDC101234. Next base: position 80,958 of record NZ_JBIWOA010000042.1, on the reverse strand, counting down.
CGGTGCGGGCGGCCTGGAGAATCATGGAAGAGTGAGCCATGTCTCTCCTGTGACCCGCCTGAGCCGGATCTCCGTGACCGCCGCCCTGATTCTCGGCGCGTTCGCGGTCGAGCCCAAGGCCTGGGCGGCGGCCGGCTGCGAGTCCTCCGTGCCCTATGTCTCCGGCGAGGGCGGTTACGCCCAGTACCGCATCCCGGCCGTCGTCCGCACCCGGCGCGGCACCCTGCTGGCCTTCGCCGAGGGCCGGCACAGCACCACCGGGGACAGCGGTGACATCGACGTCGTGCTGAGACGTTCCACCGACGGCGGCTGCAGATGGGGCCCGCTCCAGGTGGTGGCCGACGGCAAGGGGGACACCCGGGGCAACCCGGCGCCGGTGGTGGACCCGCGCAGCGGCCAGGTCGTCCTGGTGACCTCGTACAACGACGGCTCGGTGAGCGAGTCGCAGATCATGCGCGGCCAGGTCGCCAAGGAGCAGAGCCGCCGGGTGTTCGTACAGCGCAGCCAGGACGACGGCCGCCACTTCACGAAACCGCACGAGATCACGGCCCAGGTGAAACCCGCAGGCTGGCGCTGGTACGCCACCGGTCCCGGCCATGCCGTCGCGCTCACCCGGGGACCGCACCGCGGCCGCCTGGTCGTGGCCTGCGACCACTCCGGCGTCCCGCGTCCCGGCTCCTCCGACACCGGGCGCGAGGCCAAGTACTACGGCGGGCACGCGATCTACAGTGACGACGGCGGCCGCAGCTGGCACCTCGGCTTCGTCGACGACTCCTACACCGGCCACGACAACGCCAACGAGACGACCGCCGCCCAACTCCCCGACGGCCGCCTCTACTTCAACGCCCGCGACCAGGACGGCTCCAGCCCCGGCAACCGCCTCGACGCCTGGTCGAGCGACGGCGGCGAGACCCTGGACGCCGTCTACACCGTCCAGCCGACACTCGGCGAGGTCCCCGTGGTCGAGGGCTCCACCCTCCAACTCCAGGGATCCGAGGCCCCGTTGCTCTTCTCGGGCCCGTCCGTCCCGACCGCCCGCAAGGCCATGGCCCTGTGGACCAGCACGGATGAGGGGATCACCTTCGACAGACTCCGCACCCTCTCCGACCTCAAGGCGGCCTACTCGGACCTGGTGCAGGTGGACGCGAACACGGTGGGGGTGCTGTACGAGACGGGGACGAAGACGGCGTACGACACGATCGAGTTCCGGCGCCTCCCCGCTCCCTGAGGCAACTTCCGCACGGCCGGGCAACCGAACCCGGGCGACCGGTGGTCTGGAGGGCGAGGGGGTGGCCGATGCAGGCCGAACTAGAGGCCCAGTTCCAGGAATTCGTCAGAGCGAGGTGGACCCATCTCGTACGGACCGCCTATCTGCTCACCGGCGACCCGCACCACGCGGAGGATCTCACACAGACCGCGCTGGCCAAGGCGTACCGGTCGTGGCGCCGCGTCTCACGGGCCGACCACCCGGAGGCGTACGTCCGCCGCATGCTGGTCAGCTGCAACAGCGACCGGTTCCGCAAGCGCCGGGTCCCGGAGGCGCTGACCGCCGCACCGCCGGAGCGCGCGGGGTACGACGACGCCGTGACCCGGGCCGACGAGCGCGGCACACTGCTCGCCGCCCTGGCGGGACTGCCGCCCAAGCAGCGCGCGGTGGTGGTGCTGCGGTACTGGGAGGACCTGTCCGAGGCGGAGGTCGCCGACGTGCTCGGCTGCTCCCCGGGCACGGTCAAGAGCCAGGCCTCCAAGGGCCTGGCGAAGTTGCGTACGTTTCCGGGGCTCGCCCAGGCCATGAGCCACGCGGGGCCCGGACAGGGAGGCACCAGGTGAGCGGGGAGCAGCGGGACACGGGAGCCGAGCCGGACTTCGAAGCCCGGGTCAGGGTACTGCTGGCGGGGGACGCGTCGGCGATCCGGCCGTCGCCGGTGCCGTACCCGGAGATCCGCCGGCGGGGCGTGCTGGAGCGGCGGCGGCGTCTCGCGGTGGGCGGGGCGGCGCTGGCGGCCCTGGCGGCGGTACCGGTCGGCGCGTACGCGATGGGAGGCGGCACCACGACCAGCCCGGCCGGGCCGAGCCCCTCCGTGCACGCCAGCGCGCGCCCGACGCCGGCACCGACCCCGTCGGTCACCCCGTCCGGGCCCGCCCGGCCCGCGTCCGCGCACCAGCTCCTCGACGGGATCACCTTCGAACAGGCCGCCGGCGGACTCGGCAGGTGCCTCGACCACAACAAGGCGAACCGGCCTGCCAAGGACCCGGCCCACCTGGACCTGGGCGACCCCGCCGGGTACCGGATCATCCTCGCGATGAAGAGCACCGGCGACTCCAACACCCCCGGCGACGGCTACTTCGTGGTCGCGGTGCGCGAGAAGCCGACGCCGGTCCGGCTGATCTGCACCGTCAAGGGCGGCGAGGCCTCCGGGCTGAACACCAGCGCGGGGGACCCCTACGACGGCTCGAAGCAGCCCGTGGTCCCGGACATGAACAGCGGCAAGCTGTACCAGCAGTCGTTCATCGACAAGGGCAACTGGAAACTGCCGTTCAGGTGGGGAATCATCGGCGGCTACCGCGGCTCGGTGGCCAGGATGACCGCCTCCTACGGCGGCGGCACGGGCGAGGTGGTCCTCGACCACGGCTGGTTCGTCGCCACCGGCACCCTGCACCGTCAGGTCACCAAGGCCCCGCACCTCAAGGGCTACGACGCGACGGGCAAGCTCGTCTACGACTCCGACCAGGACACGCAGTACGAGAAGACGCTGCCCTAGCTCCCTGCGCAGGGCAGTGTTCCCCAGGGGCAAGAACTCCGCGCGCGTGATGCTCGTCCGGGCTGGTCCGAACCCGGCCGGTGTCGAGGGCGTAGGACCTCCCGGAGCGCTGCTCCGGGAGGCGGCCTGAGCCAGTGCTCCCCTTCCTCGGGAAGGGGAGCACTCGGCTTCCGGATCCTGCATGAGTTCCGCGACGGCCGTATTTCCCAAAGACGCCCCCGTGGTCGGCGCCAACTCTCGTGCCGTGCGAGGCGCCATTGGTCCGACCTCTGACGGTTTACGCCATTCGCGCGCCTTGCCTTGACCGTCCCTGAACCCCCTCTTATGGTCGCGCTAACACAGGACGTCCGACGTCTCCGTTCCCCCACGCTGGAGGCACCGTGCGCGACGAGGCGACCCACGGCCGCAGGACGTTCCTGACCCGCACCGGCGCGCTGGGCGCGGCCGCCTCGCTGGCATCACTGACCTCGCTGACGGCCTGCGGCCCCAAGTCCACGATCGACCTCGGCGGCAGCGGCTCCGGCCGCACCCTGACGGCCGTGATCGGCTACGGCAACGACGGCAGCTGGGACCCGACCCAGACCGCGTCCGCGTTCGCGATGGCCGCCAACAACCACATCTACGAGGGCCTCGCCGACACCGACCCGATCACCCGCGCCCCCTACCCGGCGCTGGCCACCCGGCTGCCCGCCGATCCGAGCGCGACCACCTGGCGGTTCACCCTGCGCCAGGGGGCCACCTTCCACGACGGGAAGCCGGTCACCGCCGACGACGTCGTCTTCGTCTTCGACCGGATCCTCGACCCGCACACCCGGACCCTCGCCCAGGGCTTCTTCGCGAGCTGGCTGAAGGAGGCCCGGAAGGTCGACGCCCGGACCGTCGACCTGGTCCTCAGGTTCCCCTTCCCGGACGGCATCGCCCGCCTCACCCTCGCCAAGATCATGCCGGCGCACGTGTTCTCCCGGCCCGGCGCCTGGGACGACGCGATCAGGGGACTCGCGGTCGGCTCGGGACCGTACCGGCAGACCGGCCACCACCCGAAGTCGAACACCACCTTCGCCGCCCACGACCGCTACAACGGCCCCCGCAGGCCCGCCTTCGAGCGCATGAACTGGCTGACGATCGTCGACGCGGCCTCGCGCGTGGCGCGGATCTCCGGGGTCGACGCGGGCGCCCAGATCTCCGACAACATCCCGTACGCCAACATCCCCCGCCTCGAACAGGGCGGACTGTCGGTCGGCGGCGGTGCCGGGATGAACAACGCGTTCCTGATGTTCAACACCCGGCACAGGCCCTTCGACGACGTCCGGGTCCGGCAGGCCCTGCACCACGCCATCGACAAAGCGAAGATCGTCGAGGTCGCCCTCAAGGGCCATGGAAAACCGGCGAGTTCGTTCCTGAACGAGACCAACCCCACCTACCGCAGGGCGAAGACGGTCTACGACTACGACCCGGACAAGGCGAAGGCGCTCCTGAAGGCCGCCGGAGTCAGCGGGCTGCGCATCGACATCCTCGCCGTCAACGTGAGCTGGCTCGTCGACTGCCTGCCCACCATCAAGTCGTCCTGGGACGCGATCGGCGTACCGACGACCCTGTCCCCGCAGGAGACCACGGCCGTGTTCACCAAGATGGACCAGAAACAGGACTACCAGGTCGTCGCCGCGGTCTCGAACCCCAACCAGTTCGGCCTCGACGCCGACCTGATCATGCACTACAACTACGGCCCCGAGAACCTCTGGATGGGCTACGCCCGCTGGACCGGCGACCCGGTCGCGAAGCGGCTCTTCAAGGACATGGACGCGGCCACCCGCGAACCGGACCCGGACAAGAAGAAGACGATGATCCAGGACTGCATCGACATCGTCGCCGAACAGGCGGTCCTCTACCCGGTGGTCCACAACGAGCTGATCACCGCCTGGGACCCGCGCAGGCTCACCGGCATAAGGGCCCAGCCCTACCCGGGCATCAACGTCCTCACCGCCAAGTGGGCCTGACCCCGTGGCCGCCGTCCTGCGCATCCTGCTGCGCCGCGTCGCCCTGCTGGTGCCGCTGCTGCTCGGCATCGTCCTGTTCGTGTTCCTGGTGATGCGCTTCTCCGACGTCGACCCGGCGTCCGCGTTCTTCCAGGGCGCCAACCCCACCCCGCAGCAACTCCACGCCTTCCGGGAGCGCAACGGCCTCCTCGACCCGCTCCCCGTCCGCTACGTCCACTTCGTCGGAGACCTGCTCCACGGCGACCTCGGCACCAGCGCCCTCACCCGCACCCCGGTCCTCGACCAGGTCCTCACCGCACTCCCGCTCACCCTCCAGCTGACCTTCCTGGGCCTGGGGATCGCTGTCGTCCTGTCGCTGCTCGGAGGCGTGACGGCGGCCATCCACCGTGACCGCCGGCCCGACCAGGTCATCCGCGCACTCTCCCTCGTCGGGGTCGCCGCCCCGGCCTTCTGGCTCGCCCTGCTGATGATCCAGTACCTCGCCGTCGACCGCGGCTGGTTCCCCTCCGGCGGCTACATCAACCCGGAGGACTCCGTCACCGGCTGGCTGAGGACCATGGCGCTGCCCGCCCTCGCGCTCTCCCTCCCGGTGGCCGCCCAGCTCACCCGGATCGTGCGCACCTCGGTGGTCGAGGAACTCGACAAGGACTACGTCCGCACCGCGATCGGCAGCGGCCTGCCACCCCATGTCGTGGTCGGCCGCAACGTGCTCCGCAACGCGCTGGTGAACCCCCTGACCGTGCTCGGCCTGCGCGTCGGCTACCTCCTCGGCGGCGCGGTCGTCATCGAGACCGTCTTCGCCCTGCCCGGCATGGGCAAGCTGATGATCGACGCCGTCCAGAACGGCGACCCCGCCGTGGTCCAGGGCGTGGTCCTCACCACCGCGACCGGCTTCGTCGTCGTCAACCTCGTCATCGACATCCTCTGTCTGCTGGTCAACCCGCGTCTGAGGGAGGCGACATGACGACGTCCACCCGCGCGGCCCGCACCGCCGCCCTCGCCCGTCCGGGCGTACGGCTGCGCAGGCTGTCGCCCCTGTCGAGGACGGCCCTCGCCTTCCTGGCCCTGGTCGTCCTGGTGGCGGTGTTCGCCCCCCTGATCGCCCCCGACGACCCGCTCGCGCAGCAGACCCCCGCCGACGGCACCGGGCACCCCTCCGCGGACCACTGGATGGGCCAGGACAGCCTCGGCCGGGACATCCTCAGCCGGCTGATGTACGGCGCCCGCTGGTCCCTCGCCATCGGCCTCGGCGCGACCGGCCTCGCCCTGCTCGCCGGGGCGCTCCTCGGGGCCCTGGCCGCCACCTCCCGCAAGGCCGTCGACGAGTCGCTGATGCGCTGCCTGGACGTGGTGATGGCGTTCCCCGGCATCGCGCTCGCCGCCGTGCTGGTCGCCGTCTTCGGCGGCGGCATCACCGTCCTGATCTGCGCGATCGCCTTCCTGTTCACCCCGCCGGTGGCAAGGGTCGTCCGCGCGAACGTCCTCGACCAGTACGGCGAGGACTACGTCACGGCGGAACGCGTGATCGGCGCCCGTACCCCGCACATCGTCGTACGCCACGTGGCGGTCAACTGTCTCGCCCCCGTCCTGGTCTTCTGCACGGTCCAGGTCGCCGAGGCCATCGTCTTCGAGGCGTCCCTGTCCTTCATCGGCGCGGGCGTCCGGCCCCCGGACCCGTCCTGGGGCAGCGTCATCGCGGACGGCAGGAACATGGTGCTGACGGGAGGCTGGTGGGCGACGGTCTTCCCCGGCCTGCTGATCCTCCTCACCGTCCTCTCCCTGAACATCCTCTCCGAGGGCGTCTCGGACGCGTGGGCGGCACCGGCACCGAGGGGAGTGGAACCGACAGGGGCCGATCCCATGGAGGCCGTCGAGCCGGGAGAGGTCCTGGAACTGCCGGGCCTGACGGAGGCGGGGGAGCGGCTCCGAGCCAGGGCCCGCCCACTGCCCTCCCGGGAGGGACCGCCGGTCCTGTCCGTGCAGAACCTCACGATCGCCTTCCCGGACCGCCACCGGGGCGTGAACATCGTCGACGGTATCGGCTTCGACATCCACCCGGGCGAAGTCCTGGGCCTGGTGGGGGAGTCGGGCTGCGGCAAATCCCTGACCGCACTGACGATCACGGGCCTGCAGCCGAAGACGGCACGGATCAGCGGGCAGATCTGGTTCGCCCCGTCAGGGGCGCGGGGCAGTGTCGAATATGCGGCTACCGCCGCGCCGGCGCGACCAGCCCCCACCCACCCGCAGCCGCCCACGGACCTCACCACCCCCCACCGCCGCCTCCTGGGCCACGAGATCGCGATGGTCTACCAGGACGCCCTGTCCTCCCTCAACCCCTCCATGACCGTCAACGCCCAGCTCAGGCAACTCACACGACGCGGCGGCCACCACACCCCCGCCGAACTCCTCGCCCTCGTCGGCCTGGACCCCGGCGGCACGCTCCGCCGCTACCCCCACGAACTCTCCGGCGGCCAACGCCAGCGCGTCCTGATCGCGATGGCCCTCTCCCGCGACCCCCGCCTGATCATCGCCGACGAACCCACCACCGCTCTGGACGTCACCGTCCAGGCCCAGGTGATGGAACTCCTCCTCCGCCTCCGCGAGGAACTCGGCTTCGCGCTGATCCTCGTCTCCCACGACCTCGCCCTGGTCGCCGACGTCACCGACCGGGTCGTGGTGATGTACGGCGGCCGGATCGTCGAGACCGGCGTCACCGCCGAACTGGTCGCCGCCCCCACCCACCACTACACGCGCGGCCTCCTCGGCAGCGTGCTGTCGCTGGAGTCGGGGGCCGAGCGGCTGACCCAGATCCGGGGCGTGGTGCCGTCCCCGGCGGACTTCCCGGCCGGGTGCCGGTTCAGCGACCGCTGCCCCGCGGCGACCGAGGTCTGCCGTACGACACCACCGGACCTCGTCGGCACCCGTACCCACACCGCGGCCTGCCACCACCCGGCCGTCGACCCGGCGAGCACGGAGGCCGTGACATGAGCGCGGTGGAACTGTCCGGCGTGCACGTGGTCCACAAGGCCCGCGGCTCGGGCCTGTTCGGCCGGGACCGGGTGTACGCCCTGACCGGCGCCGACCTCACCGTGGCGGCCGGTGAGACGGTCGGGGTCGTCGGCGAGTCGGGGTGCGGGAAGTCGACGCTGGCGAAGGTCCTCGTGGGCATCCAGCGGCCCACCGCCGGCACGGTCACCTTCCACGGCCGGGACCTGTGGTCGATGCCGGCGGCCGAGCGCCGGTCCACGGTCGGCGCGAGCACCGGCCTGGTCTTCCAGGACCCGTCGACGGCCCTGAACCGCCGGCTGCCCGTACGCCGGATCCTGCGCGACCCGCTGGACGTCCACGAGCGCGGCACCAGGGCCGAACGGGAGGACCGGGTACGGGAGTTGATGGGTCTGGTCGGCCTGCCGAGGGCGCTCGCCGAGGCCCTGCCCGGTCAGCTCTCCGGCGGCCAGCGCCAGCGTGTCGCGATCGCCCGCGCACTGGCGCTCGACCCCGACCTGGTGGTGGCGGACGAACCGACCAGCGCGCTGGACGTCTCGGTCCGCGCCCAGATCCTGAACCTCCTCCTCGACCTGCGCGAACGCCTGGGCCTCGCGCTGGTCTTCGTCTCCCACGACATCCAGACGGTACGGCGGATGAGCGACCGGGTGATCACCATGTACCTGGGCCGGATCGTCGAGGAGACCCCGGCCGCCGAGACCTCCGGCCAGGCCCGGCACCCGTACACCCGGGCCCTGTTCTCGGCCACTCCCGGCCTGCTGAACCCCGTCGACCCCATCCCCCTGACCGGCCCGGTCCCCTCGGCCACCCGCCCGCCGTCCGGGTGCCCGTTCCGCACCCGCTGCTGGCGGGCGGACGACGAGTGTGCCCTCCGCATGCCTGACTTCACGGCCGCGTCACGGCCCGGTCACCGCTACCGCTGTCACCACCCTGTTCATCCTGTGGAGGAGGACCAGCCGAGCCGCAGCCTGCCCCGGGAGCCGTGATGACCCTGCCCACCCCGCTGACCGGAGTCGTACCGCCCGTCTGCACGCCCCTGACACCGGACCGCGAGGTGGACGTCCTCTCCCTGCGCAGGCTCGTCGACCATCTGACGGCGGCCGGGGTGGACGGCCTGTTCGTGCTCGGCTCGACCTCGGAGGCCGCGTACCTGACGGACCGGCAGCGCAGGCTGGTCACGGAGACGGTGGTGTCCCAGACGGCCGGCCGGCTCCCGGTCCTGGCGGGGGTGATCGACATGACGACGCCCCGGGTCCTGGACCATGTCGCGGCCGTCACCGCCGCCGGCGCGGACGGCATCGTCGTCACCGCGCCCTTCTACACCCGCACCCACCCCGCGGAGATCGCCCGCCACTTCCGGCTGGTCGCCGGCCGGTCGCCCGTCCCCGTGATCGCCTACGACATCCCGGTCGCCGTCCACACCAAGCTCCCCGCCGGCCTGGTGCTCGAACTGGCCGCCGACGGAGTGCTGGCCGGGCTGAAGGACTCCAGCGGCGACCTGGCGGGCTTCCGAGAGGTCGTCACGGGCACCCGTTCGCTGCCCGGCTTCAGCGCGCTGACGGGCTCCGAGTTGACGGCCGACTCGGCTCTCGCGCTGGGCGCCGACGGGGTGGTGCCGGGTCTCGCCAACGTCGACCCGGACGGTTACGTCCGCCTCCATCGCCTCTGCCGCACCGGCGACCGGGACCGGGCCCGGGTGGAACAGGAGCGGCTGTGCGCCCTCTTCCGGATGACCGGCGTCGGCGACCCGGCCCGGATGGGCGGCAGTTCGGCGGCGCTCGGCGCGTTCAAGGCGGCGCTGTACCTGCGCGGGATCATCGAATGTCCCGCCACGGCCGAGCCCCAGGTGCCGCTGTCGGAGGCGGAGATCGAGTGCGTCGGAAAGTTCCTGGCGGGGGCGGGCCTGTTGTAGGGGCCACGGGGTCGACCGCCATCGCGGCGACGGGCCCGGACGGCGGGACAGGGCGGCGGGACAGGGCGCGGCAGGGACAGACTCCGGCCGAGTCTAGGCACGCAGCGCCACCTCGGTGATGCGAAGCGTGAAACTTCCAGTGGCGGGGGAGCCAGGTGAGGTGAACGCGAAGAACCTGCCCATCGGCTCCTGTGCCGTCGACACCCGCACCGGGCGGCTGGGCATCGTCATGGGGCACGAAGGCCCCTACGTGCAGCTGCGGCCGTACGGGGGAGGACGGGAGTGGGACGCCCACCCGGACGCCGTCCGCGCCGCGACCCAGGCCGAACGGATCGGCGCGGCCGCCGCCCACGCCGACGCCCGCAGCCGGGGCGAGGTCCCTTGAAGGTTCCGTTCCGGAACGGCCCCCTTCCGCGGCAGGGCAGAATGGGGCCATGAGCCTGTTCCGCGACGACGGCATCGTGCTGCGCACCCAGAAGCTGGGTGAAGCGGACCGGATCATCACGCTGCTCACGCGGGGGCACGGCCGGGTGCGGGCCGTCGCCCGGGGCGTCCGGCGGACCAAGTCCAAGTTCGGGGCCCGCCTCGAACCCTTCTCCCATGTCGACGTGCAGTTCTTCGCGCGCGGGAGCGAGCTGATCGGGCGCGGGCTGCCGCTGTGCACCCAGAGCGAGACCATCGCGCCGTACGGCGGCGGGATCGTCGCCGACTACGCCCGGTACACCGCCGGGACCGCCATGCTGGAGACCGCCGAGCGGTTCACCGACCACGAGGGCGAGCCGGCCGTGCAGCAGTACCTGCTGCTGGTGGGCGCGCTCAGGACGCTCGCCCGGGGCGAGCACGCCCCCCACCTCGTCCTCGACGCCTTCCTCCTGCGCTCCCTGGCCGTCAACGGCTACGCGCCCAGCTTCGACGCCTGCGCCAAGTGCGGAATGCCCGGCCCGAACCGTTTCTTCTCGGTCGGCTCCGGCGGCAGCGTCTGCGTCGACTGCCGGGTGCCCGGCAGCGTCGTACCCTCGCCGCAGACCCTGGTCCTGCTCGGCGCGCTGCTTACGGGAGACTGGGAGACGGCGGACGCGGCCGAGGCACGGTACGTCCGGGAGGGCAGCGGGCTGGTGTCCGCCTATCTGCACTGGCATCTGGAGCGCGGGCTGCGCTCGCTCAGGTATGTAGAGAAGAGCTAGAGGGAGACGAGAAGCACATGGTCGTACGCGGGATCCTGGGGCGCCAGCGGCGTGAGTACCAGGCACCGGAGCCGCACCCGTCCGGCGCCCGCCCGCCGAAGCTCCCGGGCGAGCTGGTCCCGGGCCATGTGGCCATCGTCATGGACGGCAACGGCCGCTGGGCGAAGGAGCGCGGGCTGCAGCGCACCGAGGGCCACAAGGTCGGCGCCGAGCAGGTGCTGGACGTGCTGCAGGGCGCGATCGAGATCGGCGTCCGCAACATCTCGCTGTACGCCTTCTCCACCGAGAACTGGAAGCGCTCGCCCGAAGAGGTCCGCTTCCTGATGAACTTCAACCGCGACTTCATCCGCAAGTCCCGCGACCAGCTCGACGGGCTCGGCGTCCGGGTGCGCTGGGCGGGCCGGATGCCCCGGCTGTGGAAGTCGGTCGCCAAGGAGCTGCAGGTCGCCCAGGAGCAGACCAAGGACAACGACCGGCTCACCCTGTACTTCTGCATGAACTACGGCGGCCGTGCCGAGATCACCGACGCGGTGCAGGCGATCGCCGAGGAGGTGAAGGCGGGCCGCCTCGACCCGTCGAAGATCACCGAGAAGACCCTGCAGAAGCACATGTACTACGGGGACATGCCGGACGTGGACATGTTCCTGCGGCCCAGCGGCGAGCAGCGCACCTCCAACTACCTGATCTGGCAGAGCGCCTACGCCGAGATGGTCTTCCAGGACGTGCTGTGGCCCGACTTCGACCGCCGTGACCTGTGGCGGGCGTGCCTCGAATTCGCCTCCCGGGACCGGCGGTTCGGCGGGGCGATCCCCAACGAGGAACTGCTGGCCATGGAGGGCCGTACGGAAGAGGACCCGACGGGCATCTGACGGCCATCCGCCGTTCATGAGGGCCGCCGAGGATGCGGAAGATCCATCCCCGGCCACCCCCGGTCTCCCGTCCCTGGAGCGGTCCTCATGAAGCGCGTCATCCCCGTCCTCACCCTCGGCGCCCTGCTCCTCACCGCGCTCCCCGCGCACGCCACGGACACCGGGTTCGCCCACCGCGACAGCTACGGCACCAAGGCCGTCTATGCCCTCGGGCAGAACCCGCGCACCTACCAGCAGCCGCCGGCCGGTTACACCGCCGTCTTCACCGAGAACGTCTCCCGGCACGGCTCCCGCTCCGCGACCGACGGCGAGGACGGCGACACGGCCCTCGCGCTCTGGAACCAGGCGCAGGCCGACCGCCAACTCACCCCGCTCGGCGAGAAGTTCGGCCCGGATGCGCGGGCCCTCGAAGCGGCCATGAGCACGGTCGGATACGGCAACCTCAGCGGCCGCGGCAAGGACGAACTCCGCGCCACCGCCGTCCGCCTGGAGAAGCGACTCCCGCAGCTCTTCTCCTCCATAGCGGCGAACGGCGAGAAGATCGACGTCGTCAGCTCCGGCCAGGGCCGCGCGGTCGACAGCGGCACGGTCTTCTCCACCGCCCTCACCGACGCCGACCCCGCGCTGAAGGCCTCGCTGGGCACCGCCCGCGTCGACAAGAACCTGCTCTACTTCCACAAGTCGGCCGGCGGCGCCGACTACCAGAAGTGGCTGGCGAACGACGAACGTCTCGCCGTCACCCTCAAGTCGGTCACCGACCAGCCGGCCACGCACCGGGCGGCCGCCCGGGTCCTCGGCAGGATCTTCGAGCCGGCGTTCGTCCAGCGCATCGTGAACGGCGAGTTCGCCGCCACCGCCGACGACATCACCGCCGCCACCGCCGTCTACAACCTCTACGCCATCGCGCCCGCGATGAGCGAGGAGAGCCCGGACGGCAAGGGCTGGGACTTCGACCGCTACCTCGCCCCGCGCGACGCGGCCTGGTTCGGCTACCTCAGCGACGCCGAGGACTTCTACGAGAAGGGCCCGAGCTTCTCCGACAGCGACATCACCTACAAGATGGCGGGCGTCCTCCTCGACGACCTCTTCAAGCAGGTCGAGGCCAAGCGGGCCGGCACCAGCACGCTGGGCGCGGAACTCCGCTTCACCCACGCCGAGGAGCTCATCCCGCTGGCGGCGCTGATGCGACTGCCCGGCAGCGAGCAGCCCGCCGCCCCCGGCGTCGACTACACCTACGCCGACAACTCCTGGCGCGGCGCCGAAGTCGCCTCCCTCGCCTCCAACATCCAGTGGGACGTCTTCAAGAAGGGCGACGACTACTTGGTGCGGATGCTCCACAACGAGAAGGAGATCCCCTTCAAGGCAGGCTGCAAGCCCACTTCCAAGGGCAGCAAGTTCTACGACCTGAACGAGCTGGAGCGTTGCTTCGGACGAAGCTGAGCCGGACTGGGGCTGGCGGGGGTGGGGACGCTCACCGGCGCTGGCCGGGTGCCTCCCACAGCCCCCACCGGGCCCGCGGCCGAAAGTCGGCTCACCCCGCGGCGCACCCCGCACAGTCCGCACACGTGCCGAAGATCTCCACGGTGTGCGCCACATTCACGTACCCGTGCTCCGCGGCGATGGCCTCCGCCCACTTCTCGACGGCCGGGCCCTCGACCTCCACGGCCTTGCCGCACACCCGGCAGACCAGGTGATGGTGGTGCTCCCCCGTGGAGCACCGCCGGTACACCGACTCGCCCTCGGACGTGCGCAGCACGTCGACCTCGCCGGCGTCGGCCAGTGACTGCAGCGTGCGGTACACCGTGGTGAGGCCCACCGAGTCACCCTTGTGCTTGAGCATGTCGTGCAGTTCCTGCGCGCTGCGGAACTCCTCGACCTCGTCCAGGCACGCCGCCACGGCTGCCCGCTGGCGGGTCGAGCGGCCCTTCACGGGCGGTCCAGCGGTCGTCACCGGTTGCCTCCTCACGTCACTGCTTCTGCCGGGCCATTGTGCCAGCCCGGGCTGAGGGCGGTCAGACGCCGACCTCGTCCGCGGCCTCCCGCGTGGCCGGAATCGCGCACTCCGCCGGGTCCCCGGCGGGCCGCCCCGCGGCGGCCGCGCGGGCGCGTCGGCGGGCCAGCGGCGCGGCCAGCACGCTCAGCGCGATGAACGCGGCGATGGTCAGCAGCACGATTGTCGCGCCCGGCGGTACGTACTGGTAGTACGACGTGATCGTGCCCCCGATCGTCACCGTCACACCGATGGCCACGGCGATCGCGAAGGTGGCGGCGAAGCTGCGGCTCAGCTGCTGGGCGGCGGCGACGGGGACGACCATCAGGGCCGAGACCAGCAGGAGGCCCACCACGCGCATCGCGACCGTCACGGTCACCGCCGCGGTGATCGCCGTGAGCAGGTTCAGCGCGCGTACCGGCAGGCCGGTCACCCGGGCGAACTCCTCGTCCTGGCTGACGGCGAACAGCTGCCGGCGCAGACCGAGGGTGACCAGAAGGACGAAGGCGGCCAGCAGGCAGATCGCGGTCACGTCGGACTCCGACACCGTCGACAGCGAGCCGAACAGGTACGACATCAGGTTGGCGTTGGAGCCGCCCGGCGCGAGGTTGATCAGCATGACACCGCCGGCCATACCGCCGTAGAAGAGCATCGCGAGGGCGATGTCGCCGCGGGTACGGCCGTACCAGCGGATCAGTTCCATGACGACGGCACCCAGCACCGACACCGCCGTCGCCATCCAGACGGGGGACGTGGAGAGCAGGAAGCCGAGGCCGACGCCCGTCATGGCGACGTGGCCGATGCCGTCGCCCATCAGGGCCTGGCGGCGTTGGACCAGGTAGATGCCGACGGCGGGGGCGGTGATGCCGACCAGGACGGCGGCGAGCAGGGCCCGCTGCATGAAGGCGTAGTTCAGGAAGTCCATCAGCTCAGCAGTCCCGTGCGCAGTGGTGTGTGCTCGTCATGGGGGTGGACGTGGTCGTGGCCGGGCAGGGCGTGCTGGCCGACGGCGCGCGGTGGCGGGCCGTCGTGCAGGACACAGCCGTCGCGGAGCACGACCGCGCGGTCGATCAGGGGCTCCAGCGGGCCCAGTTCGTGCAGGACGAGGAGGACCGTGGTGCCCTGTGCGACCTGCTCGCGGAGCGTGTGCGCGAGGATCTCCTGGCTGGCCAGGTCGACGCCCGCCATCGGCTCGTCCATGATCAGCAGCTCGGGTTCGGCGACCAGGGCGCGGGCGATCAGCACCCGCTGGTGCTGGCCGCCGGAGAGCGCCTCGACGTTGTCCTTGGCCCGGTCCGCCATGCCGACCAGGCCGAGGGCGTGCCGTACGGCCGCGTGGTCGGCCTTGCGGAAGCGGCCGAAGCGGGTGCGGGAGAGCCGGCCGGAGGAGACGACCTCGGTGACGGTGGCGGGGACGCCGCCCGCGGCGGTGGTGCGCTGCGGGACGTAGCCGATCCGGGACCAGTCGCGGAAGGCCCGGCGCGGGGTGCCGAACAGGGATATCTCGCCGCCGCTCACCGGCACCTGGCCGACGATCGTGCGGATCGCGGTGGACTTGCCGGAGCCGTTCGCGCCGAGCAGCGCGACGACCTCGCCGCGGTGCACGGTCAGGTCGATACCGCGCAGGACCGGGCGTGAGCCCAGTTCGGCGGTGACCCCGCGCAGGGATATGACGGGCTCGCCGGTCATCTCGTCTCCCGTCATTTGGTGCCCAGCGCCTGCTGGAGCGTCTTGAGGTTGGCTTCCTGGACCGCGAAGTAGTCCCTGCCGCGGGACTTGGCGGTGATGCCCTCGATCGGGTCGAGGACGTCCGTCTTCAGTCCGGCGTCGGCGGCGATGGTCTTGGCGGTCTTGTCGCTGACGAGCGTCTCGTAGAACACGGTGGTGACGCCGTCGGCCTTGGACATGGTCTCCAGGTCCTTCACGCGGGCCGCGCTCGGCTCCGACTCGGGGTCGAGGCCGTTGATGGCCTCCTCGGTCAGGCCGTAGCGCTCGGCGAGGTAGCCGAAGGCGGCGTGGGTGGTGATGAAGACCTTGGTCTTGGTGTTCGCGAGGCCGTCCTTGAACTGCGTGTTCAGGTCGTCCAGCTTCTTGACCAGGGCCGCGGTGTTCTTCCGGTAGTCGGCGGCGTGCTTCGGGTCGGCCTTCTCGAAGGCCTTGCCGACACCCTCGGCGACCTGGGCGTAGCGCACCGGGTCCAGCCAGATGTGCGGGTCGAGGCCGGTCAGCTCCTCGTTCTTGGAGGTGTCGTGCGAGGCCGCGTGCCCGCCGACCTCGTTGCCGTGCTGCTCCAGCGTGGTCAGGGAGGCCGCGTCGACCTTCGTCCCGACGGACGACTGGGCGACCGCGTCGTCGACGGAGGGCTGGAGGTTCTTGAGGTAGACGACCGCGTCGGACTTCTCGATCTGGACGATCTGTTTGGGGCTGATCTCCAGGTCGTGCGGTTCCTGGCCGGGCGATGTGAGACTGGTGACGTGGACGTGGCTGCCGCCGATCCGGTCGGCGAGGAAGGCCATCGGATAGAACGACGCGACGACGTCGAACTTGCCGGTCCGGGCCGCCGTGGCGTCGCCGCCGCAGGCAGTGAGGGTCGCCATGCCGAGTGCGGTGACGGTGGCCGCGGTGGCCGCGGGTATGAGGCGGCGTCGTACGTTCATGAGAGTCATTTTCAACAAACATGGAAACCGTTGTCAACAAGCCTGGGTGAGAGGCCGGTAAGCGATACCGATTTGGTCGAGGGGGATCCCCCGCCGGTAACCTGAGGCATTCGCTCTGAAGCACGCTCCGACAGACACCTTCGAGGAGCCGCTTCGTCGCCCGTCGTCGTAATGAAGAGAGCACCGTGGCCGCCGACAAGATCGACACCATCGTCAGCCTGAGCAAGCGCCGTGGCTTCGTATTCCCTTGCAGTGAGATCTACGGTGGCCAGAAGGCCGCCTGGGACTACGGGCCGCTGGGTGTCGAGCTCAAGGAGAACCTGAAGCGCCAGTGGTGGCGCTACATGGTGACGTCGCGCGAGGACGTGGTCGGTCTCGACTCGTCCGTGATCCTGGCCCCGGAGGTCTGGGTGGCCTCCGGCCACGTCGCCACCTTCACGGACCCGCTGACCGAGTGCACCGCCTGCCACAAGCGGTTCCGCGCGGACCACCTGGAGGAGCACTACGAGGCCAAGCACGGCCGCCTCCCGGAGAACGGCCTGGCGGACGTGAACTGCCCGAACTGCGGCAACAAGGGCCAGTTCACCGAGCCCAAGCAGTTCTCGGGTCTGCTCTCCACCCACCTCGGCCCGACCCAGGACAGCGGCTCCGTCGCCTACCTGCGTCCCGAGACGGCCCAGGGCATCTTCACCAACTTCGCCCAGGTGCAGATCGCCTCGCGCCGCAAGCCGCCGTTCGGCATCGCGCAGATGGGCAAGTCCTTCCGCAACGAGATCACGCCCGGCAACTTCATCTTCCGCACCCGCGAGTTCGAGCAGATGGAGATGGAGTTCTTCGTCAAGCCGGGCGAGGACGAGAAGTGGCAGGAGTACTGGATGGAGCAGCGCTGGAACTGGTACACCGGCCTGGGCCTGCGCGAGGAGAACATGCGGTGGTTCGAGCACCCGAAGGAGAAGCTCTCCCACTACTCCAAGCGCACCGCTGACATCGAGTACCGCTTCCAGTTCGGCGGCAACGAGTGGGGCGAGCTGGAGGGTGTCGCCAACCGCACCGACTACGACCTGAACGCCCACTCCAAGGCCTCCGGCCAGGACCTCTCCTACTTCGACCAGGAGGCCCAGGAGCGCTGGACGCCGTACGTCATCGAGCCGGCCGCCGGTGTCGGCCGTGCGATGCTCGCGTTCCTGCTGGACGCGTACGTCGAGGACGAGGCGCCGAACGCCAAGGGCAAGCTGGAGAAGCGCACGGTGCTGCGCCTGGACCACCGCCTGGCTCCCGTGAAGGTCGCGGTCCTTCCGCTGTCCCGTAACGCCGACCTGTCCCCGAAGGCCAAGGGGCTCGCCCAGGCGCTGCGGCAGAACTGGAACATCGAGTTCGACGACGCCGGTGCGATCGGGCGCCGCTACCGCCGCCAGGACGAGATCGGTACGCCGTACTGCGTGACCGTCGACTTCGACACGCTCGAGGACAACGCGGTCACGGTGCGCGAGCGCGACTCGATGAAGCAGGAGCGGGTCTCGCTGGACCAGATCGAGGGCTACCTCGCGGGGCGTCTCATCGGGTGCTAGGCGTTTGAGTTCAATACCGGCCCCGTGCCCCTGAGGGGCACGGGGAACCGGTGTTTACAGGTCCAGGTCCACGAACAGCGCCGCGTGGTCGGAGGCCTCCGTCAGTTTCGACTTCACCGTGTCGAAGGACTTGATGCCGGGCGCGAAGATGCCGCGGGTCTCCAGGCCCACGTGCTGCACCTCGTGCCACAGCGGTGGCGGGAGCAGCAGGTAGTCGATCTTGTCCTGGGGCCGGGTGCACGGCTCATGGGTGCCGGGCTCCCCGTGGTAGGAGGGGTGGCTCATCACGTCGCGCAGACCGGTGGCCAGCAACTGCGCGAGCGCGTCGCTCTCCGGGTCATCGTTGAGGTCCCCGGCGACCAGGACGTGCGGGGTGCGTTCGGCCGCCGCCCGGTAGATCTCCGCGACCCGCTTCGCCTGCGCCAGCCGCAGCTCCGGGTCGTCCAGGTACTTGCTCTTCAGGTGGTTGCCGAGGATCACCAGCGGCGATCCGTCGAGCTGGATCTCGAACTCGGGGCAGTCCCGGCTGAACAGCCGGTCGGCGGGGTGGTCGGGGTCGGTGTCGAAGATGTGGGACCTGACCGAAGTGATCGGATGCTTGCTGAGGATCCCGATGTCGATGCCCCGGGGGTCGTTGCCGTCGATCAGCAGGTTGTACGGGTAGGGCCGTCTGCCCAGCGCCTCCACGAGGACGTCGTTGTTGAAGCGCTCCAGAGTGAGCCGGTCCTCGACCTCCACCGTCAGCATGATGTCCGCGTCGACCTCCGCGACCACCCGGCCGGTGTTCCGCACCATGGTCATGTCGAGGTCGTCCTGCCCCAGTTCGGCCCAGCCGGTCCACGAGCCCCGGCCGGTGGCGGTGATGTCCTGGGGGGTCTTCGGCGGCCTGGCCGTGTCGAAGAGCCCGGTGCGCTTCCCCGGGCGGGACTGGTTGATGACGATCGGCGGCGGCCCCTTCGGGTCGGGGTGCTTCGGGTCGTAGATCTCGTACGCGCGGTACGCCGTGACGATCCGGAAGATCTCCGCCTTGTCGGTGTCCGTGTATGTCGGCTTGTCGAGGACGGCGACCAACTTGGCGAAGTCGGCCAGGACTTGATCGCGGTCCGCCGGATTCTCCAGACGGAAGGCAGCGGGCCGGCGGAAGAGGTTCTCCATGTTGAAGGTGGCGATCCGGATGGTCATGGCGGCCTCCTCGGCGACGCGGGAGCACCGCACGGAACGGCCGGTGGCAGGCGCCGCCGGTGACTGCGCGCCGGCAGTTCCATTCTCGGAGCCGGGGCGGGGTCTGTCGAACGGAGGGCCGGCTCGGCTTCCGCCGTCCGTCCCACACCCCGCCCGATCCGCCCGCTCCGGCGCCGGCCGGGCTCAACGGCTCTGAAGCGCCTTCACGTTGTCGCCGAACGTCCAGTTCTTCGAGCCGTCCCAGTTGACCGACCAGGTCATCAGGCCCTTGAGTGAGGTGCCGTAGTGCTTCCAGGCCTGGGAGGTGAAGAGTTGGCGGTTCGACGTGCTGCCCACCAGGCCGGTCTCGATGTCGCTCGTGCATGCTTGGCCGCGTAGCGGCCAGGCGCCGTCCCCGGCAGAGCCAGTGGCGGCTGCACGCGCAGCCGCCGTCAGCCGGTCGAGTGGCATATGGGGAACATGCGGTGGGCCGTCGTACGCGTGTATAGGTTTAGTGATCGTGAAGCTGGTGGTGCAGGTCAGGGTGCTGCCGACGCCCGTGCAGGCGAAGGCGCTTGAGGTGACCCTGCGCGCCTGCAACGAAGCCGCCAACTGGGCCAGCGGTGTGGCGTTCGAGAAGGGTGTGAAGAGTAACTTCGCGCTGCGCGAGCACACCTACACCGAGATCAAGGCACGGTGGGGGCTGGGGGCGCAGGCCGCCCAGCACGTGATCAAGAAGACGTGCGACGCGTATTCCACGTTGCGGGCGAACCTGAAGGCCGGGAACCTGGGCAGGCCCGGTTCGAAGCGGTACCGCAGGGCCAGCGGGAAGCCGGTCGCGTTCCGGGCCGACAGCGCACAACCCTACGACGACCGGATGTTGTCCTGGCGGATCCCTGAGCGGCGAGTGTCGGTCTGGACGGCGTCGGGGCGGGTGAAGGACGTGGCGTTTACCGCCTCGCCCGAGCAACTGGTCACCCTTGCGCTTTACCGGCGCGGTGAATCCGATCTCGTTTGCCGGGACGGCATGTGGTTTCTGCTGGCCACCTGCGAAGTGCCGGAAGCACCGCTGAACACGGATCCGTGTGACTTCCTCGGCATCGACTTGGGCATCGTGAACATCGCCACCACGTCCGACGGCGAGATCATGGCTGGGCGCGAGTTGAACCGTATCCGAGTCCGGGAGCGGAAGTTGCGCACCAGGCTGCAGCAGAAGAACACCCCGTCCGCCAAGCGCCGGTTGAAGAGGAGACGGCGCAAGGAGGCGCGGCGGGCCAAGGACATCAACCACAAGATCGCGAAGCATGTGGTGGCTGAGGCTGAACGCACCGGTCGAGGGATCGCCCTGGAGCATCTGACGGGCATCCGTGAACGGGTACGGCTTCGCAAGCCCCAACGGGCCACCCACTCCAGTTGGTCGTTCCACCAGCTGGGGGCGTTCATTGCGTACAAGGCCCGCCGGGCGGGGGTGCCGGTGGTGTACGTCGATCCGGCGTACACCTCTCGAACTTGCGCGGAGTGCGGGCACATCGACAGAGCGAACCGGGTGAGTCAGGCCTGGTTCGCGTGCCGGTCATGCGGATTCGTTGATCACGCGGACCGGAACGGCTCCCGCAACATCCGCGCCAGAGCGTGGGAGTTGTGGCGACGCGGGGCGCAGTCAACCGCCCCAGACCCAGCGCCTGAACCGGGGCGTGGGACAGGACGCAAACACAGCACCACAGCCAGTGGCGCCCGTTGTGCAAGCCCATCGCTTTAGTGACGGGTAGTTGACGATCGGGACGATCGTCGCGACGAACTTGTTCGCCACGGTGGCGGAGATGAGGTCGATGTCCGCGCGTGTCGCCACGTTCACGCCCCTGTTCATGCCGCCCTCACGGGGCCGCTCCGTCGGAACGGATCACCGTGAAGGTCGCGTCCACCACGTTTTTGCCGTGGGCGGTGATTCAAGTGTCAATGATCGGGGTCCAGTCGAACGGTGGGTGTACGCCGCGGGCCGAGTTGTCCCAGCGCACAACGCGTCTGCGAGCGAGCTAAAAGACCGGTCCTCAAGTGCGGCGGATCATGCGGGGCCTTTCGGTGACGGCGGCGTCGGGTGTCGTAGGCGTGACCTGGTCCAGACCTCTCGTCAATAGGTCTGGACCAGAAAGCGGGGGTGCGGGTATGGAATGACAGATATTGAAATCTGTCAGCTGTCATGCCAAGGTGGAGCCATGACGATGCACACCCGCCCTCTCGGATCCACCGGCCCCCAGGTCTCCGCCCTCGCTCTCGGCTGCATGGGCATGTCCGCGCTGTACGGCGAGGCCGACCGTGCCGAGTCGATCGCCACGATCCACGCCGCCCTCGACGCCGGCGTGAACCTGCTGGACACCGGCGACTTCTACGCCATGGGCCACAACGAGATGCTGATCGGCGAGGCCCTGCGCACCGCCCCCGCCGCCCACCGCGAACAGGCCCTGGTCAGTGTGAAGTTCGGCGCCCTGCGCGGCCCGGAGGGCAGCTGGCTCGGCTACGACGGCCGCCCCGCCGCGGTCAAGAACTTCGCCGCCTACTCCCTCCAGCGCCTCGGCGTCGACCACATCGACGTCTACCGGATCGCCCGCGTCGACCCGGGCGTCCCGATCGAGGAGACGGTCGGCGCCATCAAGGAACTGGTCGAGCAGGGGTACGTCCGGCACATCGGCCTCAGCGAGGCGAGCGTGGACAACATCCGGCGGGCCGCCGCCACCGCGCCCATCACCGACCTGCAGGTCGAGTACTCGCTGATCACCCGGGACATCGAGCGTGAGGTCCTGCCGACCACCCGTGAACTGGGCATCGCCGTCACCGCGTACGGCGTGCTCTCCCGGGGCCTGATCTCCGGCCACTTCACCCGTGACCGGCAGCTCGGCGCGGGCGACTTCCGGGCCCACTCGCCCCGCTTCCAGGGCGAGAA
This sequence comes from Streptomyces sp. NPDC101234, assembly GCF_044767525.1. Taxonomy (NCBI): domain Bacteria; kingdom Bacillati; phylum Actinomycetota; class Actinomycetes; order Kitasatosporales; family Streptomycetaceae; genus Streptomyces; species Streptomyces sp. NPDC101234. Next base: position 58,917 of record NZ_JBIWOA010000042.1, on the reverse strand, counting down.
CCTCCAGCACAACCTCGACCTCGTCGAAGCGCTGCGCAAGATCGCCGACGAGAAGGGCGTGTCGGTCGCGCAGATCGCCATCGCCTGGGTCCTGTCCCGGGGCTCGCAGCACAACGACGACATCGTGCCGCTCATCGGCGCCCGCACCCGCGAGCGGCTCTCCGAGTCGCTGGGCGCGCTGGACGTCACCCTGGACGCGGCCGAGCTGGCGGCGATCGAGGAGGCCGTCCCGGCGGACGCGGCGGCGGGCACCCGCTACCCGGCCGTGCAGATGGCGTCCCTCGGCACCGAGCAGTGATCGCGGTGCGCCGAGCGGTGATCATGGCTCCGGGCGGCCCGAACCGCCGTCCGGGTACCGTCTAGGCCATGGCAGCGACGTCCCCGACCCCGACCCTGACCGCCGAGCGCATCCTCGAGGCGACCGAGGAGGTGCTGCGCCGCCACGGCCCGGCCAAGGCCACCGTGGTGGACGTGGCCCGCGCGCTCGGGGTCAGCCACGGCAGTGTCTACCGGCACTTCCGGACCAAGGCGGCGCTGCGCGAGGCGGTGACCAAGCGGTGGCTGGACCGCACCTCGGCGGCGTTGTCCGGCATCGTGGCCGAGGACCGGGACGCCGAGGCGCGGCTGCGGGCCTGGCTGCGGGCGCTGTTCGAGGCCAAGCGGCGCAAGGCGGGCGCCGACCCGGAGCTGTTCGCCACCTACATGGTGCTGGTCGACGAGAACGGCCCGGCGGTCACCGAGCACATCGCCGACCTGACCGGCCAGCTGATCGAGATCATCCGGGACGGGGCCGGGTCGGGCGCCTTCACCGCGCCCGACCCGGCCGCCGCCGCCCGCACCGTCTTCCAGGCCACCGGCCGCTTCCACGACCCGGGCTATGCCCGCGAGTGGGAGCGGCCGGAGGCCGACGAAGACTTCGCGTCGCTGGTGGAGCTGCTGGTGCGCGGCCTCAGGTGACGTCGACCGTCACGGTCGGGGAGTAGACCTTCTTGCCGACCGCCGCGACCCGCACGTGCTCGGTTCCCTTCGTCCTGAACGAGGTGGTCAGCGCGTAGGAACTACCCTTCTTGACCTTCGTGTCCGCCTTGAGCGGGATCCACTTGCCCTTCACCTCGTGCTGAAGCACGAGGGGCGAACCCACCTTCAGCCCCGACGTACGACCGGTGAAGGTCACCGACTCGCCGGTCATGACCGAGGGCTTGCTGGCCCTGGCCGTGATCGAGCCCATCGCGGTCGCGGACGGGGACGGGGACGGGTTCGGCTTGGTCTCGGCGGCGAAGGCCCCGGCGCTGCCGGCCGACAGCAGGGCCAGGGAGAGGGCACCGGCGGCGAGGGCACGGGACATCTGACGCTGAGTGGTGTGCATGGAGTGCTCCTGTCGAGTGACGAGGGGACCCCACCAGGCTTGGCCGGGGCGCCCGCGGCGGCGACCCGAGAAGGTTCGGGAAGCGGTGACGGACGCCCTTTGGTTCCGTAAAGTCCGCAGGTGGCGACAGGTGCGCTGACCTCGGGACTCACACCTCGGCCATCACCCGAATGCCGTAACGGCGGGCCTATGCCGTGACCCGCCAGAACTCCCGCATCAGCGGTGTCGGCACCGGGCCCGTCATCGCCACCTGGGTCAGCAGGACCGTGACCGTACCGGTGGCCGGGACGATGTGCGCGGTGGTGCCGGTGCCGCCGACCCAGCCGTAGCGGCCCGGCACGTTCCAGGGATCGGCCGGGGTGACGTCGACCTGGCCGCCGTAGCCCCAGCCCTGGCCCTCCAGGAAGAGCGTGGCGTGCTCGCGCTGGGCCGCCGTGAGGTGGTTGGTGGTCATCCGGCTGACCGAGGTGGGGGAGAGGATCCGGCGGCCGTCCGCGGTGGCGCCCGCGTTCAGGAGCAGGCGGCCGAAGGCCAGCCAGTCGTCGGCCGTGGAGACCAGACCGCCACCGCCCGAGGGGAAGCGCGGCAGGCCGCTCCACTCGCCGTCCGGGGTGTCCAGGAGGCGCAGGGTGCCGTCCTCGGCGGGGGCGTAGGACGTGGTGAAGCGGTCCCGTTTCGCCGCCGGCACCTCGAACGCCGTGTCCCGCATGCCCAGCGGCTCGAAGATCCGCTCCGCCAGGAAGTCCGGGAACGTACCGCCCGACACGCGGGCGACCAGGATGCCCTGGAGGGCCGACGAGGTGCCGTACAGCCAGGCCTCGCCCGGCTGGTGCAGCATCGGCACCTCGGCGAGCCGGGACAGCCAGGTGTCCGGGTTCGGCCAGTCCCGGAAGGGGAGGTCGTGCCGCTGCACCGTGAGCAGGGCCTGTGCGGCGGGCAGCGAGAAGTCGTCGGGCAGGCCCCAGCCGGTGCGGAAGCTCAGCACGTCCTCGACGGTGACCGGGCGGTCTGCCGGCACCACGTCGTCGACGGGGCTCGCGGGGGTCCGCACCACCATGGGTTTGGCGAGCTCCGGGAGCCACTCGGCCACCGGGTCGCCGAGCCCGATCCGGCCCTCGTCCACCAGCAGCAGCACGGCCGCCGCGGTGATCGGCTTGGTGATCGACGCGATCCGGAAGACCGAGTCCCGGGCCATCGGGGCGGAGCCCCCGGCGTCCATGTCGCCGACGGTCACGACCTCGACGTCGTCGCCCCGGGCGACGAGCCCGACGGCTCCGGGGACCGTGCCGTCCTCGACACGGCGGCGCAGGGCGGCATGGAGCGGGGTCACGGTCATCGGTCGTCCCTCCGGTGGGGTGCGGTCGTGTGTACGACTCCCACGCGGGCGGAAAGTCATCGGGACGCCGTCGGTGAGCCGTGAGTCACCGGGACGGCTGGGCCCCCGCCGGGTCCACCGTGGCCTGGTGCGCCTCGGCCAGGTGCTCCTCCGCCTTCAGCCAGGGCAGGAACTGCGCGCCCTGCTTCCAGCCGCAGGTGTCACACCTGATCGTGCGCTGGATGCCGGTGCGCTGCACCCGCACCGTGTGTTCCCGGCCGTGCTGGTCCCAGCGGCTGACCTTGCTCGAGTCGGTCTGCGACATAACGCCTCCGGAGTCAGTGCCCGATCTGCCGTTCGGCACGTCTCGACGGGAGGAGTGTGCAGCAAGACCAACATCAACGGGGATTTCTTCACGGCGAGTTGGCCAAGCCGTGTCCCGGGGTACGGCTCCGGCAGATCAGCGGGCCGTTCCGGGGGCGGGTGCCAACCTCCGGACCGGGAGCCGGATTTGGTCTACCGGCGGAAACCCTGGACACGGCATTGACCAAGGCTCAAGATGAAAGCGACCTTGTGAAACGGCCACCGGCACGGAGAGGCGATGCTGCCGGATCCTCAACGTTTTCTGGCCGTCTCCGGCCGTCGGATCGCTCGTGCCGAGGGCACGGCCCAGGTCGTCAGGGAGTTGTGCCTGACGGCGGTGCCGGACCTGTCGGACGCGGTGTTCGTGTACCTCGCGGACCGTCGGCAGGACCGGTCCGAGCCGCTCGGGCTGCGGTTGGACGGAGTGCCGGACGAACTCGGCGCCGTCATGGGAGGAGTTCCCGCGTCCGCGGCCTCCGTGCTGCCCGACAGCGTGCTGGCCGGCTTCCTGCGGTGCGGCAGAACACGCGGCCGGGGTTCGGACGACGTCGAGGAGGCCCTTCGCGAGCTCCTGGGGGCGGCACCCCGGCTCCCGCAGGGAAACCGTGTCCTGCTCGCTCCGCTGCGCGCGCCCGACACCGTTGTCGGCGTGGCGGTGTTCCTGCGGAGACCGGACCGGGAGGACTTCGTGGAGGACGACATCGCCCTGGCCGACGCGCTGTCGACACAGGCCGCGCTCGGCGTGAGCGAGGACACCGCGACCCCGCAGGCCGGACCCGCCGCCACGCCCAAGGCCCCGGACGAGGACCGCCTCCGCTACGTCGGCGCCGCCACCCGGCAGATCGCCCGGGGGTTCGAGACCGACGAGATCGTGCGCGGCCTGTGCCGCTCCGCCGTACCGACGTACTCCGACGCGGCCCTCGTCTACCTGCGCGACCCGCTACCGGTCGGCGACGAACGCCCCACCGGCCCCGACGCGTTGCGGCTGCGCCGCACCGACCGGATCAAGGGCCCCGCCGCAGAGGGCCTGGTCTGGCCGGCCGAGACGGTGGACGACGAGCAGGACGATCTCGACGCGGCCGACTGGAGCCAGGTCGTGCCGGGCGGTGCGCTCGCCGAAGTGCTGCGCGGGGTCCGGCCGGTGTTCGCCGACGACCGGGCGACCCGGGCCGCGCTCGGCGAACTCGTCGGCGAGGACAGCGCGTTGAACGGCTGGGCTGGGTCGCACGCGATCCTCGCCCCGCTGCGCGGCCGCCGCCGGGTCACCGGCGCGGTGCTCTTCCTGCGCCGCCCCGAGCGCCCGGCGTTCGAGCCCGCCGACCTCCTGGTCGCCGCCCAGCTCGCCACCCACACCGCGCTCGGCGTCGACAAGGCCGTGCTGTACAGCCGCGAGGCCTTCATCGCCGACCGGCTGCAGCGCGCGATGCTGCCGCAGACCCTGCCCAAGCCGCCCGGTGTCCGGCTGGCGTTCCGCTACCTGCCCGCCGCCGAGACCGCGCGCGTCGGCGGCGACTGGTACGACGCCATCCCGCTGCCCGGCAGCCGGGTCGCCCTCGTCGTCGGCGACGTCATGGGGCACTCCATGACCTCGGCCGCCGTCATGGGCCAGCTGCGCACCACCGCGGTGACCCTGGCCGGCCTCGACCTGCCCCCGCAGGAGGTCCTGCACCACCTCGACGAACAGGCCCAGCGCCTCGGCACCGACCGCATGGCGACCTGCCTCTACGTCGTCTACGACCCGGTCTCGCACCGCATCACCGTCGCCAACGCCGGTCATCCGCCGCCCATCCTGCTCCACCCGGGCGGCAAGACCGAGGTCCTCACGGTGCCGCCGGGCGCCCCGATCGGCGTCGGCGGCATCGACTTCGAGGCGGTCGAACTGGACGCGCCCGCGGGCGCGACCCTGCTCCTCTACACCGACGGCCTGGTCGAGTCCCGGCTGCGGGACGTGTGGACCGGCATCGAGCAGCTGCGGGAGAAGCTCGCCGCCACCGCCCAGTTGACCGGCCCGGACCGGCCGCCGCCGCTGGAGGCGCTGTGCGACGAGGTGCTCGACATGCTCGGCCCGGGCGACCGGGACGACGACATCGCGCTGCTCGCCGCCCGCTTCGACGGCATCGCGCCCAGCGACGTGGCGTACTGGACCCTGGACCCGGAGGCGAGCGCCCCGGGCCGGGCCCGCCGGCTCACCCGGCAGGCCCTGGCCGGCTGGGGCCTGGAGGAACTCACCGACACCGCCGAGCTGTTGGTCAGCGAGATCGTCACCAACGCGGTACGGCACGCCTCCCGGCCGATCAGCCTGCGGCTGCTGCGCACGGACGTGCTGCGCTGCGAGGTCGGCGACGACGTGCCGCAACTGCCGCGGCTGCGCCGGGCCCTGCCCAGCGAGGAGCACGGGCGCGGCCTGTACCTGGTGAACAGGCTGGCCCGGCGCTGGGGCACGACCCGGCTGGGCACCGGCAAGATCGTCTGGTTCGAACTGGGCGGTCCCGCGAGCTGAGGGCCGCTCGGCGCGCGGTCCGCGATGGCGAGGCCGGCTCGCCGTCGCCCGGTCACCCCACCGTCCGGGGCAGCCGCAGGCTGAGCAGCCCCGTCAGCACCACCAGGCCCAGCTGCACCAGCAGGGTGGTGACCAGGGCGTCCCGCACGCCCTGGTGCGGGATCAGGGAGAGGAACAGGGTGCCCAGGGTGGCCACGCCCAGGGCCAGCGCGGACTGCTGGGTGGTGACCATCACGCCGCTGCCCACGCCGGCCCGCGCGGGCGGTACCTCCGACATCACCAGGCGCAGCACGTTGGGGAGTTGGAGGGCCTGTCCGGCACCGGCGACCGCGACCCCGGGCAGCAGTCCGGCGAAGTCCAGGTGCGGCCAGTCCCGCCGGGCGGCGAGGACGATGAGGACGATGCCGATCCCCTGGATCACCGACCCGGCGGACACCACCCGGCTGCCGTACCGGGCGATCAGGCGCGGCCCGGCGAGCGAGACGAACAGGAAGACGACGGCCATCGGCGCGAGCGCCGTCCCGGCCGCGACGGGGCCGAGGTGCTCCCCGCTCTGCAGGGCCACGGCGATGACGAACATGAACCCGCTGAAGCCGACGGAGAACGGCAGCATCAGCACCAGACCCCGGCGCAGCGAGGCGAGTTCGAACAGGCTCGGCGGGACCAGCGGTGTCCGCCCCGCCCGGTCGGCGCGCCGCTCCACGGCGTAGAAGGCGGCGGCCACGCCCGGGAAGGCGGCCAGCGACAGCCAGGTCCACAGCGGCCAGCCCGCCGCCCGGCCCTCGGTGAGCGGGGCGAGCAGGGTGAGCAGGGAGAGGGCGAGCAGCACGGTGCCCGGCCCGTCGACGGGCTCGGGCCGCTGCGACCTCGTCTCCGGCACGAACCGGGCGGCGAGCACCAGCCCGACGGCCACGACCGGCACGTTGACGAGGAACACGGAGCGCCAGCCGGTGCCCCAGATGTCGGCGGCGACCAGCACCCCGCCGAGAATCTGCCCGGCCACCATGGAGAGGCCGGCGGTGGCGCCGTACAGGCTCATGGCCTTCGCGCGGCGGCCGCCGGTGGTGGCGGCCTGGATGGTGGCGAGGACCTGCGGGAGCATCGCGGCGGACGCGGCGCCCTGGGCGACCCGGGCGGCCACCAGCGACCAGGCGCCGGGCGCGAGTCCGCAGGCCAGCGAGGTCAGCCCGAACGCGGCCATGCCGCCGAGGAAGAGCCGGCGGCGCCCGAACAGGTCGCCGAGCCGGCCGCCGAGCACCAGCAGCACGGCGTAGGCGACGCCGTACCCGGCGACGACGAGTTCCAGGACCGCCTCGCCCGCGTGCAGATCCGTCCCGATGGTGGGCAGGGCGACGTTGACGATGAAGAAGTCGATGAGGGGCAGGGCCGCGGCCAGCAGCACGGTGAACAGGCCGGGCCCGCCGAGCGCCGGTGGCGCGGCCGGGGACCGTACGGTCTGAGCGGTGACGGTTTCGGTCATGACACCGAGCCTGCTGGGCCGCTCAGCCTGGTACCAGAGTCTTCTTGTCCTGGTAGAAGAAGTACCTGGCAACAGGATCCGCCAGGCGGCAGTCTGGAGGCATGACGACCACGACCGGTGCGACGGCGGCCCCTCACACGGCCAGGGGCGCGGCCGTCCGCCGCCATGAACTGGCCGCGTTCCTGCGCAGCCGGCGTGAGCGGATCACCCCCGAGCAGGTGGGCCTGCCGCGCGGCATCCGCCGCCGTACCCCCGGCCTGCGCCGCGAGGAGGTGGCGCAGCTCTCCGCGGTCGGTGTCACCTGGTACACCTGGCTCGAACAGGCCCGGGACATCCAGGTCTCCGTCCAGGTCCTGGACGCCCTCGCCCGCACCCTCCGGCTCGACGTGAGCGAACGCGCCCACCTCTTCCAGCTGGCCGCCGCCGTCGACCCGACCCCGGCCGCGAGGTGCCCGACCATCACCCCGGCCCTGTCCGAGATGCTCCGCGCCCTGGAACCCGTCCCGGCCTGCATCCAGAACAGCCGCTACGACATCCTCGCCCACAACCGCACCTACGGCCGGCTGATGGGCGATCTGGACGCGGTGCCGCCGGAGGACCGCAACTCCCTGATCCTCGTCTACACCCACCCCGAGTGGCGCCGGTCCATCGTCGACCTGGAGGAGACCCGGCGCTTCATGGCCGCCAAACTCCGCGCGGCCATGGCCGGCCATCTCGGCGAGCCGGCCTGGAAGATGCTGGTCAAACGGCTGACGGCGGAGTCCCCCGAGTTCCGCGACATCTGGGAGCGGTACGAGGTGATGGGCGTGCCCGTCGCCAAGACCAAGCAGTTCCTCAACCCGTACGTCGGTCTGCTCACCATGGACCACACCGACCTGTGGCTGAACCCGGAGTCCGGGGCCCGGATGGTCACCTACGTGCCGGTGAACGAGGAGTCACGGGAACGGCTGGCGGAACTGGACGCGCTGACGGCCCCCGTCGGACACGGTTGAGTACGGGTACTCAGGACAGAGCACGGCCGTTCGAACCACCATGCTGGCAGGAAGCACGACCGACGACCGGCCCCAGGGGGACGACCGATGACAACCGGCCCTGCCCGCACCGTAGTCCGCCTGATGGTCGGCAACCGTGTCTCGGCGGCCTACCTCGCACTGGTCGTCCTCGTCATGGCCAAGGCCACCTTCGACTCGGTGTGGGCGGAGGACCCCGACCCCGACTACGCCTGGCTCTGGCCGCCCCTGGTCACCTTCCCCGCCTTCCTGCTCGTCTCGACGCTCGGCAGGACCGCCTGGGGCACGGACCTGCCGAAATGGCTCTTCATCACCACGATCGCGGTGTCGGCCCTGCTGCAGGCCCTGGCCCTGGGGGCGGTCCGGCAGGCGATCCAGGCACGCCACCGGCGGGCGACCCAGGCCAACTAGGCCGTCGGCAGCACATGCCGGAACGGGTGAACCGGGTCGATCGCGGGGATATCCAAGTCCTCTTGCCCGGGCGCATCATGGGCGCCCTGCCCCGGCAACGGGTGGTTCTGGAGGCCGACATGCCGCCGTGGGACGTCTTCATCAGTTACGCGAGCGAGGACAAGGACGAGGTCGCCCTGCCGCTGTCCGTCGCGCTGCGCCGTGCGGGGCTGCGGGTCTGGCTGGACCGGCAGGAGATCCGCGTGGGCGACAGCCTGAACGACAAGATCAACGAGGGCCTGGCGAACAGCCGCTTCGGTGTGGTGATCCTGAGTCCCGCCTTCCTCGCCAAGAGCTTTCCGCGCAAGGAGCTCAACGGTCTCTCCGCGATCGAGGACGCGACCGGCGCAAAGTCGATCATTCCTGTCTGGCACCGTATCGACGGCACCGTCCTGGCCCGGCACGCCCCCCTGCTCGCCGACCGCCTCGCGGCGAACACGGACGACGGCATCCCGACCGTGACGACCCAGATCCTGGACGCCGTGGCGGACACCCACACCGCGCTCAGCCCGCTCCGCCTCCTGGGCAACCTCCTGGGCGGCGACGCCGACGGCGAGGCCGTCCGGGAGTTCCTCGCCTTCCACCCCGATCTCATGCACAGAACGCTCCACTCCCAGCCCGGGACGGAACGGTGGTCGGTTCACCTGGGGCCTGCCTCCGTCGACCTCTGCGCCTCGCGCACGCAGTACACGACCGGCGAAACGACCTGGTTCCTCGTGCAGTTCGAGCCGCCGGGCAGCCCGGCGATGACGGGCACCGGACCGGCCGCCGGGGTGGAGAGACGCGTCGCCGAACTCCGCGACGCGAGAAGGTGGATCGCCCGGAACCTCCGAGCCGCCCGGCGCGCCCTGCCACGGATCGACGTGGGATTCAGCGGCTTCGTCGTGTCGGGCCGGCGTGCGCTCCTCGACCAGGGCCGGGCCACGGCGCTCCGCGAGTACAACAGGGAACTGCTCGGCACCACCGTCCGCACCTACGACTGGATCGTCGACGCCGCGGCGGAGGACCCGGAATGATCGACGAGGAATGGCTGGACGCACAACTGCACTACGAGATAGCGGGCGGGTACCGGCTCAACGGGTGCCGTGTGGGCGGATCCGGCGTCGCCATCTTCGTGGACCACCCGGACGGCCAGGAGATGGTGTGGAAGTTCGGACGGGAGATGTTCCGCGAGGCCTGCTACTTCCGTGAAATACCGAACTCGCTCGCGCCCCGCCCCCTGTACGACATGGACCGGTTGAACCGGAAACTCCGGAGCCTGCTCGGAGACCCGCGGCTCCCGCACGTCGTGACGGGCTACCGCGATGTCTTCAGGTCCTTCCTGGAATCACTGCTGGAGGCGGACGCGGCGGATTTCGAGGGGATCCGCGGCCGGACCGAGGACATGACCCGCAGGCTGCGCTTCGTCCTGCAGAGCCCGCCGTTCTCCTACCTCCTGGAAGAGATCGTGAGCAACCCCCGCGAACCCCGCGGCAGGCGGCAGTGGGCCGAGCGGGCCCTGGAATCCCTCGGCCGGCTCGGCGAGGGCGACTCGCGGCTCAGACCCGACTCCCTGCTCGACAACCCGCTCTTCGTCTGGGGCGGAGCCGCCCTCGCCGGATACTTCACCAAGGCCGAACTGCCGGTCGCCGCGGCCGCGGCCCTGGAACAGTTCGACACGTTCGACGAGGAACAGCGGTACGCCTTCGCACATCAGACGGTGATCCTGGTCGACCTGCTGACCCAGATCGTGGGGAACAGCCTGAGACTGCGCCTGTTCTGCGACGCGACCGGTCTCTTCGGGCGGCAGTTCACCACGGCGGAGGAACGCTCCGAGCCCGACCGTTTCATGCAGGTCACCCTTGAGGGGCTGTGACGCCCGGCCGGTGCGGGGTACCGCCTAGACCCGCTCCCCGGCCCCCACCACCTGCCGGATCTCCGCCGACTCCAGGCGCTGCGCCGCGCGCTCGGCCGTCGTGCGGGCCCAGCGGCCGTTCGTCAGGGCGCCCAGGACCAGGACCGCGAGGCCGCAGCCCGCGAGGACCCACCAGCCGGGTCGGGCGGCCGTCACGAAGGACTGGCGGTACGACGACGAGCCGATCCCCGAGGCGAGGACCGCGCCGATGACCGCCACGCCCAGGGTCTGGCCCAACTGCCTGCTGGTCGAGGCGACCGCGGCCGCGACACCCGCCTGGGACCTCGGCATCCCGGAGACCGCGGTGTTGGTGATCGGGGCGTTCACGAAGCCGAAGCCGATGCCGAACAGGACATAGCCCGGGACGAGGGTGGCGTTCGACGTCTCCGCCTCGAACGCCGCGAACAGCACCGCGCTCGCCGTCATCGCCACCCCGGCGATCACCAGCGGCAGCCGGGGGCCGCGGCTCGCGACCAGCCGGCCCGACAGCGGGGCGCAGAGGAACATCGGGACCGCCATCGGCAGCATCCACAGACCCGCGTGCAGGGCGTCGAGGCCGCGCACGTTCTGCAGGTACAGCGTGGACAGGAACAGGAAGCCGCCGAGCGACGCGAACGCGCTGATCGCGATCACGGTGGCCCCGCTGAACGGCGCCGAGCGGAAGAAGCGCAGGTCGATGAGGGGTTCGTCGCGCCTCGGCTCGTACCAGAGCAGTCCGGTCAGGGCGACGAGGGCCACCGCGGCGAACGGCAGCACCGTGCCCGTCCCCGCCGTCGGCGCCTCGATGATCGCGTAGGTCAGGGAGCCGAACAGGGCGATGACCAGCACCTGCCCGAGCGGGTCGGGGCGGCGGGCCTTGGGCGCCCGGGACTCCGGCACGAAGCGCAGCGTCAGCAGGACCGCCGCGAGACCCACCGGGATGTTGACCCAGAAGATCGCGCGCCAGCCGACCGACTCCACCAGCAGGCCGCCGACCAGCGGACCGGCGGCCATGGATATGCCGACCACCGCACCCCACACCCCGATCGCCCGGGCCCGCTCGCGCGGTTCGGTGAAGGTGTTGGTGATGATCGACATGGCCACCGGGTTGAGCATCGAGCCACCCACCGCCTGGACCATGCGGAACGCGATCAGCGACTCCAGGTTCGGCGCGAGCGAGCACAGCAGCGAGCCGATCGAGAAGACCACCAGTCCGGTCATGAAGACCTTCTTGCGGCCGACCCGGTCGCCGGTCGACCCCGCGAGCATCAGCAGCGAGGCCAGGACCAGCGTGTACGCGTCGATGGTCCACTGGAGGCCCGCCGTGGTCGCGTGCAGTTCGCGCTGCATGGACGGCAGGCCGACGTTGAGGGCGGTCGTGTCGAGACTCACGATCAGCAGGCTCATACAGCAGATCGCGAGCACGAGCATGCGGCGGCGGGGACTCAGCTCGGGCATGTGTCTCATCGTACGCCCATTTCGATAGTGCGTCTAACTAATGAGTGTTGCATGATCGTGGCGGGGCGTGTCCGCGGGCGGTTGTCCACAGGGCCGGACGAGCATCGCGCGCCGTACGCGACAATGGGGGAATGCCCGAGCCCACGTCGCCCCTCCAGATCGGCCCCCACACCGTTCGGCCGCCGGTCGTCCTGGCCCCCATGGCCGGGATCACCAACGCGCCCTTCCGGACCCTGTGCCGGGAGTTCAGCGGCGGCAAGGGCCTGTTCGTCAGCGAGATGATCACGACCCGGGCGCTGGTCGAGCGCAACGAGAAGACCATGCAGCTGATCCACTTCGACGCGACCGAGAAGCCGCGCTCGATCCAGCTGTACGGCGTCGACCCGGCCACCGTCGGCAAGGCCGTCCGCATGATCGCGGAGGAGGACCTGGCCGACCACATCGACCTGAACTTCGGCTGCCCGGTCCCCAAGGTGACGAGGAAGGGCGGCGGCTCCGCGCTGCCGTACAAGCGCAACCTGCTCCGCGCGATCCTCCGCGAGGCCGTCTCCGGCGCCGGGGACCTCCCGGTCACCATGAAGATGCGCAAGGGCATCGACGACGACCACATGACCTATCTCGACGCCGGCCGGATCGCCGTCGAGGAGGGCGTCACCTCGATCGCCCTGCACGGCCGCACCGCCGCCCAGCACTACGGCGGCACCGCCGACTGGGAGGCCATCGCCCGCCTCAAGGAGCACGTCCCGGAGATCCCGGTCCTCGGCAACGGCGACATCTGGTCCGCCGAGGACGCGCTCAGGATGGTCCGGGAGACGGGCTGCGACGGAGTCGTGGTCGGGCGCGGGTGCCTGGGGCGGCCGTGGCTGTTCGCGGACCTGGTCGCGGCCTTCGAGGGGCGGCAGCAGGATGTCCTGAAGCCCACCCTCCGCGAGGTCGCCGACATCATGGTCCGGCACGCCACCCTGCTCGGCGAGTGGATCGGCGACGAGTCCAAGGGAGTCGTCGACTTCCGCAAGCATGTCGCCTGGTACTTGAAGGGCTTCGCCGTCGGCAGCGAGATGCGCAAGCGCCTCGCCATCACGTCGTCGTTGGAAGAACTCCGCGCGGGCCTCGACGAACTGGACCTCGACCAGCCCTGGCCCACGGGAGCCGACGGGCCCCGCGGCCGTACGTCCGGCAACAACCGGGTGGTGCTGCCGGACGGCTGGCTGAAGGACCCGTACGACTGCGCCGGGATCGGCGAGGACGCGGAACTGGACACTTCCGGGGGCTGAGCAGGCCGCGGTTCGGTCGCGCCCCGAAGGGGCGCGGGGAACTGCGCGACCAGCCCCCACCGGCCCGCGGTGAACGAACCGCGGGCCGGTGGCTCAGTTCGTCTTCGGGTCCGGGGTGGAGCCGTACGCCGCCAGGAACTTGTCGCGGAACGCGCTCATCTTCCACACCGGGGCGTTGTGCGCCGGGCGCAGACCGTCGGTCCAGTTCCAGGAGTCGATCGCGTCCAGCACCTTCGGGTCCTTGGCGACGATCGAGATCGGCACATCACGGCTGGCGTGGTTGCCGCTGACCCGGGCGATCGGCTGGTGGTCGCCGAGGAAGACCAGGACCGTGTTGTCGTTGCCGTAGCGCTGCAGCCACTGGGTGAGCGCGGTCACCGTGTACTGGACCGACTTGCCGTACTCCTGGCGGGACTTGGTGGTGTCGGCGATGACGTCGGACGCCTTGTTGCCGGCCTTCTGGATCGCGTCGAAGATCGATCCGTCGCCCAGCTGGTCCCACGGCACCATCTTCGGGATCGGCGCCCACGGCTGGTGGCTGGAGGTCAGGATCAGGAACGACATCCGCGACTTGCCGTCGGTCGGCTTCTTGCTGTGCACCCGCTCCTGGAACTGCTCCAGCGCGTACTGGTCGGGCATCGTCGACCAGCTGAACTTCGGTCCCTTGTAGCCGAGCTGGAAGGCGTTGTAGACCTTGTCGAGGCCGTAGAAGCTCTGCTCCGGCCAGCCCTTCTGGATACCCGGCATCACACCGACCGTGTCGAAGTCACCGGTCTTCTTGAACGCCTTGGTCAGGCTGAGGTGGTCGCTGGCCATGACGGTCCGGTAGCGCTGCTGGTTGCTGACCCACAGCCCCGACATGGTCGTGGAGTGGCCGAGCCAGCTGCTGCCGCCGTACGTCGCCGACGTCAGCCAGCCGCTCTTCGCGGCGTAACCGGCCTTCTTCAGCATCGCCGTCTGCGCGTCCAGCGTCTTGTCGACACCGGGCGCCTCGATCGGGTCCTCGATCGCGCTGCGGCCGTAGCTCTCGATGAACGTGAAGATCATGTCCTTGCCGCGCAGGGCCGGCACCAGCTGCGAGCCCGGGGTGTTCCCGAAGGCGTCGACCTTGGCGACCTTCTGGAACTCCGCCTCGTCCTTCAGGGTCGCCTGGACGGTCCGCACCTGCGTCTTCAGCATGGCGGTCGCCTTCTGCGTGGCGAGCGGCGCGCCGGTGAGCGACAGCCCGAGTGCGTTGCAGGTGATCCATACCGTGCCGACGATCAACGTGCCCCGGGTCGCCCGGCCGCGGTTGCGCGCCAGTTGGTCGGCGAGGCGCACGGCGGCCAGCGCGACGAGCCCGATCAGCACGAAGACCAGCAGCACCGCACCGGCCGTGATCGCCAGCTCGGTGGTCGTGCCGAGGGTGTCCTGCAGATAGCCGCGGGCGTCGGGGAGCAGCGACCAGTCCAGGATGATGTTGAAGGGCCGACCGAGATACTCCAGGAACCCGATGTTGAAGACGTCCACGATGGCCAGTGCCCCCACCACCGCGCCGCCCAGCGCCGCCAGCACCAGCCGGGGCCGGCGCGGCAGGCTCAGCAGCACGACCGCCCCGATGATCGCCTCGGCCGGAATCCGCACGAACATCGCCGGCTTCAGCCCGCCGATCGTGTTCGGCATCACCAGACAGGCGTATACGAGGAGAGCGGAGAGGAGGGTGAGGGCGAGGGAGAAGGCACGCGCGGCGGAGGGGTGTTCGCTGCGCCAGCGCTGCCATATGCGGGGGCGCCGGGCCGGGGCGGACCCGGAACCGGCGGGTTCGGGGGCGGCCTCCGCCTCCGGTACGGCGGCTTCGTCGCCGACGGCCGCTTCGACAGCGGCTTCGGCAGGGGCTTCCGGAGTCGCTTCGGCCACCGCTTCGGCGGCGGTGGCCTCATCGGGTACGGCGACTTCACCGGGTCCGGTTTCCGGGGCCGTGACCTTTTCGGCCACGGAGGCCTCTTCGGGTATGTCTCCGGGTTCGTCTTCGGGTTCGTCTTCGGGAGTGACCGTTTCCTCGGGTGCGGCCTTCGCGCCTTCGACCTGGGCGGCCTCGACCTGGGCCTCGGCCGCCGTACCCTCGGCCTCTTCCGCCTTCTCGGCTTCCGTGGTCTTTGCGACCTCAGCCTCGGTCTCCCCGGCCGTACTGGATGACTGGCGTGTGCTCGTGTGCTGAGGCAACCCGGAGGTCCTTCCGTGCGAGACCCGTAAACGGAACCGGCGGGTCAACGCTGGGGAGGCCTGGACCCGTCGACTTCCGGTACGGCTCGCACATGGCCCCGGTTCAGGCTTTTCGGCAAACACCGGGCAAACACAACGCCCGGCGGTGTTCACGCAACCCTACGCACCCCCGACAGCGGTCAGCAGTGCCAGGGGAGCCGCCGCCGACCGCGACTCCCGCACACACGCATGCGGATAGGGCACCGGCTCCGGATGCGTGTCCCTCCCGTACCCGGCCAGCACCTCCGGCAGCCGGTGCCCGCCGGCGGTCGCCGCGTCCACCAGCCCGTGCGCCACGGCCCGGGCCTCGTCATGCAGCCCGTACCGCGCCAGCCCCAACGCGATCAGCGCGTTGTCATGCGGCCACACCGACCCCCGGTGATACGACAACGGGTGGTACGCGGCCTGCCCCGCGGCCAGCGTCCGCACCCCCCACCCCGAGAAGAAGTCCGGCTCCAGCAGTCGTCGGCCCACCTCCTCCCCGTACTCCTTGTCCAGCAACCCGGACCACAACAGGTGCCCCGCGTCCGAGGCGAGCGCGTCGACCTGCCGCCCCTCCCCGTCCAGGGCCAGCGCGGGGAACGCCGACTCCCGCATCCAGAAGTCCTGTTGGAAGCGGTCGCGCAGATCACCGGCGGCCTGTTCGAGGAGCGCCGCGTACGTCTCGTCGGCCCACACCGTCCGCGCCACCCACGCCGTCCGCCGCAACGCGTCGTACGCGTACCCCTGCGCCCCCGCCGCCATCACGGTCCCCATCGGCCGGCTGCCGTCGGCGGAGCAGATCGCGCCGGGGGAGTCCTTCCAGTTCTGGTTGGCGAGTCCGCCCTTGTCCGCGCGGTACACCAGATATCCGGTCGAGGTCAGGCCGCCGTGATCGAGCATCCACCCCACAGCCGCACGGGCGTTGCGTTCGAGCCGCCGGGCCGTCTCCAGGTCCCCGGTCTGTTCCACATACGCGCCGAACAGGATCAGGAACAACGGCGTCGCGTCGACCGAGCCGTAGTAACGCCCGTACGGCACCTGCCCGAAGTGCGCCAGCTCCCCGTGCCGCACCTCGTGGACGATCTTCCCCGGCTGGGCCACGGCGTTCGCGCCGGCCTCGGTCGCCTGGGTGGCGGCGAGCGCCGGGAGGGTGGCGGCGGCCAGCTGGGGGCGGTAGGGGAGGGCGAAGAGAGAGGTGAGCAGGGCGTCGCGGCCGAGCAGGGTGAGGAACCAAGGGGCGCCCGCGGCGGGGACCTTGAGTTTCTCGCCGTCCGGGCCGGTGGCCGGCACCTGGAGCGAGGCGAGGTCGGCGAGGCCGCGGGCGCAGGCCGCCGCCAGCTCCGGCCAGCCGGTCGGGAAGGCGACACCCTCCACGAACTCGCCTTCTATGGCCAGGAGTTGCTCGTTGAGCGCGGCCGGGTCGCGGGGCACGCGCAGGGCCCGCCGGTCGCCGTGCGGGCGCCCGATCACCCGGAGGACCAGCTCGGTCGTGCCGTGCGGTGCCAGCTCCAGCGTCCACACCAGCCGCCGCGCGCCGGTCCCGGTCTCCTCGACGCCGTCCGGAGCGGGCTCGGCGGTGATCGTCGTACAGGACCGCCACTCGCCCCGGCGGTAGCCGAACTCCAGCCCGTCGTCGAGGACCTGTCGGGAGCGTACGGCGCCGGACTTCACGTAGGTGCGGTGGTCGGCGCGGAGTTCGAACTGGTCGGTGAAGTCGGCGTCGGCGGTGATCGCGAGGCGGATCGTGGTCGGCACCGGACGGTTGCTGGTGACCCGCAGGGACTCCACGAACGAGCCGTCGCCGACGGCCTGTTCACGGAAGAGCGTGTGCGCGGGCGGTTCCTGGCGGCCGCCGCGCGGGACCAGCACGCAGCGCGCGCCGTCCCCGTCGGTGACCGGGGTGAGCACCTCCGGCAGCGCCCCGTCGACCGTCAGCTGCCAGCGGCTGAGATGCCGGGCGTCCCGTACGAATAACCCGTCCGGGGAACCGCCGCCCCGGACGCCGCTGATGTCGCCGCGGTCGTCAACGGCGGCGAACGTCGCGCCGTGCACGAGCAGATGATGCCGGTCCGTCATCCCCGGTCCCCTCCTTTGTCTTCAGTTCGAACGTGCCGGTGTCCATGGGGACACGTGGTTTTGTCAGCTCTTGCCCAGGTTTTGGCGTTCGTTGTGCGGTTCGCTGTGCGGTTCGTCGTGCGGTGCCTGCCGCTGGTGGTGCAGGTCGAGCGCCAGCGCCGCCGTCCAGCTGAATCCGGCCGCTCCGCACGCCTCGCCCGTGTACGGGTCGACGTACTCGGCGAACCCGCTCGCGTCGGCCGTCCGTACGAGCGCCTCGCGCAGCGCGTCGGCCCGGTCCCGCTCGCCGTGCTCGCGCAGCCCGCGCTCCAGCAGCCAGCCGGTGTTGAACCAGGCGGGCCCGCGCCAGTAGCGGTGCGGGTCGAAGGCCTCGCCGAGCAGGTCGTAACTGGGGACGAGACGGGTGCCGGTGCCGAAGTGCGGGCCGCCCAGTGTGCGCACGAGCGCGGCGGCGATCTCGGGCGGCAGCTCGGGCAGGATCAGCGGGACCAGCCCGGAGACGCTGCGCTCGGGGATCGGCCCGCCGCCTCGCAGGTCCCGGCAGAGGAAGATCTCCTTCTCCGGATCCCACAGCCGGTCCACCAGCGCCGCCGTCAGCCGCTCCGCCCGTGCGTGCCGGGCCGTGCCGGTCGCCCCCAGCTCCCGCGCGATCCGGGCGAGGGCGTGCTCGGAGGCGATGAGCAGCGCGTTGAAGGCGGGGTCCTCGACCGCGAACTCCCTTGTACGGTCCGCGTATTCGGCGTCCCGGTAGTCCGTCGCCAGCCGCACGTACCGCCCGTAGTCCAGATCCGTCGGCCGGTCCTCGGCGGCGCCGTGGTCGAGGTCGGCACGCCGGAAGGAGCGCGCCGGGGCCGGGGTGACCCGGGCGAGGGGGGCGTCCCAGCAGGGGCTGTTGTCCATCCCCTGCTCCCAGGGGTGCACGACGGAGGCCAGACCGCCGCCGCCCAGGTCGCGCCGGTGCAGCAGATAGCGGTGCCAGGCTGCCAGGCGCGGGTAGACGTTCGCCAGGAAGCCGCGCGCCCGTGAGAGCCCCGGGTCGGCGCGGTGCACCAGCCAGGCCGCCAGTGCGTGCACCGGTGGCTGCACGATCCCGGAGGTCTGTACGGTGCGCGGGGCGCCCGCAGCGCGCCCCGCGGTCGAGGAGCGCCAGAAGTCGGGGCTCGGGAAGTACGCGTCGAGGGGCACGGAGGGGTTGAACACGATGTGCGGGATCCGCCCGTCGGCCCACTGGGCGGCCAGCAGCGTCTCCAGCTCCGTCTGCGCGCGCAGCGGCGACAGATGCCTGAGCCCGATCGCGATGAACGCCGAGTCCCACGACCACTGGTGCGGATACAGACTCCGGGAGGGCACGGTCGAGGTGCCGGTCCAGTTGTCGGTGAGTACCCGGGCGGCCCTGACGTGCACGGACCGCTGTCCGGCGGTAGGGGCGGACAGCGGATCGTATGCAATCTCGCGGTCGAGCGCATGGGCTGTGAGCTGGGCAGTGCGATCCACTCGGGGCTCCCCGAAGACGTCCGGCCGGCCAGGTTTGGCAGTGGCTACCGTAGGGTTACGTCTATTTAACACGCAAAACTCAATATGTAATGCAAGCTTGAGAAACACAAGGGGGTGCGCATGACCGGACGTCCGGGGAGCACCGGCAGGGCCGGCAGGACGGGTAGGGGCGGCGGCCAGGCGAGCGCCGGTGAACTGCTCGAACTGGTGCGCAGCGGACGGGCCGTGACGCGCGGCGCGCTCCAGCAGACCACCGGACTCTCCCGTGCGACCGTCGGCCACCGCCTGGACCGTCTGTTCCGCGCGGGCTGGCTGCGCGAGGGCGCCGGCGGCCCGGTCGACTCCCCGCTCGGCGGACGCCCCTCCATCACCCTCGAGTTCGACGACTCCCACGCGGTGGTGCTCGCCGCCGACCTGGAGACCCGCCATGCCCGGGCCGCCGTACTGTCCCTGACCGGCGAGATCCTCGCCGAACACTCCGGCACGCTGGTCATCCAGGACGGCCCGGACGCCGTACTGGGCGAACTCGGCCGCTGGTTCGCCGAGCTGCTGGAGAAGGCCGGGCACCGGGCGGCGGAGGTGTGCGGGATAGGTCTCGCGGTACCGGGCCCCGTCGACACCGAGACCGGCCGGGTCGTCCAGCCCCCGATCATGCCGGGCTGGGACGGCTACGACATAAGAGGCCGGATGGCCGGGGCGTTCACGGAACACACGGGCGCACCGCCGGTCCCGGTCCTGGTCGACAACGACGCGAACCTGATGGCGTACGGGGAGCAGCGCACCGGCCATCCCGACTGCTCGGCGTTCGTCCTGGTCAAGGTCTCGACCGGCATCGGGGCCGGGGTCGTGGTCGACGGCTCGATCTACCGGGGCATCGACGGCGGCGCCGGGGACATCGGCCATATCCGGGTGGGCGCGGAGGCGCAGTGCCGCTGCGGTTCGTACGGCTGCCTCGCCGCCGTCGCGAGCGGTGGCGCCGTGGCCCGGAGGCTGGCGGAGGCCGGGGTGCCGGCGGCGTCCGGATCGGATGTGCGGGACCTGCTCGCCTCGGGCCACCCGGAGGCGGCCGCGCTGGCGCGGGAGGCCGGCCGTCTGGTCGGAGACGTCCTGGCGACAGTCGTGACCCTCCTCAACCCGGGTGTGCTGATGATCGCGGGCGATCTGGCGGGCACCCCGTTCCTCACCGGTGTACGCGAACTGCTCTACCAGCGGGCGCTGCCCCGCTCCACCGCTCATCTGGACGTGGTCACCTCGCGGCTGGGGGAGCGGGCGGGGCTGATCGGGGCCGGGGCGCTGGTCGTGGAGCACCTGTACGCGCCGGAGGCGGTGGAGGAACGGCTGCTGGCGCTGGGCATGTGACCCCAGCGTTGCGGTTCCGTTTTCCGGTCCGTTTCGCTGTCCGCATGGTGAGCTCGGGCGGTCTGTGGCAGCGTGATTCTCGCCACCCTTGATAAGGGTTGCGCTCAGATGAGCGGATCATGGGCGACTGCACTTCTCCAAGGGGTGGCACTGGGTGCCACCCCTTGATCGTTCATCGATCGAAATCAGACGTGCAGTCCTCTCGCTCATCTGAGCGAAATAGTGTGGCGCTGAGCGAACTTGCGTTCAAGAAGTGAAAACATAATCGGGTCTCCGCTTGCCAAGCTTTGACTTTCGATCCACTGGCGGACGACTGGTTACGGGCGCATGACACGCAAGTAGACGTACCCAGGCGCCTTCGATCTGGGTATGTTCCTCGCCGTCAGGGCAGCCACCGCGTCCTCGAGGGAGTCGAGACCCGTGTCGGAAAACAAAGAACCCCACGTAGCGAAGCTCGTCTACGACTTCACCGAGGGAAACAAGGACCTCAAGGACCTCCTGGGTGGCAAGGGTGCGAACCTCGCCGAGATGACCAACCTGGGGCTCCCCGTTCCCCCGGGCTTCACCATCACGACCGAAGCCTGCAAGGTCTACCTCGACAGCGGCGAGGAGCCGACGGCACTGCGTGACGAGGTGAGTGCGCACCTCGACGCTCTCGAAGCGCGGATGGGCAAGAAGCTCGGCCAGGCCGACAACCCGCTCCTGGTCTCGGTCCGCTCCGGCGCCAAGTTCTCCATGCCCGGCATGATGGACACGGTCCTGAACATCGGCCTCTCCGACAAGTCCGTGCAGGGCCTGGCCAAGCAGGCCGGCGACGACCGCTTCGCGTGGGACTCCTACCGCCGCCTCATCCAGATGTTCGGCAAGACGGTCCTGGGCGTCGACGGCGAGCTCTTCGAGGAGGCCCTGGACGCGGCGAAGGACGCCAAGAAGGTCACCGTCGACACGGACCTGGAGGCGGCCGACCTCAAGAAGCTGGTCACCAGGTTCAAGAAGATCGTCAAGACGGAGGCCGGCCGGGACTTCCCGCAGGACCCGCGCGAGCAGATGGACCTCGCGATCCGCGCGGTCTTCGAGTCCTGGAACACCGACCGCGCCAAGCTCTACCGCCGCCAGGAGCGCATCCCCGGCGACCTCGGTACGGCCGTCAACATCTGTTCGATGGTCTTCGGCAACCTCGGCCCGGACTCCGGCACGGGCGTCGCCTTCACCCGCGACCCCGCCTCCGGCCACCAGGGCGTCTACGGCGACTACCTCCAGAACGCCCAGGGCGAGGACGTGGTCGCGGGCATCCGCAACACGGTCCCGCTCGCGGAGCTGGAGCAGATCGACAAGAAGTCGTACGACCAGTTGATGCAGATCATGGAGACGCTGGAGAACCACTACAAGGACCTCTGCGACATCGAGTTCACGATCGAGCGCGGTCAGCTTTGGATGCTCCAGACCCGCGTCGGCAAGCGCACCGCGGGTGCCGCCTTCCGTATCGCGACCCAGTTGGTCGACCAGGGCCTGATCGACGAGACCGAGGCTCTCCAGCGCGTCACGGGCGCCCAGCTCGCCCAGCTGATGTTCCCCCGCTTCGACGAGCAGGCGAAGACCCAGCAGGTCGGCCGGGGCATCGCGGCGTCGCCGGGCGCGGCGGTCGGCAAGGCGGTCTTCGACTCGTACACCGCCGTGAAGTGGTCCCGCTCGGGCGAGAAGGTCATCCTGGTCCGCCGCGAGACCAACCCCGACGACCTGGACGGCATGATCGCCGCCGAAGGCATCCTCACCTCCCGCGGCGGCAAGACCTCCCACGCGGCCGTGGTCGCCCGCGGCATGGGCAAGACGTGTGTGTGCGGCGCGGAGGAGCTGGAGGTCGACACCAAGCGCCGCCGGATGACGGTCCCGGGCGGCCATGTGGTCGAGGAGGGCGACGTCATCTCCATCGACGGCTCCTCGGGCAAGGTCTACCTGGGCGAGGTCCCGGTCGTACCGTCTCCCGTCGTCGAGTACTTCGAAGGCCGGATGCACGCGGGCGCCCAGGACGCCGACGAACTCGTCGAGGCGGTCCACCGCATCATGGCGTTCGCGGACCGCAAGCGCCGGCTGCGCGTGCGCGCCAACGCCGACAACGCCGAGGACGCGCTGCGGGCCCGCCGCTTCGGCGCCCAGGGCATCGGCCTGTGCCGCACCGAGCACATGTTCCTCGGCGACCGCCGCGAACTGGTGGAACGCCTGATCCTGGCGGACACGGAGGAGGAGCGCGAGGAGAGCCTGAGCGCCCTGCTCCCGCTCCAGAAGAAGGACTTCGTCGAGCTCTTCTCGGCGATGGACGGCCTCCCGGTGACGGTCCGTCTCCTCGACCCGCCGCTGCACGAGTTCCTCCCCGACATCACGGAACTCTCCGTCCGCGTGGCCCTGGCCGAGTCCCGCCAGGAGTCCCACGAGAACGACCTCCGCCTCCTCCAGGCGGTGCATCGCCTGCACGAGCAGAACCCGATGCTGGGCCTGCGCGGCGTACGCCTGGGCCTGGTCATCCCCGGCCTGTTCACCATGCAGGTCCGTGCGATCGCGGAAGCCGCCGCCGAACGCAAGAACGCCAAGGGCGACCCGCGCGCCGAGATCATGATCCCCCTGGTCGGCACGGTCCAGGAGCTGGAGATCGTCCGCGAGGAGGCCGACCAGGTCATCGCGGAGGTGGAGGCGGCGACGGGTGTGAACCTGAAGCTGTCGATCGGCACGATGATCGAACTCCCGCGGGCCGCCCTGACGGCGGGCCAGATCGCCGAGGCGGCGGAGTTCTTCTCCTTCGGCACGAACGACCTCACCCAGACGGTCTGGGGCTTCAGCCGCGACGACGTGGAGGCCTCCTTCTTCACCGCGTACCTGGAGAAGGGCATCTTCGGCGTGTCGCCCTTCGAGACGATCGACAAGGACGGCGTGGGCTCCCTGGTCGAGCTGGCGGCGAAGGCGGGCCGGGCGACCCGCCCGGACCTGAAGCTGGGCGTCTGCGGCGAGCACGGCGGCGACCCGGAGTCCGTCCACTTCTTCCACGAGGTGGGCCTGGACTACGTCTCCTGCTCCCCGTTCCGCATCCCGGTGGCCCGCCTGGAGGCGGGCCGCGCGGCGACGCAGTCGGCGGGCAGCGACCACCGCTGACGTCTACCGACGGGAGGCCGGCGACGAGCTCGGCCTCCCGCCGCGAACCCCGGGTCCGCCGTCCGTCCCCGACCCTCAAGACCGATGGACGGCGGCCCCGGCACGCAAGAGAGGGGCGGCACCCTGTGCGGGGGTGCCGCCCCTTGGTGCGTCAGCTGTGGGGGCTGCCAAGCTACGTCTCTGGCCAGGCTAAAACGGCGTTTACTGGCGTTGGCTTCCGCTGAAGCCACGCACCGCAAGCCTCCCGGGGGGCAACAGTATCGGGAGAGCCACTATCGCCACCGATACCATCTTTCTCCGGATGCGGAAGGCGGCCGAGGGCGCGCTACGTGCCCTGAAAGTGCCCTGTGAGGTCAGCTGCCGGTCTGCGGGCCCCAGCGTTCGGGTCCCACGCCGCGCCAGTCGATCCACGGTGCGTCCGCCACCTCCGCCGGGTCGATCTCCAGTCCGGCCCGGCGGAGGAACTCGGCGACGTCGGCCACGTTGTGGGCCAGGCCGAGGATCTCGCCGTCGACGCGTACCCGCCGGCCGCCGGTGGGTGACGGCGGATGGATGGTCACGCGTATCGGTCCGGACATGCCTTCAGGATCATCCGGGACATGTGGCCCCGCACTCCAGCCCGTCATCGGCCCAGCCGCCCGCTCGTGTCCCCGCCCGGTCGTCCGAGGTCGCGCAGGTCCCACCATGCCGCTGGGCTCGGGCGCCGTCGTTGCCAGTAGGGATGGAAGAACAGCTGAGCCGACAGCCGGTACAGACGTCGGCGCAGCTCGGTCCGGCCGGGCTGCTCGGCGAGCTGCCGGTAGGTGGCACTCCACTCCTGTTGCGCCTGGGCCAGGTCCGCGGGAAACGGTCGCATGACCGGATTCAAGCATGTGTTCGATTTTTAAGGCCACTGCGGAAGCCGTACAGGATCTCCGCCGGACCGTTTCCCGCGGCCCGCACGGTGCTGGAGCGGGTGTTCGACGCCGAGAAGGTCGGTGAGCTGTCAGAGCAGGCCGAGGTCGTCGAGTTCCTTGTACAGGTCGGCGCGGGGGGAGCCGGTGGGGGTCTGCGGGGTGGAGCCCGCCGTGGTCCGGGCGGCGCCGGTCGCTGTGTCGGTCGCGACGTTCCAGCCGCGCGCGGCGTACTCGAGGGTGAGCGCCTCGCCCGTGCCGGTGGAAGCGCCTGTGACCAGAACGGTCTTGCTCATGATGCTCTCTCGCGTGGTGCGGCCCCCGCTCGCACTCTCACTGCACTAAACAGAATCTACAAAAAATGTATAGCACGCCCAGTCGGTATGGTGTGTGTATGACCGTGACCCGAGGGGACGCCCAGCGCCGCGAACAGGTGCTCGCGGCGGCGCTGACCGTTTTCGCCACGTTCGGCTATCGCAAGACGTCGATGGACGCGGTGGCCAGGGCCGCGGACATCTCCCGCCCCGGCCTGTACTTCCTCTTCGCGGGCAAGGAGGAGCTGTTCCGCGAGACCATGCGGCAGGAACTGGACCGGGCCCTGGACGACGTCCGTACGGCCCTGGCCGCACCGGACGCGGGCCTCGACGCCCGCCTGGTGGCCGCGCTCGACGCGAACCTGGGCCGGTACGTCGGCACGCACCTCAACGAGGGCGTCGACGAACTGCTGGAACACGGGACCGCCCAGCTGCACGACATGTACGACGGCTACCGGGGCGCCTTCCTCGACACGCTCGCGGAGGCGATCACCGACTCCGGCCGCTCGGCCACCGCGGGCGTCACTGCCCGGCAGATCGCGGAGGTCCTGCAGGCGGCCGGCGAGGGCTGGAAGCACCGGGTCGCGGACCGGGCGGAGTTCGTCGAGAAGCTGACGATGGCGGTCGGGGTGACGTTGCGGCCGTAGGGCCGGCGGCGTTCGGCCGTCGCGGAACGATGCGGGGTCAGGAAAACCGTGTTGAGTTGCCCTCCCGCCTTGCGCAAGGGTCCGGGGTCATGGAGTTCTTCTGTTATCACCGTGATCGGGCCGGATCCGTCGCCCTGCGGGCGGAGTCGGTGGAGGAGCACTGGTCCTACATGGACCGGTACGCGGACGAGCTGATCGCTCGCGGGCCCACCTTCGCCGCCGACGGTGAGACGCCCACCGGGAGTGTGCACGTCGTGGATCTGCCCGATCCGTTCGCCGCCCGCGCGTTCGCCTTCGACGAGCCCAACCACCAGGCCGGTGTGTACCGGGACGTGCTGTTGCGCCGGTGGCGCAACATGCTGGGGCGCACCATGTGGGAGTTCCCCGGGGGACGGGTCGGCGGTGACCGGTATCTCGTGCTCGGCCACGGTCCGGTGAGGGGCGCCGGCGTCGAACTCGGCCTGCCGCCCGGCACCGGCCACGACGAGCTGATCGCTTTCGGGCCGCTGCTGTCCGATGACGCCACCGTCTGGCTGGGTACGGCCGCCCTGGTCCGGGCCGCGGATCCCGAAGCGGCCCGGGCCGTTCTCGCCCCGGTCCGGTACGCGGAGACAGAGGTCCACGACTGGGAGTTCGGCGGAAGACGGTAGTAAGCCGAAGACGTACGCCTACGACGTGATGAGGAACAGGCAGAACTCGTTGCCCTCGGGGTCCGTGAGTACCGTGTGGTCGTCGTGGCGGGCGATCACCGACGCCCCGAGTCCCGTCAGCCGTGCGGTCTCCGTCTCCAGGTCGGCTGTCCGGATGTCCAGGTGTACGCGGTTCTTCACCCGCTTCTCTTCCGGGACCAGTTGGAACCACAGGCGTGGGCCCCGGCCCGACACCGGTTCGACCAGGACCGTCGGGTCGTCCTCGGGGCCGGTGAAGCCCAGGGAGCGAAGGCGGAGCAGTTCCGCCTCGTCGTACGGGGCCACGGAGTACTCGTCCAGCGTCGCCGCCCAGAAGCGTGCCGCTGACGCCGGGTGGGCGGAGTCGAAGACGATGTCGTGGAGGTGGGCCATGTGCGAATTGTGCACAGTGTGGCCTCACGCGACCAGCAACTCCGCCAGCTCGTCGGCGAATTCCGTGATGCGGTCCAGCTGGGGGCCGCCGCGTGCGACGCGGAAACCGTGCCGGCGGCCCCAGAACGACGCCCGTGCGACGTGGAACTGGGCCCAGCGCCGGACGCGTTCGCGGTCCAGTTGCGCCGTCTCCGCGAAGATGTCCAGCAGGCGGTGGGTCGTCCGCGCCAGGTCATCGGCCCTCATGAGCGTCAGGGCGCGGGACTTCAGCAACGTACCGCCGTCGTACGCCGGGTCTCCCACGTGCCCCTTCGGGTCGACCGCCAGCCACGGCTCCCGGTCCGCCCGCAGGATGTTCCGTGCGTGCAGGTCGCCGTGGACGAGGGTGTCCGGCTGGGACCGGCCCAGTTCGCGGGCCGTGGCGACGGCGGCGTCCACCGCGCGGGGCGGCAGCGGGTGGGACAGCTCCGCCGCGTCCTTCCGTAACTCCGCGGCCCAGGCATCGGCCTGGTCCCGGAGCCGCGGCAGCCCCGGCGGTGCCGGGACGGCCAGGCGGTGGTTCAGGCGGCCCGCGATCGCCACCACCGTCTCGTCGTCCGGCTGGAGCGACGCCAGCGTCGCCATGTGGGCCCGTTCCAGGAGCAGGGCGAAACGGGCGTCGTCCCGCCGGTGGAGGAGAACCGCCCCCCGGCCCGCCCACGCCTCGAACGCGTCCGGTTCGTGGACGTTGCCGGGATGCGGGAAGGACACCTTCAGGACGCAGGGGCGGCGGGACGACCGCTGCCGCACCGGGACGATCACTCCCACGCCCCCGTGCGTCACCTCGCCGTCGGGTGCGCAGTCCCACTCGTCCAGCAACTCCTGGACGATCGAAGGGAGTTCGGCGATCCAGGCCGCCCCCCGGTCCCCCTCGCGGCCGATCGTGCCGCGCGCCAGCTCTTCCGGAATGCCGATCACCCCGGCACCCTACGCGCCGGCGGGCCGGTACGGCGTACGGCCGCGTCCGGGGCGCCTCCCGGGCCCGCCCCTCGTAGGCTGGCCGCACACGGACCCCACCTGTGGAGGGCGCCCCCATGAGCAGCGGCTGGAACAGCGACGACATCCCCGACCTCACCGGGCGCGTCGCCGTCGTCACCGGAGCCAACAGCGGGCTCGGGTACGTCACCGCGCGGGAGCTGGCCCGGAAGGGGGCCCGGGTGGTGCTCGCCTGCCGGAGCGCCGAGCGGGGGCAGGCGGCGAGGGACCGGATGGCCGCCGAAGCACCCGGAGCGCGCGTCGAGTTCGGACGGCTCGATCTCGGGGACCTCGCCTCCGTACGGGACTTCGCGGACTCGTACGCGTACGAGCGGCTCGATCTCCTCGTCGACAACGCCGGTGTGATGGCGCCTCCCTACGGCACCACCGTGGACGGGTTCGAGACGCAGTTCGGAGTCAACCACCTCGGGCACTTCGCCCTCACCGGGCTGCTCATGCCCGCCCTGGTGCGTACCGCCGGTGCCCGTGTCATCAGCGTCTCCAGCATGATGCACGCCCTCGCCAACATCGACATGGGGGATCTCAACAGTGCCCGGCGGTACCGTCGTTGGGTTGCCTACGCACGGTCCAAGACCGCCAACCTGCTCTTCGTCCACGAACTCGCCCGGCGCGTCGACGCCCATGGGTACGGACTCGTCGTCGCCGCCGCTCATCCGGGGTACGCCGCCACCAACCTGCAGACCGCCGGGCCGCGCGCCGAGGGGCGGCGCGCGGCCGAGCGGATGATGGCGGCCGGGAACCTGGTGTTCGCGCAGTCCGCCGACGCCGGGGCCCTGCCCACCCTGTACGCGGCCACCGCTCCCGGCGTACGGCCCGACTCCTTCACCGGGCCCTCGATCGCCATGTGGCGGGGCTCCCCGGCGCCCTCCTGGCGGGCGCCCTGGACCCGGAACGACGCGATGGCGCAACGGCTCTGGGACGAGTCGGAGCGGCTCAGCGGGGTGTCCTACGACGCCGTACTGAAGGGCGCCTGAAGGACGCCTGACGGAGACCTGCGGGAGGCCTGCAGGACGCCCTGGGCTAGGCCGCCCGCACCTCGTACGCCGCCACCCGCACCGTCTCGTCGTCCAGGCACTCGCCGGTCACCAGGTCGAAGCGCTGCTTCAGCAGTGGCGAGGCGACGAACGGGCGGCCCTGGTGGGTGCCGGTCAGCCCGCGGGAGAGGACCGCCGCGCCGCCGAAGGGGTCGCGGTTGTCGATGGCGTAGAGGCGGTCCGTGCGGTCGCGGAAGAGGGCGACCTGGCGGCCGTCCGGCAGGAGCGCGGCCACGCCCCGGCCGGGGGTCAGCCGGCTCAGGTCGCAGACCGTGAACCAGCTCTCCTCCAGCTGCAGTTGGACCTTCAGGTCGGTGGTCTCGGGTGCCAGGGTCATCGCTGGGCGCTTCCTTCCAGAACGTCTGCCGAGTTTTCGGTGGGACGCATGCCGATGGACAGCAGCGGCAGGTCGGGCTTCATCTGGTCGCGCTCGGGCACGAAGCCGACGACCGGGTCGGGAGTGTCGGGGGCGTTGACGAAGGACACGAACCGGGCGAGCTTCTCCGGGTCGTTGACGGTCGACGCCCACTCGTCGGCGTAGTTCGCCACATGCGCCGCCATCAGGGACTCCAGCTCCTCGCAGATGCCGAGGGAGTCCTCGACGACGACGTCACGGACGTGGTCGAGGCCGCCGGGGATCCGCTCCAGCCAGGTCGAGGTGCGCTCCAGGCGGTCCGCGGTGCGGATGTAGAACATCAGGAAGCGGTCGATCAGGCGGACCAGTTCCGCGTCGGTGAGGTCCTGGGCGAGCAGGTCCGCGTGGCGCGGGGTGGCGCCGCCGTTGCCGCCGACGTACAGGTTCCAGCCGTTGGAGGTGGCGATCACGCCGAAGTCCTTCGACTGGGCCTCGGCGCACTCGCGGGCGCAGCCGGAGACCGCCGACTTGAGCTTGTGGGGCGACCTGAGCCCCCGGTAGCGCAGCTCCAGGTCGATCGCCATCCGGACCGAGTCCTGGACGCCGTACCGGCACCAGGTGGAGCCCACGCAGGACTTGACGGTCCGCAGGGACTTTCCGTACGCGTGGCCGGACTCGAAGCCGGCGTCCACCAACCGCATCCAGATCAGCGGGAGCTGCTCGACGCGGGCACCGAACATGTCGATCCGCTGGCCGCCGGTGATCTTCGTGTAGAGGCCGAAGTCCCGGGCGATCTCGCCGATCACGATCAGGCCCTCGGGGGTGATCTCACCGCCGGGGATGCGCGGGACGACCGAGTACGAGCCGTTCTTCTGGAGGTTGGCGAGGAAGTGGTCGTTGCTGTCCTGCAGGGCCGCCTGCTCGCCGTCCAGGACGTAACCGCTCACACCGATCGTCGGCGCGAGGGAGGCGATGACCGAGGCCACCGCCGGCTTGCAGACCTCGCAGCCGTCACCGCCCCTGGCGCCGTCGCGGCCGTACCGGTCGAGCAGGTCCCGGTACGTGTTGATGCGCAGCGCGAGGACGATCTCGTACAGCTCCTCGCGGGTCTGCGAGAAGCAGCCGCACAGGCCCTTGTCGACCTCGACGCCGGACGCCTCCAGCTCGGCCGTGACCAGCTGCCCGATGACCTTGACGCAACTGCCGCAGCCGGTACCGGCCTTGGTGCACTTCTTGACCTCCGGCACGGTGGTGCAGGAGTGCTCCGTCACCGCGCCGCGGATCGCGCCCTTGCTCACGTTGTGGCAGGAGCAGATGACCGCCTCGTCCGGGAGGGCGGAGGGGCCGAGCTGGGCGCCGCCGCTCGCGCCGGCCGGCAGGACCAGCGACTCGGGGGAGATCGGCGGGACCGAGCCGGTCAGGGCGCGCAGCGTGCCGTACGCGTCCGCGTCGCCGACCAGGATGCCGCCGAGCAGCGTGCCGTCGCGGCCGATGACCAGCTTCTTGTACAGGCCCGAGCGGGAGTCGGAGTAGACGACGTCCAGGCAGTCCTCGGTGGTGCCGTGAGCGTCGCCGAAGGAGGCCACGTCCACGCCGAGCAGCTTCAGCTTGGTGGACAGGTCGGCGCCGGTGAACGTCAACTGCTCGGCCTCGTCGGCGGCGATGGTGGCCGCCGCCGTCTCGGCCTGCTCGTAACCCGGTGCCACCAGGCCGTACACCCGGCCGTCCGCCGCCAGCGCGCACTCGCCGATCGCGAACACCTGGGGGTCGGTCACCGTACGGCACTGCTCGTCGACGGTGATGCCGCCGCGCTCGCCGACGGACAGGCCGCAGTCGCGGGCGAGTTGGTCACGGGGCCGGACACCGGCGCTGAACACCACCAGGTCCGTGGCGAGTTCGGAACCGTCGGACAGCTTCATGCCGGTGACGGCACCCTCGCCGTCGACGACGATCTCCTGGGTGCCGACGCCCGTGTGGACGGTCAGGCCCATCTCCTCGATGGTGCGCAGGAGCGCGGCGCCGCCGCCCTCGTCGACCTGCACCGGCATCAGCCGCGGCGCGAACTCCACGATGTGGGAGGTGAGTCCGAGGCCCTTCAGCGCACCGGCGGCCTCCAGGCCGAGCAGTCCACCGCCGACCACGGCACCCGTCGTCGCCTTCGACTTCGCGTACTCCTCGATCGCGAGCAGGTCCTCGATGGTGCGGTAGACGAAACAGCCGGTCGCGTCCTTGTTGGGGACCGGCGGCACGAACGGGAACGAGCCGGTGGCCAGCACGAGCGTGTCGTACGCGAACACCGCGCCCGACCTGGCCGTGACCTTCCTCGCCTCGCGGTCGACCGTCACCGCCGGGTCGCCGACGTACAGCTCGATACCGTGGTCGTCGATGAACTCCATGTCGGTCATGGAGAGTTCCTCGGCGGTCCGGCCCGAGAAGTACGAGGTGAGGGCGACGCGGTCGTACGCGGGACGCGGCTCCTCGCACAGCACGACCACGCGGTGCGTGGCGGTCAGGCCGCGCTCGGCGAGTGCTTCGAGGAAGCGCTGGCCGACCATGCCGTGGCCGACGAGCACGATCGTGGGGGTGGCCCCCGGGGCGGTGGTCATCAGGAGCCTCCATCGTTGGTGAGCAGGTGGAGCAGCGGCCCGCCGTCGGAGGGCAGCGGCTCTGCTCCCTCCCAGGCGCGGGCGAGCGCGCCGACGGTGCCGAGTTCGCCGACCAGGACCCCGCCGACCAGCCGGTCGTCACGGACGACGACCTTGCGGTACGTGCCCCGGGTGGCGTCGGCGAGCTGCACGACGTCGTCACCGGGGCGGGCTTCGGTCTCGCCGAACGCGGCGAGGTCGAATGCCTCGGAAGGGGAGCCGGATCCGGCGAGGGTGAGCCGGGTGAGGGAACGGGTGCCGGTGTAGCGGGAGTCGCCGTCTTTGGTGAGCAACCCGGCCAGCGCCTCGGCCTGTTCGAGGGCGGGCGCGGCCAGGCCGTACACCGTCCCCTCGTGCTGGACGCAGTCGCCGATCGCGTGGATGTGCGGGTCGGAGGTGCGCAGTTCGTCGTCCACGAGGACGCCCTTGTGGACGGCGAGACCGGCGGCCAGCGCCAGACCGACGCGGGGGCGGACCCCGCAGGCGACGACGACGAGATCGGCGTCGAGGACGTACCCGTCGGCGAGTTCGACCGAGCGGACCGCGCCGCCGACGCAGCGCACGTCCCGTACCCGGCACTCGGTGTGGACCTCGACGCCCAGGTCCTTCAGATGGCGCAGCACGAGCTTGGAGGCGGCCGGGTCGAGCTGGCGCTCCATGAGCCGTTCCGCCTGCTGGGCGAGGACGACCTTCGCGCCGCGCACGGCGAGCGCGCGGGCCGCGGACACGCCGAGCAGCCCGCCGCCGACGACCACCGCCCGCGCCCCGGGCTGTACCGCCTTGGACAGGCCCAGGCAGTCGTCCATCGTGCGGAACGCGTGCACGCCCTCGGGGAGGACGTGGTCCGGGGTGAACAGCCCGCGCAGCGGCGGGAGCACCGGGTTGGAGCCGGTGGCCAGGACCAGCGTGTCGTATGCGATCAGCGTGCCGTCCGCGCAGCCGACGGTCCGTGCGGCCCGGTCGATCCCGGTGACCCGGGCACGGACGATGCCGGCGGGTGCCGGAAGGGCGATCACCTCGGGGGCGTAGCGGCCGGCCAGCACCTCGGCGAGCAGCACCCTGTTGTACGGGCGGTGCTCCTCGTCGCCGACGAGCGTCACGGACGTGCCGGACCCGCCGAGCTCACCGAGCCGCCGGGCGAGACGGACGCCCGCGAGGCCGGCGCCGATCACCACCACACGCGTATTCGAGGTCATACCCAGGAGCGTGCGGGGCCGACGTTACCCGACCGCATCACGACTGTTTCCCGCGAGGAACGCTGCCCTCTTCGGGGACGGGGGGTGGGTGTGAGGGGTCCGGAGGCGGGGTGACAGGGGCTGTGAGGTGGGCGAAACGCGGGGTAGGGGGGTGGGCAGGCTCCGGTCCGCGGTCGGTCAGCGGCTTCCGGTCAGGTGGGCGAAGACGACCACGTTGCCCTGGTAGCCGGTGGTCCGGGAGTAGCCGCCGCCGCAGGTGATGACCCTGAGCTCGGGGCGTTTCGCGGCTCCGTACACCTTCTCGTCGGGGAAGTCGCGGGCCTGGTAGACCTCCACGGCGTCCACGGTGAAGACGGCGACGGTCCGGTTCTGCAGGTCCACCTCGATGGCCGCGCCGCGATTGAGGGCGCCGAGGTCGTAGAAGACGGCGGGGCCCTCGGTGTTGTCGACGTGGCCCGCGACGATCGCGGTGCCGGTCTCGCCGGGGGTGGTGCCCGCCTCGTACCAGCCGGCGAGGTTCTTGTCGCCGGCGGGCGGGACGTCGAGGCTGCCCGAGGGGGTGAGGGCGAGGCCCATCAGAGGGGCGTTCACGTGGATGGCGGGGATCCGGATCCGGGTGGGCGGGGAGGGCGGCAGCGCGGGGGCTTCGAGGCGTTCCTCGCCGGGGTCGGGGCGGCCCTCGGCGGCGGACGGCTGGGGCGGCGCGGTGTGCGGTCCGGAACCGGGGCCGAGGAGCCACACGCCCGAGCCGAGGGCCACGACGGTCAGGGCGGTTATCGCGGTGTCCCCGATCTTGCGCATGCGAACGCCTCTTTCGGAAGTCAGAGCTTCTGACGATGAGAGCTTCTAACAAGGGGGACAGGTGCTGGAGCGAGTGAGACCCACTGACGAACCTGACCCCCTACCCCCTCCGGGCCGCGAGGGGCGTCGGACCCGGAGAGGGCGGGGTGTGCGGTACCGGCGGACGGACAGCGGAGGGTGTCCGTCAGATCCCGTCGCCTCTCGCCCGGCGATGCAGGAGCCAGGTACCGCCCGCGGCGGCGACGGCCAGAGCCGCTACGCCCGCCGTGGTCTGCACGGGGTCGGTGCCAAGGGCACCGCCGACCCCCGTCTTCACACTGCCGTGGGGCTGCAGCTGCTGCGCCTGCGACCCGGCGGCCGGCGTCATCGCGACCGTCAGGTCACCGGTCACCCGCAGGTTCCCCTCGGCGCACGTCGCGACGATCTCGTACGTCCCCGGCTGCGCGCCGGCCGGCACCCGGAACTGACCGATCGCCTCGCCCTCGTGGGCACTGGGCGCCAGCGTGAACGTGCCGGCGCCGACCGAGCCCGCGTCGCCGACCGCCGACCCCTTCTCGCCGCACGCCGCCGTGTTCACCGAGACCTGTCCACCCGGCGCCGCGGTCGACGGGTAGACGTCCAGGCCGCTGGTGCCGCCGCCGTACGCCGGCGCGGCGGCGAGACCGGCCGCGGCCGCGGCGAGCGCGGTCCCGGTCAGCAGACGGACGGTGCGTCGCATGGTGCTCCCTCGTCGAGCTCGTCCCACTTCCTTGCTCTACCGAGGTAAAAGCCAACCGGCCGGGCCCGCTTCCTGAGATTCCGTCAGGTGTGGGATGAACGGGTGTCACGGAGGGGGTCCGCCGGGGGTGT
Organism: Streptomyces sp. NPDC101234; assembly: GCF_044767525.1. NCBI lineage: Bacteria > Bacillati > Actinomycetota > Actinomycetes > Kitasatosporales > Streptomycetaceae > Streptomyces > Streptomyces sp. NPDC101234. The sequence continues at coordinate 24,705 of NZ_JBIWOA010000042.1, read as the reverse complement.
TGCGGGGGCGTTCTGGCAGGTCAAGGGGGCCGAGCAAGGGAAAGTATGAAGAACACACGAATGGGTGCCCCCTCATGGACACGGCGGCCGGGACGGCCGGTCTGCCGGTGCCCGGCGGGGGTGGGTGCCGGCAGGGCCCCACCGGGCGATGCACGCGAAAGGCGGCCGGCGAGGCGCGGGTCGTGCCGGTCGGGCAGCTGCCCGGCGCGGCGGTCGCGGACTTCGCCGGGCGGTTCGCCGACCGCGCCCGGCCGGCCGACGGTATGCGGGTCCTCTCGCAGAGGCGGCGCAGTGTCGTCGCGTTGCGGCACTGGGCGCGGCTGACCGCCGAGGAGGCGGCCGCCGCCCTCGGCGTGCCGGCGGGGACGGTCAGGAGCACCCTGCACCGGGCGCTCGCCCGGCTCCGCGGGGAACTGGAGTGCGGCGGTCTGTGACCCGGTCAACTCCCGTTCGGAGTCGCACGGATCGCCGCGATGTCGAACTGCAGTCGGACCGTCTCGCTGACCATCGCGCCGCCCTCCGCCAGCCGGGAGTTGTAGGACAGGCCCCAGTCCATGCGGTTGATGGTGGTGGTGCCGTCGAAGCCGACCCGTTCGTAGCCGAAGGGGTCCGTGACCTTCCCTATGTAGGTGAGTTCGAGGTCGACCGGACGGGTCGTGTTCTTGATGGTGAGGTCGCCGGTCATGACGTAGACGTCGGGGGATTTCAGGCGTACCGCCGAGCTCTGGAAGCGCATCCGCGGGTAGGTCGCGGCGTCCAGGAAGTCGCGGCCGACCAGGTGGGCGTCCCGCTGCTCCACACCCGTGTCGACGCTGCCCGTGGACAGGACGATCTCCGCCCGGGAGCGGGACGGGTCACGGCCGTCGAAGTAGAGACGGCTCTGGTACTCGGCGAAGGAGCCGCGGACCGTCGTCACCATCGCGTGCCGGACCGAGAAACCGATTCTGCTGTGGGCCGGGTCGATGATCCACTCACCGGTGAGGGCGGCGAGGGCGGGGTCCAGGAGAACAGGGGCGGAGGTGGGGGTGGCAGCCGGGGCGACCGTGGGGCGCGGCGCGGCGGTGGGGGTGCGGCGGGACGCGTGGGGGCGGCTGAACAAGTTCATGAATTATCTAGTTAGTGCACACGAGTAAATGCCGCAAGTGGCGGGCGGGTCCGGGGAGTTCGGGAATTCCGTGCGCCGTCACGGAAACTGCACAACTTCGCCATGGTTTCCGCTCAGGAATCCACTCGGATTCCACTCGGATTCCAGTCGGGACTCATTCCGGTATTCCCGAATTCTGGGATTTTCCCGAATCGGGCGACGGCCGCCCCGGTCCGTTCGCCCGGGGCGGCCGCCCTCATGTGTCCGAGCCGCCGCTCAGTTCACGTTCACCGCGCTCCACGCCGCGGCCACCGCGTTGTACTCGGTGCTCCCCGCGCCGTACAGGTCCTTCGCCGCGTTGAGGGTCGCCGTCCGCGCGCCCGCGTAGTTCGTCGAGGACGTCATGTAGACCGTCAGCGCGCGGTACCAGATCGCGCCGAGCTTGTCGCGGCCGATACCCGTGACCGTCGAGCCGTTGTACGTCGGCGAGTTGTAGCTCACGCCGTTGATGGTCTTCGCGCCGCTGCCCTCCGCGAGGAGGTACGCGAAGTGGTTCGCGACGCCGGAGGAGTAGTGCACGTCCAGGTTCCCGACCGACGAACTCCAGTAGTCCGCCGAATTCCCGTCCTTCGACGGCTGGTCCATGTAGCGGAGCGCCGTCTTGCCGAAGCCCGAGCGGACGATCTTCTCGCCGATCAGGTAATCGCCCGGGTCGGAGGGGTTGTTCGCGTACCACTCCACCAGCGTGCCGAGGATGTCGGAGGTGGCCTCGTTCAGGCCACCGGACTCGCCCGTGTAGGTCAGCGCCGCCGTCTTGGAGGTGACCCCGTGCGTCATCTCGTGGCCCGCCACGTCCAGCGCCACCAGCGGGCCGAAGGTCGTCCCGTCACCGTCGCCGTACGTCATGCAGAAGCAACTGTCGTCCCAGAAGGCGTTGTTGTAGCTGTTGCCGTAGTGGACGCGGTTGTACGAGCCCTTGCCGTCGCCCGCGATGCCGTTGCGGCCGTGGACGTTCTTGTAGTAGTCCCAGGTCTCGTTGGTGCCGTACTGCGCGTCGACGGCCGCCGAGGAGCGGTCCGAAGTCGCCCCCGTGCCCCAGTGGTTGTCGGCGTCCGTGAACACCGTGTTCGGCGCCCGGCTGATGCAGATGCCGAAGATGCACAGGTCGGTCTTGTTGGCCGCGTCCCCGGTGAACGTGTTGCCACGGGTGGCGTCGGTGAGGTTGTACGTCGATCCGGACTGCGTCGTCTCCAGCGGGACCGTGCCGCTGTACAGCGACTTGCCGTCGCCGGTCGCCGTCTCGATGCTGTCCCAGGCGTCGATCTGGGCGCCGCTGCGGGCGTCCGTCAGCACCGTGCGGGCGACCGGGTTGCCGAGCGAGTCCTTGCCGACGGCGTTGGTGCGCCAGGCCAGCTTCGGGGTGCCGTGCAGCGCGTCGACGACCAGCTGCGGCTTGGCCTGCACCTGCTTCAGCGCGTCGCCGAGGTTCACCGCGCGCAGCGCGTTCACCGCGAGGTCGGCGGCCTTCGGGGCGGATATCCTCGGCACGATCGAGGCGAGGGATATCGTGCTCCGGGTCGCCCGGTCGGCACTGCGGTACGCGCCGTCCGACTTGAGGTGGACCACGAAGTCACCGCCCAGCACCGGGAGCTGGCGGTACGTGCGGTCGTAGCGGACGTGCTGGGTGCCGCTCTTGTCGACGATCACGTCACGGACCGAGGTGCCTTCGGCGGACGTGAGTCCCAGCCCGGCGGCGTGCTGGAGAAGCGCCTGTGCCGCGTTGGCGATCGCGGTGGCCCGGGTCGGTCTGGCGTCGGCGTGGGCGGCGGGGGAGAGTGCGGCGGTCAGCAGGGTCGCGGTGGTGGCGGCGACACCGGCCGTGGCGAGACGGGAAACGCGGGTGTTCCGGGTCCGGCTCATCAGTCTCCTCGGAGAGATGCCTCGAAGGCGTGGGGGTGGCGCTGATGACTTCCAGAGATTTAAGGGCCCCTGACATGTCATGTCCATAGCGCCTCCATGGAGATGTGTGTGGGGGTGGAGTGGGAGGAGAATCCTTTCTGTGACCACCCGGAACCCCCACCACCTCCCGTTCTTCGTCTACGGCACGCTCCGCCCCGGTGAGATCAACCACGACGCGTTCCTGCGGGGCCGGACGGAGGCGGAGGAACCCGGCCTGCTCGCCGGCGCGGTGCTCTACGACGGACCCGGCTATCCCTACGCCGTCGAGGCGCCCGGGGGAGAGGTGCGCGGCGAACTGGTCACCGCGCGACCGGAGTCGTACGACCGGCTGCTCCTGGAACTCGACGAGCTGGAGGAGTGCGTGCCGGGCGACCCGGCGAGCCTGTACGTGCGTGTCGAGCGGGACGTCGTACGGCTGCGGGACGGTGCCGCCGTCCGGGCCTGGGTGTACGTCGCCGGGCCCGTGGTCGCCGGGAAACTGCGCGCGGACGGCCGGCGCATCACCGGCGGCGACTGGCTGGCCCGCTGAGCCGGACAGGCCCTACGGCCGTACCGCCTCCACCCGTACCGCGCACGCCTTGAACTCCGGCATGCGCGAGGTCGGGTCCAGGGCGGGGTTGGTGAGGGTGTTGGCGCGTCCCTCGCCCGGCCAGTGGAACGGCATGAAGACGGTGTCCGGGCGGATCGAGGCGGTGACCCGGGCCGGGGCGACGGCACGGCCGCGGCGGGAGACGACGGCGACCGGGTCGCCGTCGGCCGCCCCGAGGCGCGCCGCGAGCCGAGGGTGCAGTTCGACGAACGGGCCGGGCGCGGCCGCGTTCAGTTCGGCGACCCGGCGGGTCTGGGCGCCCGACTGGTACTGGGCGACCACCCGGCCGGTGGTCAGGAGGAGGGGGTACTCGTCGTCCGGTTCCTCGGCGAGGGCGCGATGCGTGACGGGGGCGAAGCGGGCCCGGCCGTCCTCGGTGGCGAAGCGGTCGAGGAACAGGCGGGGCGAGCCGGGGTGTACGGCGCCGGTCTCCGGCTCGTCCGCCGGGCAGGGCCAGAACACCCCCTGCTCCTCCATCAGGCGCCGGTAGCTGATGCCGGAGTAGTCGGCCGGCCCGCCCGCGCTGGCCCGGCGGAGCTCCTCGAAGACCTCCTCGGGGTCGGTAGGGAAGCCCTTCTCCACACCGAGGCGGGCGGCGAGCCCGTGCAGGACCTCCAGGTCGCTGCGGATCCCGGCGGGCGGGGCGACCGCCCGGCGGCGCAGCAGGACGCGGCCCTCCAGGCTGGTGGTGGTGCCGGTCTCCTCGGCCCACTGGGTGACCGGGAGGACGACGTCGGCGAGGGCGGCGGTCTCGGACAGTACGACGTCACACACCACCAGGAAGTCGAGCGACCTGACCCGCTCCTCCACATGCCCGGCCCGCGGCGCCGACACCACCGGGTTCGACCCCATCAGCAACAGCGACCTGATGTCCGTCCCCAGCGCGTCCAGCAACTCGTAGGCGCTCCGCCCCGGCCCCGGCAGGCTGTCCGGGTCCACCCCCCACACCCCGGCCACATGCCGGCGCGCCTCGGGGTCGGTGAGCTTGCGGTAGCCGGGCAACTGGTCGGCCTTCTGGCCGTGTTCGCGGCCACCCTGTCCGTTGCCCTGCCCGGTGAGGCAGCCGTAGCCGGACAGCGGACGGCCCGCCCGCCCGGTCGCCAGGCACAGGTTGATCCACGCGCCGACCGTGTCGGTCCCCTTGGACTGCTGCTCGGGCCCGCGCGCGGTGAGCACCATCGCCGCCTCGGGCTCACAGAACAGCCGTACCGCCTCACGGAGTTCGGGAACGGACACCCCCGTGATCCGTTCCACGTACTCCGGCCAGTGCGCCATCGCCGCCGCCCGCGCCTCCTCCCAGCCGGCCGTGCGCTCGGCGATGTACGCCTCGTCGGTCCGGCCCTCGGCCACCACCAGGTGCAACAGGCCGAGCGCGAGGGCGAGATCGGTGCCCGGACGCGGCGCGAGATGCAGGTCGGCCTGTTCGGCGGTCTTCGTCCGGCGCGGATCGACGACGATCAACGTGCCGCCGTTCTCCCGCAGTTCGGCGAAGTAGTGGAGCGCCGGCGGCATGGTCTCGGCGAGGTTGGAGCCGACCAGGATCACACACCCGGTCCTCGGGATGTCCTCCAGCGGGAAGGGCAGCCCCCGGTCCAGCCCGAAGGCCTTCGTGCCGGCGGCCGCGGCCGACGACATGCAGAAGCGGCCGTTGTAGTCGATCTGCGAGGTGCCCAGCACCACCCGCGCGAACTTGCCGAGTGCGTACGCCTTCTCGTTCGTGAGCCCGCCGCCGCCGAACACGCCGAGCGCGTCGGGGCCGTACGCCGTGCGCACCGACGCCATCCCGGCGGCGACCCGGTCCAGGGCCTCCTCCCAGGAGGCCGGTACCAGCGTGCCGCCCTCGCGCACCAACGGCGAGGTCAGCCGCACCGCCGCCGACAGCACCTCGGGTGCCGTACGTCCCTTGCCGCACAGCGCTCCCCGGTTCACCGGGAAGTCCGTGCGCTCGGAGACCTCGACGCCCCCCGATGGCAGGGGCGACAGGGCCATCCCGCACTGCAGGGCGCAGTACGGGCAATGGGTGGGCGTCGAGGCGGTCTCCATGCGGCCAGCGTGCTTCCGGCGTGTTACGGCACGTGACGAACCCGTGTTACACGGCCGGGACGGCGACCTCCCTGCCGTGTCCCAGCCATCGTGAGGACCGATACGGCCGGGTCTGACGGGGTCTCTGCGGCAGAGGACGTCACCTGTCTTCCGCGCAGGGTGCTCGGTCCTTCAGAGCCGGGGCACATACGTGCTCCCGCGGAATGGAGTGGGGATGGGCGAGTTGCCGTCAGGGCGGTTCGTCGTCTCCGGCCAAGGACCTGAGGGTGGCCTCGGGCGGTCGGTGGCGGCGGGGTGAGGGCCCTGTGGCCGGGGGTTCCTTGCAGGGGGATGGCGTGTCGGTCACTCTCACGGGTGGTGTTGATCGAAGACACACGCGGGAGGGGAACGGGGTGGCTGGGTTCATGGCATGTCACGTTTCCGGCTGTACCCGACGTCCGGGCAGGCGGAGCAGCTGCTCCTGCACTGCACGCACGCCCGGTACGTGTGGAACCTGGCGATGGAGCAGCACGCGCATTCGCGGCCCGGCCGTAGGTCCGCGCCCGGCTTTGCGGAGCAGTGCCGCCGGCTCACCGAAGCCCGCGCTCAGAACGAGTGGCCGGCAGCTGGGAACGCGGACGTGCAGCAGCAGGCCCTGAGGGACTTCGCCGCAGCCAGGAACGCCCGCTTCACCTCGGGGTCTGACGAGCCGGCCTGGCGCAGGAAGCACGTGCACGAGGGCTTCAGTGGCATCGGTACCGGCCGTGTCCCGGAGTTCGAGCTGGATGGCAGTCCGAAGCCGGACGCCAAGGGCAAGCAGGTCATGGGCCGCTCGGTCGTACCGCGATTCCCCGCGCCCTAACGGCGCGCTGCAGCCAGGGCGTTCGCAACCCCTGATTCCTTCTTCCCCAGGAACTGGGGGTCCGGCTCGAAGGCGACGTCCAGGGCCGCCTTCCCCGCCGCGAAGACCTCGCGTGTCCCGCCGTAGTACCACGTCACGTCGTGCTTGTCGTCGACCCCGACCCCGTACGACGTCACCCCCGCCGCCTCGCACAACGCCACCGCCCGCCGGATGTGGAACCCCTGGCTGATCAGTACGGCCCTGTCCACGCCGAAGATCTTCTTCGCCCGGACGCAGGAGTCCCAGGTGTCGAAGCCGGCGTAGTCGCTGACGATGCGCCCGGCCGGCACCCCGTGCTTCGTGAGGTACGTGCGCATGGCGTCCGGCTCGTCGTAGTCCTTCCTGCTGTTGTCGCCGGTGACCAGGACGACCTTGATCCGGCCCGCCCGGTACAGCTTCGCCGCCGCGTCCAGGCGGTGCGCGAGGTACGGCGACGGCTCGCCGTCCCACAGGCCAGCGCCGAAGACCACCGCCACGCCGGTGCGTGGCACGTCCGCCACCGTGTGCAGCCGGCCGGCCGTCGACACATACAGCCAGGTGACCGGCAGCAGCGCCAGTACGCATCCGGCCATCACGCCCTGTATCAGGCGCCGTCGGCCCGTGAGGGTGCGCGGCAGACGCGGTCGGCGGATCTTCATACGGTGGTTCCCCCCTGTGGGCTTCGACCTTGGAGGACGCAGCGCGGGATGTTCCGGTTCGCTCACACCGTGCGGGTTCGTGACGTGAAGCGCCGGAAAACAGTCGTGACGGTCAGGCAACGGGTGTGCAATCTCGTCCGGCGAGGATCCTCGCATGACGGTGACCGACCTTTCCCCGCGCCCCGGCCCGCCCGCCCTGGTCCTCGTGGCCCACGGCAGCCGCGACCCGCGGGCGCTCAGCACCGTGCGGGCGCTCATGGACCGGGTGCGCGAGCTGCGCCCCGGTCTGCCCGTGCACCTCGGTCACATCGAGCTGAACGAGCCGCTGCTCCCGGACACCCTCGCCGCCCTCGGGGACACCCCCGCCGTACTGGTCCCGCTGCTGCTGAGCCGCGGCTACCACGTCAAGCAGGACATCCCGGAGATGGCGGCGGCCTCCCCGGCCCGGACCCGCGTCGCCGCCCCGCTGGGCCCGCACCCCCTCCTGGTCGACACCCTGCACGCCCGCCTGCTGGAGGCGGGCTGGCGCCACCGGCCCGCCAGTGCCGTGGTCCTGGCGGCGGCGGGCTCCCGCGACCCCGAGTCCAGGCTCGACACCCACCACACGGCCCAGCTCCTCTCGGAACGCCTGGGCGTCCCGGTCGTCCCGGCCTACGCGTCGGCGGCGACCCCGACGGTCGAGGAGGCGCTCACCGCCCTGAGGGCAAGGGGCCGCCACCGCATCGCCATCGCCTCCTACTTCACGGCCCCCGGCCGCTTCGCGACGGAGTGCGCGGCCCACGCCCCATGGATGGCGGCGGCACCGCTCGGAGCCCACGACGCGATGGCGGCTCTGATCCTGCACCGCTACGAGCAAGCACTGGGAGCCGAGCTGCCGGCAGTCGCCTAGGCCGTGTCCGGCAGTTGCGACGCGCCGGACCAGGCGATCACCTGGTCGAGCATGCCGCCCACTGCGGTGTCGAGGCCCTCCTGGGGGACGAAGGCGCCGCGGTGTGGAACGAGGGGCGTGTCGAGATGGTGGGCCGGGCGCGGACCGTGGCCACCTGGAGTTCGGCGCGAGCCGCAGCGCCTCGGCGGCCCGGGCTCCGGCGACCCAGCCGCCGTGACTGATGATCCCGGCGGCCTTGTCAGTTCCACTCCCGGTAGACGAAGGCCGGGGCGTTCTTCACGGCTTTGGGGTAGGCGCGGTTGTAGCCGTCGAAGCCGTCGATGAGTGCGCCCCGGGCGCGGGTGTGGTGGTGCTGGTCACCCGCACGGGAAAACGCGGCTTCGTCGAACGCACCCGGTACGGGGCCGATGGTCGCCGCGCGGGGATCGGGCTGACCGCCGAGGGTCGCCGCGCCGCCCAGAGCGCCATCCTCGTGCCCGGCGGCAGCATCCGCCACCGACGGCGCGTCCTGGACCGTGTCCCGCACCGCCCCCGACAGGCGTCGTCGCTACGGTCCTGGGCGTTGTCGGGCAGGCCCTGGGGTGTCCGTCCCGGGGCGCCGGCGTGCCGTTGCTCCGGGCCTCGGTTGACTCCTCTGACGGCTAACCGCTATCTATGGGCCAGCCGTTAGGGGGACGTATGCAGGACGTGGTGCTGGCGATGCTTGCGAAGGAGCCATCGCACGGCTACCACCTGCGCGAGTGGCTGCGGCGGGCACTCGGTCCGCTCGGTGAGTCGATGAACGCGGGCCAGATCTATGTGACGTTGGCCCGGCTGGAGCGGGCGGGACTGGTCGTCCGTGAACCGGCGGAAGGGCCGCAGGACCGGAAGGTGTACGCGCTGACCCCGGCGGGACAGCAGCGGGTGGCCGCCTGGCTGACCGAGGTGCACTGGCCGAAGCAGGACCTGACCGAGCTGCACCTGAAGCTCGCGGTGGCGCGAGCGGCCCGGCTGGCCGATCCGGTGGAGTTGGTGGACCTGCATCGCCGCGAGTTGATGGGACGCCTGCGGCAGACGCAACGCGCGCTGCTGGCCGAGCCGGACGGCTCGACGGCCGGTGTGCTGCTGGAGGGCGTCGCTCTGCGATTGCAGGCCGACCTGCGCTGGTTGCAGGCCTGCGAGCACTTTTGGGCGAAGACCGAGAACGCCGAGAGCAAAAGCGAGGGTGCATGAACCAGTTGGACGCGGTGCTGCGGGCCCGCGACCTGTCGAGGACCCATGGCCAGGGGGAGAGCCTGGTGCACGCGGTGGACGGTGTCGACCTGGACGTACGGGCCGGACAGCTGCTGGCCGTCATGGGGCCCAGCGGATGCGGTAAGTCCACATTGCTGCACCTGCTGGGCGGCCTGGAGCGGCCCACCGACGGAGAGGTGTGGCTGGACGGCCGGCGCATCGACACCCTCGGCGAACGGGCCCTGGCCCAACTGCGGCGCCGGTCGGTGGGCTTCGTCTTCCAGGCCTTTCACCTGGTCGAGGAACTGTCGGCGGCGGAGAACGTGGAACTGCCCGTGCTGCTGGCCGGAGGCTCGCTGCGCGCGGCCCGGCGTCGCGCGGACCAGTTGCTGGAGCAGGTCGGGCTGGCCGACCGTGCCCGGCATCTGCCCTGGCAGCTGTCGGGCGGGCAGCGCCAGCGGGCGGCCATCGCCCGCGCCCTGGCCAACGAGCCGCTGGTGCTGCTGGCCGACGAGCCGACCGGGAACCTGGACACCGCGGCCACCCTCGACGTGCTGCGGCTCTTCGACGACCTGCGTGCGGCGGGGCAGACGCTGGTGATCGTCACGCACGACGAGCGGGTCGCGGCCACCGCGGACCGGCTCGTGTCGATGCGCGACGGCAGACTCGTCGACGACTCCCGGACGGCTGACCGTGGACAGCCGATGGACGGCATCCTCGAGTGGGAGGGCTGACCGTCATGGGCCGCATCCTGCTCGTCCTCCGCCTCGTCCGGTCCGACGTACGCCGCCATCCCGGCCAGGCCGCGATGCTTCTCCTCTCCCTCACGGTGGCCACCGGCATGCTGGCCCTGGGCGGGGCGCTGGGCGGTGCGACCGAGACGCTCTACCGCCACACCCGCGCCGTCACGGCAGGGCCGGACGTGGTGGCGGTCTCCCCCGACGACTCCTCAGCCACGACCGCGACCCAGGCCTCGCTGACCGGCGACCCCGCGGTCGCCGCCCACAGCGGTCCCTACCTCCACTACTACTCGAAGCTCACGGCGAAGGGCTCCACCTCGTACGTGGTGGTGACGGCCGCCGCCGCGAAACCGGGCCCGGTGGACCGCCCGCTGGTGACCTCCGGTACCTGGGTACGCCCCGGAGGCGTCGTGGTCGAACGCGGCTTCGCCGCCGCGCTGGGCGTCCAGGTCGGCGACCGCGTCACCGTCGCCGGCCGCTCGGTGCCGGTCGTCGGGACAGCCGTGAGCGCTGCCACGACCGTCTATCCGTTCGCTCAGCTGACCGGTCCCGAGGGCGGGCCGAGCGACTACAGCGGTCTGGTCTGGATGAGCCAACGGGACACCCGGGCGCTGGCCGCCGAGGATCTGCCGGTGGCCTCTCTCCTCTACCTGAAGCTGCGCGACCCGGACGCGACCCAGGCGTTCGTGAACGCGCACCGCGGCCCCTCGGTCCACGCGACCTTCCAGAGCTGGCAGTTCATGATCGGTCAGGACGCCACGATCATCGAGGGCAGCCAGCCCATCCTGGTCGTCGGCAGCTGGCTGCTGAGCTTCCTCGCGATCGCCGGCGTGGCCACCCTTGCCGCGGGTCGCGCCGCCCGGCAGACCCGCCGCGTGGGACTCCTCAAGGCGGTCGGCGCCACGCCCGGGCTCATCGCCGCCGTCCTGCTCACCGAATACGTGACCCTGGCCCTGATCGCCGACGCACTCGGTCTGCTGGCCGCGCGGTTCACCCAGCCCGTCGTCGTCAACCCCACAGCAAGCCTGCTGACCACTTCCGCCGGGCCGAGCGGCGGCGTCATCACCGTCACCACCGTCGTCGCCCTGGCCGTGGCCCTCCTGACCACCCTCGGCCCGACCCTGCGGGCCATGCGCACCGAGACCGTCGCCGCCCTGTCGGACACACCACGCCGCCCCGATCAGCGGGCCCGGCTGACCCCACTGGCCGCGGTGCTGCCGGTCCCGGTCCTGCTCGGGTTGCGCCTGATCGCCCGCCGGCCCGGCCGCGCGTTCCTGCAGGCGTGCAGCGTCACGGCCACCGTCATCACGATCACAGCACTCCTGGTGATCTTCGTTCAGCGCCGGGTGAGCTACGGGATCGACTCGCCCCACCTGGGCAGCCTGAAGGACGCGCAGAGCCGGCACATGATCGTCGCCGTCGCCGCCGCGCTGGTAGTCCTCGCCGCCGTGAACACCCTCACGACCACGTGGACCACGGCATGGGAGGCCCGGCACACCATGGCCGTCGCACGCGCACTCGGCGCCACCCCCGGACAGGTCACGGCCGGGCTGTCCGCCGCACAACTCCTGCCCGCCGTGCCCGGCGCCGTCGTCGGCATCCCCCTGGGCATCGCCTTCTGCTGGCCCTTCAGCGCCGCGAACACGGTGTACCCCCCGGCGTGGTGGCTGTTCGGCGCCGCACTCGCGACCGTGCTGGTCACAGCCGCCCTCACCGCCGTGCCCGCCCGCATCGCGGCCCGCCGGTCCGTCGCACAGACCCTCGGCGCAGCCGCCTAGAAGCGGCTCACCGGGCAGACACGGCACGGCAACGCGCCCCTTCGGGGGCGCGGGGCTGCAGCAATGTGCGGCTCCGCCGCGTGGGCGCGACAAGCCACAACGCACCCGCACCCGCCCGACAACCCAACCCGGCAGATCAGCAGGCGCACCAAACACCCATTTGTCACTACCGCCCCGTACTGTCGAACCATGGCAGTCCCCGCACCCGCACCTTCGGCCTACGACCCGGCGTCAGCCGACCGCTGGGCCCCCGAACCCGACAAACGCCCCGGCCGCACCGCCTTCCAACGCGACCGCGCCCGCATCCTGCACAGCGCGGCGCTCCGCAGGCTCGCCGGCAAGACCCAGGTCGTCACCCCCGGCACCGCCACCCAGCTCTGGGACGCCAGCCCCCGCACCCGTCTCACCCACTCCCTCGAATGCGCCCAGGTCGGCCGTGAGCTGGGCGCGGCCCTCGGCTGCGACCCGGACCTGGTGGAGGCCGCCTGCCTCTCGCACGACCTCGGTCACCCGCCCTTCGGCCACAACGGCGAACAGGCGCTCAACGAGTTCGCCGACGACTGCGGCGGTTTCGAGGGCAACGCCCAGTCACTGAGGCTCCTCAGCCGTATCGAGCCCAAGCGGTTCACCCCGGAGGGCTCCGTCGGCCTCAACCTCACCCGCGCCGCCCTCGACGCCGCCACCAAGTACCCGTGGCAGCGCGGCGCGCACCCCACCGACCCGGCGTCCCCCAAGTTCGGTGTGTACGAGGACGACCGGCCGGTCTTCGACTGGGTCCGCAAGGAGGCCCCCGGCACCCGCACCTGCTTCGAGGCCCAGGTCATGGACTGGTCCGACGACGTCGCCTACTCCGTGCACGACGTAGAGGACGGCCTGCACGCCGGTCATATCGACCCCAACTGCCTGTACGCGGAGGCCGAACGGCAGGAGGTGTTCGCCGTGGCCATCGGCCGGTACGTGCCCGCCGGCACCGACCCCGCCGAACTCGCCGCCGCCCTCGACCGGCTCCAGGGCGAGGAGTGGTGGCCGGACTCCTACGACGGCACCGCGGTCGCCCAGGCCCGCCTCAAGGACGCCACCAGCCAGCTCATCGGCCGCTTCTGCCTGGCCGCGGAGGGCGCGACCCGCGAGGCGTACGGCGGCGGCCGGCTCACCCGCTACGGCGCCGAACTCGTCGTACCGCGCGAGGCCCGGACGGAGTGTGCGGTGCTCAAGGCGATCGCCCACCGGTATGTCATGCAGCGCGCCGAGCAGGAGAGACTCCGGGCCGATCAGCGCGTCGTCGTGGCCGAACTCGCGCACGCGCTCACCGCCCGGGCGCCGGACGGGCTCGACCCGCAGTTCCGGGCCCTGTTCGACGCGGCGGGCGACGACCGGGCCCGTAAGCGCGTGATCGTCGATCAGATCGCCTCGCTCACCGACGCCTCCGCGCGGTCATTGCATGCGAGGCTGACGGGGCGTATGTGAACAAATGGTGACCCTCCGTGGCCTGATCGGGTCATGATCGTGCCAGTGGAGGTCACTCCCTCTTCCCGCATCACGCTGCGTGCGGGAGGCTCACAGTGCGGCGCATGTGGGCGGCATATGTGGCAGCACCCTTACGAGGAGGCTTCAAGTGGTCGACGCGGACCAGACATTCGTCATCGTCGGTGGCGGACTCGCCGGCGCGAAGGCGGCCGAGACGCTCCGGGCCGAGGGTTTCAGCGGCCGGGTGATACTGATCTGCGACGAACGCGACCACCCCTACGAGCGGCCGCCGCTCTCCAAGGGCTACCTGCTCGGCAAGGAGGAACGCGACACCGTCTTCGTGCACGAGCCCGCCTGGTACGCGCAGAACGACGTCGAACTGCACCTCGGGCAGACCGTCGACCGGATCGACCGGGCCGCGAAGACCGTCCGGTTCGGTGACGACGGCACGCTCGTCCACTACGACAAGCTGCTGCTCGCCACCGGTGCCGAACCCCGCCGCCTCGACATCCCCGGCACCGACCTGGCCGGCGTCCACCATCTGCGCCGCCTCGCCCACGCCGAGCGCCTCAAGGGGGTTCTCGCCGCCCTCGGCCGGGACAACGGGCACCTCGTCATCGCGGGCGCCGGCTGGATCGGCCTGGAGGTCGCGGCCGCGGCGCGGACGTACGGCGCCGAGGTCACCGTCATCGACCACGGGCCGACCCCGCTGCACGGCGTGCTCGGGCCCGAGCTGGGCAACGTCTTCGCCCAGCTGCACCGGGAGCACGGGGTCCGCTTCCACTTCGGGGTGCAGCTCACCGAGATCGTCGGCCAGGACGGCATGGTCCTCGCCGCCCGCACCGACGACGGCGAGGAGCACCCGGCGCACGACGTCCTCGCGGCGATCGGCGCGGCGCCGCGCATCGGCCTCGCGGAGGCGGCCGGGCTGGAGATCGCCGACCGGGCGTACGGCGGAGGCGTCGTCGCCGACGAACGGCTGCGGACGTCCGACCCGGACATCTTCGTCGCCGGTGACGTGGCCTCCTTCCCGCACGCCCTGTTCGACACCCGGCTCCGGGTGGAGCACTGGGCCAACGCGCTGAACGGCGGTCCGGCGGCGGCCCGCTCGATGCTCGGCCAGGACGTGACGTACGACCGCATGCCCTACTTCTTCACCGACCAGTACGACCTGGGCGTGGAGTACAGCGGCTGGGCGCCGCCCGGGTCGTACGACGAGGTGGTCATCCGGGGCGACGCGGGCAAGCGCGAGTTCATCGCCTTCTGGCTGAAGGAGGGCAGGGTGCTGGCCGGGATGAACGTGAACGTGTGGGATGTCACAGAGGACATCCAGAAGCTCGTCCGCAGCGCGGAACCGGTGAACACCGAGGCCCTCGCAGACCCGAAGACCCCCCTCGACAGCCTGCTGCCCTGACGGCCCAGGGCTCTCTCCGGACGACGGGACTGTCGGTCCGCCCCCGTAGAATTCACCCGTGGCTGGACGGATCAATGACGAGGATGTGAAGGCGGTACGGGACGCGGTCCCGATCGACGCCGTCGTGTCCGAGTACCTCCAGCTGCGCAACGCGGGCGGCGGGAACCTCAAGGGACTGTGCCCGTTCCACGACGAGAAGTCGCCGTCCTTCCAGGTCAGCCCGAGCAAGGGGCTCTTCCACTGCTTCGGCTGCCAGGAGGGCGGCGACACCCTCACCTTCGTGATGAAGGTGGACCACCTCTCCTTCTCGGAGGCGGTGGAGCGACTGGCCGGCCTGGCCGGCATCACCCTGCGCTACGAGGAGGGCGGGTACAACCCGGCCCACCAGCGCGGCGAGCGGATCCGGCTGGTCGAGGCGCACAAGACCGCCGCCGTCTGGTACGCGGAGCAGCTCGCCACCAGCCCCGAGGCCGAGACCGGCCGCCTCTTCCTCGCCGAGCGCGGCTTCGACCAGGCCGCCGCCGTCCACTTCGGCGTCGGCTACAGCCCCCAGGGCTGGGACCACCTCACCCGCTATCTGCGCGGCCAGGGCTTCACCGACAAGGAGCTGCTGCTGTCGGGGCTGTCGCAGGAGGGCCGGCGCGGGCCCATCGACCGGTTCCGGGGCCGCCTCATGTGGCCGATCCGGGACATCGGCGGCGAGGTCGTCGGCTTCGGCGCCCGCAAGCTGTACGAGGCCGACAACGGGCCCAAGTACCTCAACACGCCCGAGACCGCGATCTACAAGAAGTCCCAGGTCCTGTACGGCATCGACCTCGCCAAGCAGCACATCGCGAAGTCCAGCCGCGCGGTCGTGGTCGAGGGCTACACCGACGTCATGGCCTGCCATCTGGCCGGCGTGACGACGGCCATCGCCACCTGCGGTACGGCCTTCGGCGGCGAGCACATCAAGATCCTCCGCCGGCTGCTGATGGACAACGGCTCGGCCCGCGTGATCTTCACCTTCGACGGCGACGCGGCCGGCCAGAAGGCGGCCCTGCGCGCCTTCGAGGACGACCAGAAGTTCGCCGCAGAGACTTACATCGCCATCGCCCCCGACGGCATGGACCCCTGCGAGCTGCGCCTCGCCAAGGGCGACGAGGCGGTCGCCGACCTGGCCGAACCCCGCACCCCGCTCTTCGAGTTCGCGCTCCGTCAGATGGTCGCCCGCTACGACCTGGACACCCCGGCGGGCCGCGCGGCCGCCCTGGACGAGGCCGCGCCGATCGTCGCCCGGATCAAGAACAGCGGCGCCCAGCACGAGGTCGCCGTCCAGCTCGCCGGCATGCTCGGCATCCTCGACACCCAGTTCGTGGTCAAGCGGGTGGCCCAGCTGGCCCGTTGGGCCCGCGAGAAGGGCGGCGCCGGCGGCGGCAGGAACTCCGCCCCGGGACGCGGCCCGCAGCAGCCGTCGTACGACAACGGCGCCTCGCGCCCGGCCGTCTCCGGCCCCGCCCTCAACCTGCGCAACGCCGTCTTCGCCACCGAGCGCGAGCTGCTGAAACTCGCCCTGCAGCGCCCGGAGCTGGTCTCCCCGGCCTTCGACGCCTACGGCATCGACGAGTTCACCGCCGAGCCCTACGCGGCCGTACGCCTGGCCATCATGGAGGCGGGCGGCGCCGAGTACGGCGTCCAGGACTCGCAGGAGTACCTGGTCCGGGTCCGCGATACGGCACCCGACGACACCGTCCGCGCCATGGTCACGGAACTCGCCGTCGAGGCGATCATGCGGCGCACCGTCGACGAGAACTACGCGGGCGAGCAACTCGTGACCGTCCGCCGCCGGGCCGTGGAACGCCGTATCCACGAGATCCAGATCACCCTCACCCGGCTGGGCAGCAACGCCGACCCGGCACAACTCGCGGCCGTACAGAACGAGTTGTGGGTGCTCCAGCAGTACGACCAGGCCCTGCGGGCACACGGCGCCGCCGCTCTCTGAGCAGGCGGTCACGAGCCGGACGCAAAAAGTCACCGCACGCCCCTCGTGGCGGCGATGTGTCTTACCCCACACTGGGTTGCGGTGCCTGAGTCCTCGGAGCGCGGCCGGCCCGTCCCGGACGGGTCCCACACCCCCGCCGTTCCACTCATCGCGTACGGGACGGACAGCGGCGAGGCCGTCGTCTCCGCTCCCGAAGTACCGCTGCCGCACCCCCTGGCAGCGATCATCCTGGAGGTCGCCCCCGTGCAGACCCAGACCCTGACCCAGACAGACAGCAGCACGCTCACGGACGAGCCGGAAGCCGAGACCGACGTCTACGCCGGTGTGCCACCGCAGAGCCGGGTGGCGCTGCACCCCGAGACGGAGACGGAGCGGGAGCCCTCGGCCGAGCCGGAGGGCCCGCCGCCGGAGGAGCTCACGGCCGACGCGGCGGAGCCGGAGCCGGAGCCCGCCGAACCGCGCGCCGCCGCCCGCGCCGACACCGGCGGCCCTTCCTCGGACCTGTTCCGCCAGTACCTGCGCGAGATCGGCCGTATCCCGCTGCTCACCGCCGCCGAGGAGGTCGAACTCGCCCGCCGGGTCGAGGCCGGCCTGTTCGCCGAGGAGAAGCTGGTCGCCGACCCCGGCCTGGACGGCGAACTCGCCCTCGACCTCGACCGGCTGGTCGTGATGGGCCGCATGGCCAAACGCCGCCTCATCGAGGCGAACCTGCGGCTGGTGGTGTCGGTGGCGAAGCGGTACGTCGGCCGGGGCCTGACCATGCTCGACCTGGTCCAGGAGGGCAACCTCGGCCTGATCCGCGCCGTCGAGAAGTTCGACTACGCCCGCGGCTACAAGTTCTCGACGTACGCGACCTGGTGGATCCGCCAGGCGATGTCGCGTGCGCTGGCCGACCAGGCCCGCACGATCCGCGTCCCGGTGCACGTGGTGGAGCTCATCAACCGGGTGGTGCGGGTGCAGCGCCGGATGCTCCAGGAGCGGGGCTACGAGCCGACACCGGACGAGGTGGCCGCGCACCTGGATCTGGCGCCGGAGAGGGTGGGCGAGGTACTCCGCCTCGCCCAGGAACCGGTGTCGCTGCATGCGCCGGTCGGCGAGGAGGACGATGTCGCCCTCGGTGACCTGATCGAGGACGGGGATGCGGCGAGCCCGGTGGAGTCGGCCGCGTTCCTGCTCCTGCGGGAGCACCTGGAGGCGGTGCTGTCGACGCTGGGGGAGCGGGAGCGGAAGGTCGTACAGCTGCGGTACGGGCTGGCCGACGGGCGTCCTCGGACCCTGGAGGAGATCGGGCGGATCTTCGGCGTCACGCGGGAGCGGATCCGGCAGATCGAGTCGAAGACGCTCAACAAGCTCCGGGACCATGCTTTTGCGGACCAGCTGAGGGGCTATCTGGACTGACGCCGGGTGCGGGTGCGTGGGGGCCGGCCGCGCAGTTCCTCCCCCAGCCTTCGGCCGGGGGTACCCCCAGCACCCCTGAAGGGGCGCTTCAGCGCGGGTGGGTGAGAAGTTCACCCACCCGCGCCCGGCCACCTCAGTCCACCTCGGCCACCGCCTGCGCGAACTGCGCCTTGTACAGCCGGGCGTACGCGCCGTCGGCCGCCAGCAGGTCCGCGTGTGCGCCCTGTTCGACGATCGAACCGTTCTCCATCACCAGGATCGTGTCCGCGTCCCGGATCGTCGACAGGCGGTGGGCGATGACGAACGACGTGCGGCCGTCCGCCAGTTTGGCCATCGCCTTCTGGATCAGGACCTCGGTGCGGGTGTCGACCGAGGACGTCGCCTCGTCGAGGACCAGGATCGTCGGGTCGGACAGGAACGCCCGCGCGATGGTGATGAGCTGCTTCTCACCGGCGCTGACGCCCGTGCCCTCGTCGTCGATCACGGTGTCGTAGCCCTCGGGCAGGGTGCGGACGAACCGGTCCGCGTGGGCCGCCCGCGCCGCCTCCTCGATCTCGCCCCGCGTGACCTCGCGGGAGGCGCCGTACGCGATGTTCTCCGCGATGGTGCCGCCGAACAGCCAGGTGTCCTGGAGCACCATGCCGATCCCGGCGCGGAGTTCGTCCCGGGACATGTGGGTGACGTCGACGCCGTCCAGGGTGATCCGGCCGCCGGAGACCTCGTAGAACCGCATCAGCAGGTTCACCAGCGTGGTCTTGCCGGCGCCGGTCGGGCCGACGATCGCGACCGTGTGACCGGGTTCGACCGTCAGGGACAGGTCCTCGATGAGCGGCTTCTCGGGGTCGTAGCGGAAGGAGACGTGCTCCAGGTCCACCCGGCCGCGCAGTTCGGCGGGGCGCTCGCCCGGCACCGGGTCGGCCTCCTGCTCCTCCGCGTCGAGGAGTTCGAAGATCCGCTCGGCCGACGCGACACCCGACTGCACCAGGTTGGCCATGGAGGCGACCTGGGTCAGCGGCATCGAGAACTGCCGGGAGTACTGGATGAACGCCTGGACGTCACCGATGGAGAGCGCGCCCGACGCGACCCGGAGACCGCCGACGACCGCCACCAGCACGTAGTTCAGGTTCGACACGAACATCATCAGCGGCTGCATCACACCGCTGTTGAACTGCGCCTTGAACCCGGCCTCGTACAGTGCGTCGTTCTGCTCGGCGAACTGCTGCGCCGACTCGTCCTGGCGGCCGAACACCTTCACCAGGGTGTGCCCGGTGTACATCTCCTCGACGTGGGCGTTCAGCTTGCCGGTGGAACGCCACTGCTGCACGAAGTGCGGCTGGGAGCGCTTGCCGATGCGGGTGGCGACCACGAAGGACAGCGGCACCGTCGCCAGCGCTACCAGAGCCAGCAGCCAGGACACCCAGAACATCACCGCGAGCACACCGATGATGGTCAGCACCGAGTTGATGAGCTGGCCCATCGACTGCTGGAGCGTCTGGCCGATGTTGTCGATGTCGTTGGTGGCGCGGGAGAGGACCTCGCCGCGCTGGCGCTTGTCGAAGTAGGACAGGGGGAGCCGGGACAGCTTCGCCTGGACCTCCTCGCGCATCCGGTACATCGTGCGGTTGACGGACCGGTTGACGAGCCGGGTCGCCACCGCCATCAGCAGGCCGGCGACCAGGTACGTACAGAGCGCGATGAGCAGGACGTTGCCGACCTGACCGAAGTCGATGCCCTTGCCCGGGGTGAAGTCGGTGCTCTTGAGCATGTCGGCGACGGTGCCCCGGCCCCGCTCGCGCATGCCCGCCAGCACCTGGTCCTTGGTGGCGCCGGCCGGCATCTGCTTGCCGATGACACCGGCGAAGACCAGGTCGGTGGCCTTGCCGAGGATCTTGGGGCCGATCACGTTGAGGGTGACGCTCGCGACCACGCAGACCAGCAGCACGTAGATCGTGACGCGTTCGGGTTTGAACCGGGCGACCAGTCGTTTGCCCGAGTTCTTGAAGTCCATCGAGCGCGTGTCGGGGCCGCCCCCGGCCATCATGCGTCCCATGGGCCCGGCCATCAGGCAGCCTCCGCTTCCGTCAGCTGGGAGAGCACGATCTCCCGGTAGGTCTCGTTGTCGGCCATGAGTTCACGGTGGCGGCCGGTGCCGACGACCCGTCCCTCGTCGAGGACGACGATCCGGTCGGCGTCCCTGATGGTCGCCACCCGCTGGGCGACGATGACGACGGTCGCCTCGGCGGTCTCCCGGCCGAGCGCGGCGCGCAGGGCCGCGTCGGTCGCGTAGTCGAGGGCGGAGAAGGAGTCGTCGAAGAGGTAGATCTCCGGGCGCTGCACGAGCGTACGGGCGATGGCGAGCCGCTGCCGCTGGCCGCCCGAGACATTCGTACCGCCCTGCGCGATGGGCGCGTTCAGCCCGCCCTCCAGCTTCTCGACGAAGCCCTTGGCCTGCGCCACCTCCAGCGCGTGCCAGAGCTCCTCGTCGGTGGCGTCCGGGTTGCCGTAGCGCAGGTTGGTGGCCACGGTGCCCGCGAACAGGTACGGCTTCTGCGGGACCAGGCCGACCGTCTTCGCGAGCAGCTTCGGGTCGAGCTCCGAGACGCTCTCACCGTCCACGAGGACCTGGCCGTCCGTGGCGTCGAAGAGCCGGGACACAAGACCGAGCAGGGTGGACTTGCCGCTGCCGGTGGAGCCGATCACGGCGGTCACCTCGCCGGGCCGGGCGACCAGGTCGACGGCCTTGAGGACCGGCTCCTCGGCACCCGGATAGCAGAAGCCCACGCCGCGGATCTCCAGATGGCCGTGCCGGCGCAGCTCGGTGACCGGGGCGAGCGGCGGGACGACGCTGGACTCGGTGTCCAGGACCTCCTCGATGCGCTCGGCGCAGACCTCCGCGCGCGGCACCATCATGAACATGAAGGTGGCCATCATCACGGACATCACGATCTGCATCAGGTAGGCGAGGAACGCGGTCAGGTCACCGATCGCCATCTGGCCGCTGTTGATGCGATGGGCGCCGAACCAGACCACGGCGATCGACGACACGTTCACCGTCGTCATGACGATCGGGAACATCAGCGCCAGCATGTTGCCGGTGGCGAGCTGCATCTCGGTCAGGTCGCCGTTGGCCTTCCCGAACCGGCCCTGCTCGTACTCGTCGCGAACGAAGGCGCGGATCACCCGGTTGCCGGTGATCTGCTCGCGCAGCACCCGGTTCACCGTGTCCAGCCGCACCTGCATGGCCCGGAACAGCGGCCGCAGCCGGCGCACGATCAGGGTCACCGAGATACCCAGCACCGGTACGACGGCGACCAGCACCCCGGACAGCGGAACGTCCAGGCCGAGGGCGAGCACGATCCCGCCGACACACATGATGGGCGCCGACGCCATCAGGGTGAACGCCATCAGGACCAGCATCTGGACCTGCTGTACGTCGTTCGTCGTACGGGTGATGAGCGAGGGCGCCCCGAAGTGACCGACCTCACGCGAGGAGAAGGACTGCACCCGGTCGAAGACGGCGGCACGCACATCGCGGCCGAGCGCCGACGCGGTCTTGGCGCCGTAGTACACGGCACCGATGTTGCACACCACCTGAGCGAGCGAGATGCCGATCATCAGGGCGCCGAAGGACAGGATGTAATCCGTGTCACCCTTCACGACGCCGTTGTCGATGATGTGTGCGTTGAGCGTGGGCAGGTAGAGAGTGGCGCAGGTCTGCAGGAACTGCAGCAGCACCAGGATGGAGATGGGTTTCCTGTAGGGCCTGAGATAGGTCCGCAGAAGTCGTATGAGCACGCTACGTCTCTCGGAGTCGGCGGTGGGGGCGGGGTCGCTTGCCCGAACGGGCGGGATCGCTTGCCCTAGGCCCCTATCGTCCGACACTCCACCCGCGTTACCTCAACCGAATTAACCCGGCAGCGCAGATGTGCTTCGCGGCATTACGACCGGAACGCCCCCGGATGGGTCTGCTCCCGCACCGACACGTACTGCTGCCGCACCGCCTGTCCGACCGCCAGCTCGTCCCCGGGCTCCAGCACCTGCGCCGCCGGACCCTGCCACATCGGCGGGTTGCGCGGGTCCAGTGTGCCCTGCGACACACCCAGCGCCCAGGCCGCCTGCCGGGCCGCCCCGATCGCCGCGTAGTCCGCCGGCTGCGGTACGACGACCTGCGCGCCGAACAGCATCGGCGCCGCCGCCTGTACGGCCGGCAGCTCGGCGGCCCCGCCGAGCAGGAAGACCCGCCGTACCTCCACCCCGCGCCCGCGCAGCACGTCCAGCGCGTCGGCGAGCCCGCACAGCATCCCCTCGAAGGAGGCCCGCGCGAGATGCTCGGCCTTCATCGACTCCCGCCGCAGCCCGGCCAGCGTCCCGGCGGTGTGCGGCAGGTTCGGCGTCCGCTCGCCCTCCAGGTAGGGCAGCATGACCAGCCCGTGCGAGCCGGGCGTCGACTTCATCGCCAGGTCGGACAGGCTCTCCAGATCGGGCAGCCCGAGCAGCTCGGAGGTGCCGCGCAGGGTCCGTACGGCGTTGAGCGTGGTGACGACCGGCAGATGCATGCCGGTCGCGTCGGCCAGCGAGGTGATCATGCCGGAGCTGTCGGAGAGCGCCTCCGGGTGCACGGCCATGACCGACCCCGAGGCGCCCAACGACACCACGGCGTCCCCGAACCCGATCCCCAGCCCGAAGGCGGCGGCCATCGTCTCGCCGGTCCCCGCGGAGATCAGCAGCCCCTCCGGGGTCGTACCGGCCGCGTCGGACGGCCCGATCACCTCGGGCAGCATCACCTGATGCCCCAGGGCGAGTTCGACCAGGTCCGGCCGGTACCCGCCGGTGGCCGCCGACCAGTACCCGGTCCCGGAGGCGCCCCCACGATCGGTGGTCCTCCTGACCGGCCGCCCCAGCAACTGCCACACCAGCCAGTCATGGGCCTGCAGCAGTACGGCGGTCCGCCGGGCGTTCTCCGGCTCGGTCCTCGCCAGCCAGCGCAGCTTGGTGACCGGATGCCCGGCCTGTGGGACGGTCCCCACCGCCTGCGCCCAGGCCTCGCGCCCACCGAGCGCGTCGATGAGATCGGCCGCCGCGACCTGGGCGCGCTTGTCGCCGCCGACCATGGCCGGGCGGACGGTGTTGCCCTGGGCGTCCAGCGGGACCACCGCGTTCTGCTGCGCGGACACGCCGATGGCCTGCACGCCCTCCAGGAGCCCGCCGCCGGCCGCCTCGCCGAGGGAGAGCAGCCAGGCCTGCGGGTCGACGTCACTGGGGCGCGCCGCGCCGTCCGGCGTCTCGACCGGGTGCGGTGCGTATCCCTGGCGGAGCACCGCACCGGTGTCCGCGTCGCAGACCACGATGCGAGTGAAATCGGGTGAGCTGTCCAACCCGGCGACTATCCCCATGCCCGAAATTCTGCCGCACGCTCCGCTGTGGTTTGGCCGACGGGAGCCGTTCGGGGGAGGGCCGGGTGTCGGGTGCGGGTGCGTGGGGGCTGGTCGCGCCCGTGCGGCGGAGCCGCAAATCGATACGGCCCCGCGCCCCTGGGGGGTTGGGGCCGGCCGCGTCGAGAAGTGGACGCTACGTGTTGCTGGTGCCCCAGTCGTCGGCTCCGTCGGCCTGGCTGCGCTCGCGCAGGGAGCGGACCCGGGACGCCACCGAGTCGGGCATACGGTCGCCGACCTTTGCGCTGACCGAGTGGAAGGCCTTGCCGGCGATCTCGCGGCTCTGCTGGGCGGCGGTCTCCGCGGTGTTGCGGACCGCGGGGTTCTGGGCGACCTGGCGGGCGGACTTCTTCAGCTGCTCGTAGCGCTCGCGTCCGGCCCTGGTCCCGAGCACGTAACCCAGAGCGAGCCCGACGACGAACGTGAGCTTGTAGCGCATGACGGCCACCCTTCCCTCATGGGGAGTCTCGTGGAGGAGTACCGATTGGCGGAGCACCCCCCTGCTTGCGCTAATGTATGTGTCGCAGCGAGCGAGCGCCCCCTGGCGAATACCCAGGTAGGTACGTTCGATGCAACGAGGCATTCCTCCGTAGCTCAATTGGCAGAGCAGCCGGCTGTTAACCGGCAGGTTACTGGTTCGAGTCCAGTCGGGGGAGCTCGGTCCTCCGTAGCTCAATTGGCAGAGCAGCCGGCTGTTAACCGGCAGGTTACTGGTTCGAGTCCAGTCGGGGGAGCATGCTGAACGAGGGCCCCTTGCGGGGTCCTTTTTCATGTCCGCGGGAACCGCTGGGCCTGCGACGATGTCCTCAAGGTCGGGAACGACCGCAGAAGCCGACCATCCGAAGCAGGAGATCGTATGAGCGGCTATGCTGCGGCAGACGGCGCGCACACTTGTACGCGACACGCCGCCGTGGGGCGGTAGCTCAGCCGGTTAGAGCAGCGGACTCATAATCCGTCGGCCGTGGGTTCGAGTCCCACCCGCCCCACTGTGCAGGTCTGTGACCTGTGGAAATGTCTCATCTGAAGTGTGGATTCAGGGCTTTGGCGAAAGGGACTGAATCCGCTGCTCGTGAGTTCAACAGTGTTGCCGTCGGGGTCAGTTCGAGCCGCTCTGACGCGTAAATAGGTGCAGGTCAGGTGGTGTTTGGGCAGGGCTGGGTGCCCGGTGGCTGTGGGCCGCCGGGTGTCTGGTCTTCTGGTCAGG
>NZ_JBIWOA010000041.1:45925-97450 GCF_044767525.1 Streptomyces sp. NPDC101234 | reverse complement strand
GACCTAACCCTGCCCCTGGACCAGGTCGCCGAGGGCTACAAGGCCATGGACGAACGCCGCGCCATCAAAACCCTCCTCACCCCCTGACCCACCACCACGCCTTCGAAGGAGGTACCCGATGACCACGTGGACCAACGACGAACTGACCCGGATCGAACGCGCCGACGAACTGCGGATCTCCCCGCTGCGCAGCAACGGAACGCCGCGCGAGCCCCTGCCCATCTGGGTCGTCCGCGACGGCGACGACCTCTACGTCCGCTCCTTCCGGGGCAGCGCCGGGTCCTGGTACCGGGCGGCCCGGTCAAGTCTTGAGGGCCACATCCGCTCCGGTGGCGTGGCCAAGGACGTCACCTTCGTCGGGGTCACGGATGCCGACGCCAACGACCGTATCGACGCCGCTTACCGCGCCAAGTACGGCCGGTACGACGCGAGTTACGTCGACCCGCTGGTGGCCGCACGGGACACCACGCTCAAGCTCGTTCCCGCCGGCTGACCCCACCCTCACCCTCCCCGTAACTCCCCTCCAGGAGAAACACCTTGCTCGGTCTCGAACTCGTCGTGCTCTTGGGCGTGGCCGTGCTGGTGGGCAACGCCGTCGGCCAGCGGCTCGGCATCGCCCCACCCGTCGTACTGCTCACCGTCGGTGTGATCCTGGGCTTCATCCCACAGGTACGGCAGGCCCAACTGCCACCGGAAGTCGTGTTGTTGCTCTTCCTGCCGGTACTCCTGTACTGGGAGAGCCTGACCACCTCCCTGCGGGAGATCCGCACCAACCTGCGCGGCATCCTGCAGCTGAGCACGGTGCTCGTCATCCTCACCGCCTGGGCCGTCGCGGCGACCGGACACGCCCTCGGGCTGCCCTGGGGACCCGCATGGGTGCTCGGCGCGGCCATGGCACCCACGGACGCCACCGCGGTCGGCGTCCTCGCCCGCGCCCTGCCCCGTCGCCAGGTCACCATCCTGCGCGCGGAGAGCCTGGTCAACGACGGCACTGCCCTCGTGGTTTACGGCATGGCCGTCGGCATCACGGTCGGCGAGGAGCATCTGAGCGTCCCGCACGTCGGCGGCCTGTTCCTCCTTGCCTACGGCGGTGGAGCCGCTGTCGGTGTGGCGGTCGCGTGGGTCAACATGAACCTGCGGCGCCGCCTGTCCGATCCCCTGCTGGGCAACCTCGTCATGATCCTGGCGCCCTTCACCGCGTACCTGCTCGCCGAGCTCATCGAGGCCTCCGGCGTCCTCGCGGTGGTCGTCAGCGGCCTGATCATGTCCCAGGTCGCTCCCCGCATCATTCCGGCCGAACACCGCACGCAGGCTTTGGCGTTCTGGCCGCTGGCCACGTTCCTCATCAACGGCGCGCTGTTCGTCCTGGTCGGGGTGGAACTCCAGTACGCCGTCCGTGACCTGGACCGTGCCGACCTCCGGGACGCGCTGATCGCCGTCGGAGCCATCTGCGTAGTGCTCATCGCCGTACGTTTCGCGTTCCTGTACGCCTCCACCTACCTCGTCCGCGCGCTCGACCGCCGGCCCCAGCAGCGCATGCTGCGGGTCGGTCACCGTAGCCGTGTGGTCAACGGACTGGCCGGTTTCCGGGGTGCGGTGTCCCTCGCGATGGTGCTCTCCGTACCGCAGACCCTCGACTCCGGCGAGCCCTTCCCCGATCGCAGCTTCATCGTCTTCGTCACCTCGGGCGTCATCCTCGTGACGTTGGTGGTTCAGGGGCTGCTGCTGCCGGTGGCCGTGCGCTGGGCGAAACTGCCTCCCGACACCTCCGTCGACGACGAACACGACCTCGCCGAGACCACCGCGGTGGAGGAAGCGATCAAGGCGATGCCGCAGCTGGCCGCCAACCTGCGTGCCAATCCGAAGATCGCCGAGTGGCTGCGTCAGGAGTACGAGGCGCACTTGTCGAGCGTACGGGCCAGAAGCGCGGGCGACGCGGGCGATCCGGCCCTGCATCAGCATCGTGACTACGTCGCGCTGCGGCTGGCCCTCATCGGCCACAAACGCGCCACCGTCGTCCGGCTCCGCGACGAACGCCACATCGACGACACCGTCCTGCGCCGCCTCCAGGCCGACCTCGACAGCGAGGAGATCCGCCTGGCCGGTAGCGCGAACGTGGAGTGACCAGTCCGGTCCGCACCACAGACAATCCCGTTTACCGCGTACGACCTCGTAGTACCTCGTACGCCAAAGATCAGCAGGAGTGCCGCCTTCCATGAAAGCCATAGGACTGACCGAATTCGGCGGACCCGAAGTACTGCGTGTCCTGGACCTCCCCGTTCCCGAACCCGGGCCGGGTGAGATACGCATCCGGGTGCACGCGGCAGCGGTCAACCCGGTCGACGTGCTGGTGCGCAAGGGCATCGCCTTCGTCTCCGACGCCGAGCCGCCCTACGTCCCGGGTATGGACGCGGCGGGCGTGGTCGAGCGGATAGGCGAGGCGGTGGAGACCGAACTCCGGGTCGGCGACCGGGTCATGGCCGTCGCGGTCGTGTCCGGAACGCACGGCGCGTACGCGGAGCACCTGGTCGTCCCCGCCGAGTCGGTGGTCCGAGCACCGGCGGGCACGGCGCATCCGGAGGCCGCGACACTGCCGATGAACGGTCTGACAGCCCGCATGGCACTGGACCTGCTCGAACTCCCGGTCGGCGCCACCATCGCCGTCACCGGAGCGGCCGGTGCGGTCGGCGGGTACGTCGTCCAACTGGCCAAGGCGGACGGGTTCCGGGTGATCGCCGACGCGGCGCCGAAGGACGAGCAGTTGGTGCGTGCCCTGGGCGCCGACGTCGTACTGCCGCGCGGGAGCGACTTCCCTGAGCTCGTGCGCAAGGAGGCGCCCGACGGCATCGACGGGCTCGTCGACACCGCAGGGGTTGCCGGCCTCGCCATCCACGCGGTGCGCGACGGCGGCAGGGTGGTGTCATCGGCCGGCGGAGTCGACGTTCCCGAAGAGCGCGGAATCACCGTCCAGCACACGTTCGTGCCGCAGTACGCACGCGAAAACGCCAAGCTCGAGCGACTCCGGCAACTGGCGGAGGAAGGCCGGCTGACCCTGCGCGTCGCACGGACGCTGCCAGCCGAACAGGCGGCCGAGGCACACCGGTTGGTGGAGGCAGGCGGCCTGCGGGGGCGAGTGGTCCTCACTTTCTGAGCATGTGAGCAACCCGCCACAGCCGCCCGTCAAAGGCGGGGGGCTTCTCCGTCATAGCCGGGGATTGTCAGGCTGGCGAGGAACTCGTCGATGTGGGTGACAACTGGCAGTGGCACGTCAGCAAGCCACCCGCACACACAGGGCAACCGGTGGTTCCCGGCAGGAGCAGTCAGCAAGACCCTCTCGCCAGCGATCGCCTCCAGGCTCCACCGCCGGACGCACCATCAGTGATCGAGTTCAGCCAGAGTGGGTCGGCAGGAGACAGCCCGTACATGTACTTTGAGTGCATCCGGTGCCGAGATGTCTGCTCCAGGGCAACCCTGGACCGCATTTGACACCCGGAATGCCGGGATGCGCCGCATGAGCGACAGACAGAAACGACGATACCTACAGTCCGGATTCGACCCGGCGGGTTTGTTTAACTAGTAAACACGGCGTCTGGCCTGCGGAAATAAAGAACGGCAGACGAGTCGGACTGTACGCCGGGTTCCGTGCGTGGCGTCCGTGTGGTGCGGCAACCGGCGTGGGCTCCGCCGCGCAGGGGTAGTTCGAACGCCATCGACGGCGACGTCGCGGTCTCGATGTGCTCCCTGCCGACGGGGGGCTCCGCCGTGGGCGGCTTGGGCGTCCGGGTCGCAGCCGTGGCTCCCGCCACGGGCGTGGGCTATCGCCGTCGTTCCTAGGGCGGTGCCGCCCGCGCCGTCGTCCGCGGCAACATCCTCTGCCGTGAGTCAGCGTCATCCTGAGATCATGGAGGGGCACGCAGATGGTGGAACCGGCTGCCGACGGCTGCCGTATCAGCCCTTGGCAGCAACCGCCTGTGATCATCTGATCCCCCGGAGCAGCTTCGCCAGCACGCCCCACCGACCACGCGCGGAGCCATTCTCTGGGGAGAATCCGGGGAGTACGAGCGGCTCTGGGGAGCGCATGGGGAGAATCGTCTGCGTAACCGGGCACAAGCGTGAAAGACCCAGAAAGACGGATCAGCCCAGACCAGAGACGTTCCCGGCAGCATCACGTCAGGTCAGCGCCCCCAGATAGACGACTTCAAGAAGATCTAGTCGTCCCACTGGCTTCGCGCATCCCGCCTGATCCAGAGCGAGCCCTTCTCCACCTCCGTCCTCGCCCAGTTCGCGATCAAGATCCGGACCATATACGGGCCAGAGCTAGCCCTCCATGCTTGAAAGCTGGCATTCGTACAGGTCAGAGCCATGTGCGCCGTGTACCACCAGCAGACGAAGAACCTTCTTGTTTCGTACAGCCCACGGAAGCTCGGGTTCTTCTAGGACTCAAATCGGTTGCCTGGAGGCGTCATTGCCCTCCAGGCAGCCCGCACGGAAGTTACGACGCATCACGCTGTCACCACCTTGAGCGACGCTGTGTGCCGGTCGCGTTCATCTGTTGTGCGCAAGATCATCACGTGCGCCCGCCGGATCTGGTGAGCTCCGGGGGCCGGCATTCTCGGTAGCGTGGTCATCTTGCATGGAGTGTCCATGTGTCCGGCTGGTCCGTGCGACGGCTTCCGACGGAGAGTGACGAGGCTGCAATGAGTGAACCGACGAAGCCCGAGGTCGTCGTTCCGGAGGGTGACGCTCCTACCGAGCTGACCATCCGGGACCTGGTCGTCGGGGACGGGGCTGAGGTGAAGCCGGGCATGGTGGTCCGGGTCCACTATGTCGGGGTGACCTTCGAGTCCGGGAAGGAGTTCGATGCCTCCTGGGACCGGGGTCAGCCGTTCAAGTTCGCCCTGGGCGGTGGCAAGGTCATCAAGGGCTGGGACCGGGGGGTGAGGGGGATGAAGGTCGGCGGTCGGCGCGAGATCATCGTTCCCGCGCGTCTCGGCTACGGCAATCAGTCGCCGTCGCCGTCGATCCCGGCGGGCTCGACCCTGGTCTTCGTGGTGGACCTGCTGGACTCGTATTCCAGCACGACCGGGTGGAGCAACTCCCGGTGACCCTGGTCGCTCCTCCCTTACGACGTGCCGCATCGTCGCCGGGTCGGTGTCGTACTCACCACGCAGGCTCGGCTTCTTCTGGAGGCGCGGAAAAAGGGTGCCTGGACTGGCAGTTCTCCCGTCCGGCACCCTTCTTCGCCCCCCACCCGGGCGGTTACCGCCGTGCCGTCACCGGCTCAGGTCCGTCTGACGCGTCCGGCGGGGATGCCAGCCCGGCCGTGGGACGGAATCCAGCAAGGCCCGGGTGACGGATGCCGCGGTGTCGTGAGGATCCGGGCGACGGGTCCTTCTTCCACGACGCGGCCGCCCCGCATCACCACGGTCTCCTGGCAGAGCTGGCGGACGACGGCCAGGTCGTGGGTCACGAAGACCAGCGTCGTTCCCTTCTGTTCGCGCAGGTCGGCCAGGAGATTGAGGATCTGGGCCTGGACGGAGACGTCGAGGGCCGCGACCGCTTCGTCCAGGAGCAGGATGTCGGGTTCCACGGCCAGCGCGCGGGCGATGGCGGCGCGCTGACGCTGACCGCCGGAGAGGTGGGCGGGACGGGCGTCGGCGAGACCGGGGAGCCCGACCGTCTCCAGCAACTCGGTGACCCGCGCCGGCCCGGCGGGGCGTCCGCCCAGACGGCGGGCGTGCAGCCGGAGCAGCTCGGCCAGCCCGGCGCCGATGGTCTGGCGCGGGTCGAGGCAGGAGTACGGGTCCTGGTGCACGATCTGGACCGTCGCCGCCCGGGCCAGGCGCTCGGTGCGTCCCCTGGGGCGGGCGTCGATCGGGTTGCCGCGCAGCAGGACACGGCCGCTGGTCGGCTGCTCCATCCCGGCGATGAGACGGACCACCGTCGACTTCCCGGCGCCGGACTCACCGACCAGGGCGAGGGCCTCGCCCCGGCGGACCCGGAAGGTGACGTCCTCGCAGGCGGTCACCTGGTCGCGTCGCCCGGCATAGCGTTTGGTCAGGCCGTCGACCTCTAGCAGAGCGGTCACGCTTCCTCCCTCGTTCGGTCGAGGTCACCGGCGAGTTCGTCGGCGCGGTGACAAGCGACGGCGCCGTCGGAGTCGGGGCGCAGTTCAGGGCGTTCGGCGCGGCACCGGTCCTCGGCGAAGGCGCAGCGCGGGGCGAAGGGGCAGCCCTCGGGGGACTCGAAGGCCGCTGCCGGCCGGCCGGGGATGACGGGCAGCCGGGCGCCGGGCTCGCCCAGGCCGGGCCGGGCGGCGAGCAGCCCGGCCGTGTAGGGGTGGCGTCGGCCAAAGTGCAGGGCGGCGGCGGGGCGTTGCTCGACGATGGTGCCCGCGTACATGACGGCGATGCGGTCGCAGACGGCGGTGGCCAGTTCCAGGTCGTGGGTGACGAAGAGCAGGGCGAGGTGCCGATCGTGTCGCTGCTCGTCGAGGATCGCCATGACGTCCTCCTGGGTGGTGACGTCGAGTGCGGTGGTGGGCTCGTCAGCGAGCAGCAGGCGCGGTTCGGTGACGAGGGCGGAGGCGATCATCATGCGCTGGAGCAGGCCGCCGGACAGCTGGTGCGGGTACTGGCCCAGGCGGCGTCGGCCGTCCGGGATGCCGATCTCGGCCAGCAGCGGCACCAGCCGCTCCTCCGCTTCGGCCCGGTTCAGGCCGTGGTGGCAGAGGAGGGGTTCGGTGAGGAAGTCGCCGAGGGTGCGGACCGGGTTGATGTGGGCCCGCGGGTTCTGGAAGATCATCGCCGCGTCGTGGGCGAGGTAACGGGTGAGCCGGTCCCCCCGCAGCGCATGGATGTCCTGGCCGTCGAAGGCGACCGTGCCGCGCGGGCGGGCGCCCCGCGGCAGCAGCCGGATGACCGACCGGGAGGTGAGCGACTTGCCGGAGCCGGACTCGCCGACCAGACCGAGTGCTTCGCCGGGTGCGAGGGCGAAGGAGGCGTCGCGGACGAGGGTGCGGGGTTCCTCGCGGCGGCGGTGCAGGTCGATGCCGAGGTGGTCGACCCGCAGCAGGGGCACGGGGGCGGTCATCGCAGGGTCTCCTGGTGGCTGCGGGCGATCATCGTGTCCCCGAGGAGGTTGAAGACGACGACGGTGAGGACGATCAGGCCGCCGGCCATCAGGCTCTGCCCGGGCGCTCCGGCGAGCAGCGAGGACTGGCCCTCCGACACCATCAACCCCCAGTCGGAGGTGGGTGGTTGGACACCGAGCCCGAGGAAGGACACACCGGCGAGGTCGATGAGCGCCGAGCCGAACGCGGCGGTGGCCTGGGCGACGACGAACGGCGCGAGGTTGGGCAGCAGATGACGCAGGTTGATGCGCCACGCCGACATCCCGGCGGCCTCCAGGGCGGCGACGTACGGCAGCCGCCGCTCGCGCACCGCCACCCCGCGCACGATGCGTGCCATGTACGGCAGGTAGGCGATCGCCAGGGCCACCACAGGCGCGGTCAGTCCGGAACCGAGCACGGCGACGGCGAGGACGGCCAGGAGCAGGCCGGGGAACGCGAAGAGGATGTCGTTGATGCGGCCGACGATCCGGTCGAGTCGGCCGCCCCGCCAGGCGCACAGCAGGGCGAGGGCGACACCGCCCACGGTGGCCCCGGCGATGACGAGCGCCGGGCCGAGCAGGCTGATCCGGGCGCCGTAGAGCAGGCGGGAGTACAGGTCGCGGCCGAGGGCGTCGGTGCCGAGCCAGTGCGCGGCGGACGGGTTCCGGCTCGCGTCCGCCATGTTCACGGCATCGGGTCGGTGGGTGGCGAGCATGGGGGCGAGCAGGGCCACCGCCACGAGGAGCGCGGCCAGGGCGGTCAGGACCTTGGTGGAGGGGGAGGCGCCGCGCAGGGGCAGGCGCAGGGTCGGCCCGCGGGTGCCGAGCCGTGCGGCGGACACGTTGCTCATCGGGAGCTCACCGCCCGGATTCTCGGGTCGAGGGCCGTCTGCAGGGCGTCGGTGGCGGCGTTGACGACGATGAAGACCACGACCATGAGCAGCCCGACGGCCTGGACGACGGGGGTGTCCTTCTGGGCCACGGCGGCCACCAGGGTCGCCCCGAGGCCGTTGAGCCCGAAGGCCTGCTCGACGACGACGTCCGCGGCGATCAGCCCGCCGACGGTCAGGCCCGCGGCCGTGCTGATGGGGATCATGGCGTTGCGCAGGATGTGACGGCGCAGGATCCGGCGGGCGGGCAGGGCGCGGCTGCGCGCGGTCTCGACGTGTTCGCGGTCGGCCTCCTCCCGTACGGCCGCCTTGGTCATCTGGGCGAGGTAGGCGGCGGAGGACAGCGCGAGGGTGAGGGCGGGCAGCGTCAGGTGCTGGAGACGGTCGCCGAGGGAGGGCCCGCCGCCGCCCAGGGCCGGGAACCAGTGGACCTTCACCGCCAGCAGTGCGACGAGCGCGGACGCGGCGACGAACGAGGGCACCGCGAGGCCGACGCCGGTGAGCGCGGTGATGACCGTGCCGGTACGGCGGGACAGCGCGGCCCAGATGCCCAGGCCCAGGCCGAAGGCGAGGATCAGGGCGGCGGCGTACCCGACGAGCAGCAGGGTGTCGCCGACGCGGGGGCCGATGAGCGAGGAGACGGACTGGCGGTAGGTCAGCGAGGTGCCGAGGTCGCCGTGGAAGAGGCCGGTCAGCCAGTCCCAGAAGCGGACCGGGAGAGGCTGGTCGAGACCGAGCCGGTGGCGGATGGCGTCCAGGGTGCGCTCGGAGGCGTGCGTGCCGGCGAGTCGGCTCGCGGGGTCGCCGGGCGCCGCGGCCAGCGCGGCGAACAGGGCGAACGCGGCGACCAGGACGCTGCCTGCGACCCCGAGCAGCCGTAGCAGGGCCGTGGACGCCGTACGGGCGAAGGGTTTCATCACACTCACCTGCTGCCGATCAGCGCGAGGGACGGGGCGAAGGTCTGGGCGAAGGAGGTGGTGGCGCCGGTGATGCGCTTGTTCATGTACGTCACCTCGTACGGGGAGAGCAGCGGTACGGCGAGGGTCCTGGCCTCCCAGCGGCGCTGGGCGCCGGTGATCAGCGCGGCGCGCTCGCGCGGGTCGAGGGTCTGCTGCGCCTTCGTGAGCGCCGCCGTGGCGGCCGGGTCGTCGAAACCGGCCCAGTTGAACATCGCGTCCGGCAGGACCAGGTTGGGGATCCAGTCCAGCGGATCGGGGATGTCCAGGAAGGCCTCCGCGAGCACGAAGTCCAGCCCACGCCGGTAGGCGGGGTCGTAGAACATGCTGGAGAACTGCAGGGCGGGAAGCTGGCGGATCGTCAGCGTGATGCCGATGGACCGGGCCGCCTGCTGGATCACGGCCGCCGCGTTGACCTGGTCCTGGTTCCCGGCCGCGACGGCGAGGATGCCGGAGCGGAGGCCGGGGTGCTTCGCGACCAGGGCGCGGGCCTTGCGCAGGTCCGCGGCGGTGGGTGCGGCGTGGGCGAGCGGCAGTTCGGCGGCGGCCTTCTGGTAGACCGTCCGGGCCTCGGGGTCCCAGCCGGTGGCCGGCAGCACGGTGGTACTGGGAGTGGCGGCGCCCCGGTAGACGGTGTCGGCCAGTTGTCCGCGGTCGACGGCCAGGGACAGCGCGCGGCGGATGTCCGGTTCCGCGGCGATGCCCTTGTCCTGGAGCGGCGCCACCTGCACGGACTTGAGGCTGGGGCCGAAGTAGAGCTGTCCGGCCACGCTTCCCTTGAGGGTGGGCAGCGCGGCGTTGGGGACGTCGTAGGCACCGTCGAT
The DNA here is from genome assembly GCF_044767525.1 of Streptomyces sp. NPDC101234. Lineage (NCBI taxonomy): Bacteria > Bacillati > Actinomycetota > Actinomycetes > Kitasatosporales > Streptomycetaceae > Streptomyces > Streptomyces sp. NPDC101234. Next base: position 87,670 of record NZ_JBIWOA010000041.1, on the reverse strand, counting down.
GGCACCGCTGGCCAGGGCCTGCGTCAGCGCGGTGGTGTCGGTGACGAAGAGCAGCGTGACCTTGCGGGCGTGGGCCCGGTAACGGGCGTCCCAGTAGTGGGGGTTGGCCTTCAGCTCGATGCCGGCGCCCGACTTCCAGGCGGCCAGTTCGAAGGGGCCGGAGCACATCACACCGCCTGCCGCGGTGCCGAACTTCTTGCCCGCCCGCTGGGCGTAGCGGGCCTCGACCACGGTGCCCGCGGTCGTGGCGAGTTCCTTGAGGAACAGCTCGTCGGGGCGGGTGAAGCGGATGGTGACCGTGTGGGTGCCGGTCGCCTCGATCGACTTCACGTTGACGAAGAAGGAGTTGGCGATCGCGTTCGGATCGAGTTGCCGCTTCAGGCTGTGGACCACGTCGGCGGAGGTGAGGGCGGTGCCGTCCCAGAACCGTACGTCGTCGCGCAGGTGCAGTACGAGCGTGCGTGGATCGGGCTGGTCCCACGTGCGGGCCAGCGCGGGCGAGGTGCTGAAGTCGGGGTTGAGGCGCAGGAGACTGTCGCACAGGTTGCTGACCACCAGATACGGCGACGAGTCGCCCGCCTGCTGGTAGTCGAGGGTGGTCGGCTCACCGGCGGGCAGGTCCCACACCAGCGAGTCGAGCGGGCCGGTGGCCTGGTCGGAGGTGCTGCGCAGCGTCGCGCTGCCGAGCTCGGCGCGCGGCAGTCCGGTACAGCCGGTCAGCGCGAGCGCGAGCACCGCGAGGAGCAGCCGTCGGAGCGCGGTCACGACAGACTCACCGCGTCGACGACGGTCAGGGAGAGATGGGAGGCGTGCTCCCCGCCCGTGACCAGGGTCTGCGTGGTCGTCCTGCCGTCGGCGGCGAGCCACGGGTTCTCCTCCGTACCCGGGTGCGGCACGTAGGTGGGGAAGTCGCTGGAGGCGATGTGCAGACGCAGCGCGTGTCCGGGACGCAGCCGGTAGCCGGTGTGGGTGAGGTCGAAGGTGACGGGTGCGGGCGCGCCGCCCGGTATCAGGCGCTGGCCCCGTACGAGCACGTGCGCGGCACCGTCGGGCGACACGTCCAGCAGCTTCAGGAAGACGTGCGCGCCGGGGCCGTCGGTGCCGACGGCGAGGGTGGCCCGGACCGGGCCGGCCAGGTCCAGCGGTTCGGTCGCCGGGTCGGTGGTGAAGACCAGTACGTCCGCGCGGTCGTGCAGGGGCGACTCGTCGACGTGGTGCCGGAGCGCGGCGAAGGTGTCCGGGACGAGACTGGGCACCGGGTCCGCCGGGTCGTGCACCCAGGAGACGGTCCGTTCCCGGGCCGGGGCGTCCGCCCGCAGGCCGCCCTCGTCCAGGTAGAGGCGCAGGGTACGCGCTCCGGCGGGCGGCCAGGTGTCCGCCGTACGGTCACCGAGGTGGCCGTGGTGCCAGCGCACCCGCGGCAGCCGTTCCGGCGTTCCCTCGCCCTTCACGAACACGTCGAAGAACTCCACGAGGGGGTCCAGGTGGCGCGGCAGCAGCCGGTCCACCGCGGAGTCCACGACCGCGTGGTCGAGTTCGGGCGGCACCGGGACGTCGTCCAGGTGGTAGTTCTCGTGATCGATCGAGTCGGCCTGCAGATACTGGAGGGGCGCCCAGTCCGGGCGGGAGGTCAGCTCGGCCCAGTCGCCGATGCTGGGCTGGAGGCAGTTGTCGAACCAGCCGGCCTGGTGCAGCACCGGCAGGGGACGGCCGTCGAAGGGATGGCCGTACGGGAACGCGGGCAGCGCCTTCACCTCGGGGACGAAGGAGTCCCACATGGCCGGGCGGGCGCCGATGCCGTCGGCTATCTCCTCCATCGCCTGGATCAGCGGACGGCGGGTCAGGTCGGGCTGGAACTCGTACACCCACCGGTCGGTCCAGTAGGCGGCGTAGTAGAGGGCGCCGAAGAGCTGGGTGACACCGTCGCGTTCCCAGTAGTCGGGGCGGATGCCGTCCGCGCCGGTGACCCGCGGGGCGATCGCCTTCAGCGCCGGGTGCCCGGCGGAGGCGGCCGCCCACTGGGTGGCGCCGTAGTAGGAGTCGCCGAACATCCCGACCCGCCCGTTGGACCACTCCTGGCGGACGATCCAGTCGATGGTGTCGTAGCCGTCGTCGGCCTCGTGGACGAAGGGCATGGTCTCGCCCTCGGAGCGGAACTTGCCCCGCACGTCCTGGACCACGACCGCGTAGCCGCGCGCGGTCAGGTAGGCGGCGATGCGGTCCATGAAGACGTAGCGGCTGTTCTTGTCGTACGGCAGCCGGACCAGCGCCGCGGGAAGACGGCCTGCGTGGTCGGACGGCAGGTAGAGGTCGGTGGCCAGGCGCACCCCGTCCCGCATCGCGACCATGACCTGGGTCGCGGAATCGGGGACGGGAGCGGGTTCGGCACGGTGCACGGGGAGGGGCATCCCAGGTCTCCAGGAGGGAAGCGAGGTGCGCGATCGCGGTGGGTGCGGGGAGTGTCCGCGCCCCCGGACGGGCGGCGGGCGGAGAAGGACCGCTTGTGCCGGCGGAAGGAACTGGCGGAAGGAAGATGGCGCCGGAAGGGGTACGTGGCGTCGACGTGGCCCCGATTGAACAGTAATGTGAACACTGTTGTCTAGGGTGCTGTCTGGACCGCTCACCAGACGGTTCCCTAGGATCATCGCCGGCATCATCGGCAGCTTGGACAGGGAGGTGATCCCATGGGATCGGCCGGAACCACCGGAGGGCGACGCCGTGGCAGCACGCTCACGCGGGAGCAGATCATCGAGGCGGCCGTGGAGATCAGCACCGCCGAGGGCCCGGCCGGCGTGTCCTTCCGTTCCCTGGGTGCCCGCCTCGGTGTCGTCGCCACGGCGCTCTACCGGCACTTCCGCGACAAGGACGAGCTGATGCTCGCCCTGGCCGACCAGATATTCGTGGAGATCACCGACCGCTACACCCCCAGCGGGGACTGGGCGGCCGACCTGCACCGGATCGCCCTGCTGGGCCGGGAGGTGGGCCGGCGGCACGCGGTCACCCTCGCCTGGCTGGGCTACCGCAACACGGGCGGCCCCGGTGACCAGGGGGTGGCCCTGGCCGTCCTCCGGCTCCTCTTCGACGCCGGGCTGACCCAGGAACAGGCGCTTTTCCACTACGAGTTGTTCACCGACACTCTGATGGGCCTGCACACGGTCGACGCCATGCGCGAGTCCCTCGACGAGGACACCCGCCGCAAGGACGACGCGGCTCTCGCCGCCCTCTACGCCAACATCGCCCGCGCCGAGCCCCGCGCCTCCCGGCTGCCGGCTCTCGCCATCAGCAGCGACCCGGACGCACTCTTCGCCGCCCAGGTCGACCTGCACATCGAGGCGATCCGCGCGGCGGCGACCGGCACGCCCGCCGTCGCGCATCGCCCATGACGCAACCCGGGCCGCCCCAGATCAGAACCCATCAGAGGTGCGGAGCGTCCGAGCGTCTCGCAGTCAGGAGGTACGGCCCCGGGAGGAACGTGTGCTGATCCGGGGCAATGCGGTGTCCACACCCGCGGCGGCCCGGGTGCCGTCGGTCCGGAAGAAACCTGCCGTGGTCACCAGGGCCAGGGCCAGTGCGGCGGGTATCGCGTAGGCGATGCGGAAGTGGCCGGTCGCCCCCAGGCCCCCGCTCGCACCTGCTCCGACGAGCACGCCGACGTAGTTGAAGACGTTGAGCCGGGCCAGCACCGTCTCGGGGGCACCGGGCCGCAGCCGGCCCGCCGCGGCGACGCACAGCGGGGTGAGGGCGGCGACTCCGAGACCCGCGCACCCGGCCGCGACGACTGCGTACGACCAGTTCGGGGCCGCTGCCAGAGCGGCCAGAGCGGCGGCCGCGAGCACGGCGGCGACCCGGACCACCGCCACCGGCCCGACCCGGCGGACCATGAGGTCGGCGCTCGCCCTGCCGGTCACCGTGCCCGCCTGGTAGGCCGCGTATGCGAGCGGCGCGGCCGCCAGGGACGCGGCGAGGGTCTGGTGAAGGTAGGCGGTCGACCATGCCGAGACCGTGGAGTCGACGACGTAGGCGACGAGGAGAACGACGCCGAAGGGGACGAGCCGCGCCCAGACCCGTCGGCCCAGGACCTCCTCGTCCGGCGCCGGACCGTGGCCGGACGAGGAGAGCGCGGGCAAAAGGGCGTGGGGCCGGACGGTCAGCGCCAGGAGGGCCACGAGTGCGGCGTGCGCGGTCAGGACGTACTGGACCGGCCAGCCCAGCCGGGAGACACCCGCCGTGAGCAGCGCCGCCGCCACGCCCGCGGCGCTCCAGGCGGCGTAGAAGGAGGAGAGGATGCTGCGCCCGTAGTGGCGTTCGACGGTGGCCGCGCGGGTGTTGACGGACACGTCGATGGCGCCCAGCGCCAGCCCGAAGAGGACGTACGCCGCCGAGGCGACAGCCCGGCCGGGTGCCCACGCCACGGCCAGCAGGGCCGCGGCCGCGGTCAGCACCGCCGCGCGCATGACGGCGACGGGACCCGAGCGGCGTACGGCCGCCAGGCCCGCGAAGCTGCCGGCGCCCGCGGCCAGCGTCAGGGCGATCGTGAGCGCGGTCATCGCCAGGGACGACAGTCCCAGGTGGCTCTCCACGGCGGGCACGGTGGTGGACACGGCGGCCACCGCCGCGCCCTGGGCGGCGAACACGGTGGCCGTGACCCGGCGGGCTCCCGCGAGCGGGCCGCTTGTCACGGACCGGGGCGGAGCCGTCGCTCCGACGGATGCGGTCATGGGGACGCCCCTCTTCCTGTCACGGACCGCGGACGGGTCCTGTCGCGGACCATGGACGGGTCCAGTCACGGACCGTGGACGGGACCGCGGACGGGTCCAGTCACGGACCGCGGACGGGTCCTGTCGCGGACCGTGGACGGGTCGGCCTGCGCGAATTGGAGCAACCGTAGGAACACGGACCGATCCGGCGGAGGACACCGACGGCCACACGGAGGACCCTGGCGGCCAGCGGCGGGGCCCCTCGCGGCCGGGAGCGGGATGACCCGGGCGGTACCTCAGGCGACCGGCGCACCACCGGCGCAGGCGCCCCGCTCACCACCGGCCGAGCGGCGCGGTCTCCGGCGCGTGTCGCGCCGGGCCGGTCAGTGGGCTGGCCGCTGGAGTCCTCTTTGTGGCCGCGCAGGCCAGTCCGCGGGCGCCCGCACGCTGCCTAAGTTCCTCCCACGCCGAAACGTGGCGACGAGAGGAGGTGGACTCGTGAAGGAGTCCGAGTTCGACACATGTGTCATCGGTGCGGGTCCCGCGGGGCTGGCAGTGGCACGGGCGCTCGGTGAGCGGCGGCTTCCCTGCACACACATCGAGCGGCACACGGGTCCGGGCGGTCTGTGGGACATCGACAACCCGGGCAGCCCGATGTACGAGTCGGCGCATTTCATCTCCAGCAAGACCCTCTCGGGCTTCGGCGGCTGGCCGATGCCCGACCACTTCGCCGACTACCCTCCGCGGCGGCAGATCCTGTCGTATCTGACGTCCTTCGCCGACGCTTACGGGCTGACGGAGCGGATCGAGTTCGGCACCGAGGTCCGTGACGTGGCGAAGAACCCGGACGGCACCTGGACGGTCACCCGCACCGACGGGCGCACCAGCCGGCACGGGCAGGTCGTGGTCTGCACGGGCTCGCAGTGGCATCCCGACATCCCCGAAATCCCTGGTGAGTTCAGCGGCGAGATCCGGCACACCGTCGGCTACCGCAGCAGCGACGAACTGCGCGGCAAGCGGGTCCTGGTGGTCGGCGCGGGCAACTCCGGCTGCGACATCGCCTGTGACGCGGCCCGCGCCGCCGACCACGCGGAGATCAGCATGCGCCGTGGCTACTGGTTCATCCCGAAGCATGTGTTCGGCAGGCCCGTGGACACGCTCGAAGGCGTCGGTCCCCGGATGCCGAAGTGGCTGGAGCAGAAGCTGTTCGGCGCACTGCTGCGGATCGTCAACGGCGATCCGCGCCGCCTCGGTCTGCAGAAGCCGGACCACAAGCTCTTCGAGACCCATCCGACGGTCAACTCGCTGCTCCTGCACCACCTGCAGCACGGCGACATCACCGCACGGCCCGGCATCGTGCGCGCCGAGGGCCGTACCGTCCACTTCGCCGACGGCAGCAGCAACGACTTCGACCTGATCCTGCTGGCGACCGGCTACGTCCACAAAGTGCCCGTCGCCCAGCGCTACTTCGGCGACGAGCAGCACCCCGACCTGTATCTGTCGTCGTTCTCCCGGGAGCACGAGGGGCTGTTCGGCGTCGGCTTCATCGAGACCAACTCGGGCGCCTACCAATTGTTCGACGCTCAGGCGCAGTTGATCGCCGGCTTCGTCCAGGACACGCGCCGGGGCATGCCGAACGCCGACCGGTTCGCGCAGATGATCAGGAGTGACCGCCCGGACCTGTCCGGCGGCCTCAGGTTCGTGGACTCCCCGCGCCACACCGGTTACGTCGACAGCGCCGCGTACACCAAGTACCTCAAGAAGGTCGCGGCCGCCATGGGCTGGCCCACCGAGGGACGCCCGCCGGCGGTGCCGGCCGTCCGCAGCCGGGAGACCGTGGCATGAGCGGCTACGACTGCACCGGCAAGGTGATACTGGTGACCGGCGGCGCGGGCGGCATCGGCAGCGCGCTGTGCCGGCGGTTCGCGATCGGCGGCGCGGTGTGCGTCGTCGTCGACATCGACGGTGAGCGTGCGAAGCGGGTCGCGGACGCCCTGCCCGGCGCCGGTCACCTCGGTCTCGGCTGCGACCTGCTGGACCGGTCAGGGGTGGCGGACCTCTTCGAACATGTCGCTTTCGCCTTCGGCCGCCTCGATGTGCTGGTCAACAACGTCGGCATGACCAGCACCGAGCGGTTCGACGTGCGCGCGGTGGAGAGCATCGAGCGGGAGATCGACCTCAACCTGGTCTCCCCGCTCGTCGCGACCCGGCTCGCGATCCCCCTGCTGCGGGCGTCCGCCGACCCCCGGGTCATCACCACGGTGTCCCTGGCGGGCATCTTCCCCCAGGGCGAGACCCCCATCTACGCTGCGTCGAAGTTCGGGCTGCGCGGTGCCATGCTGTCCATCGCCCTGGACCTGGGCGCCAAGGGCATCCGGGTCGGCTCCGTCCTGCCGTCGGCCACCGACACCCCGATGCTGCGCCGGGAGGCCGTCGACGGCGGCAACTCCCTGCAGTTCCAGGACCCGCCGCAGCAGCCGTCCGACGTCGTCACGGCGGTGGTGAGCATGCTCGACCGGCCTCGGCTGGAGGCGTATCCACGCGCGGGCGAATCCCGTCTGGTCCGCTTCTCCATGCTGGTGCCGAACCTCCTGCCCAGACTCCTCCCGCTGTTCCGCAGGCGCGGCGAGCGCGGCCTGGCCCGGTACCTGGAGGACCTGCGGCGCAGAGGACTGGCCCGGCAGGTCGAGGGGCGCTGGGAACTCGTGGAGGAGGCATGACCGTGACCACGGACATCAACGACCGGCTGCTCAGGGTCGTCAACCCGGCCACCGGGGAGACGCTCGACACCCTGCCCGCCGCCTCCGCGGACGAGGTGGACACGGCCGTGGGCCGGGCCTCCCGGGTCTTCGACAGCGGGGTGTGGGCGGGTCGGCAGCCCCGGGAGCGGGCCGCGGTCCTCTTGCGCCTCGCCGAGCTGATGGAACGCGACGCCGAGATCCTGGCCCGGCTGGACTGCGAGGACGCGGGCAAACCCATCACGGACTGCCGCACCGGGGACGTACCTGGCGCGATCGAGTCGATCCGCTGGTTCGCGGAGGCGGCCGACAAGGTCTTCGGGCGCATCGCACCCACCGGCCACGACCACCTCGGCCTGATGAGCCGGGAACCGGTCGGGGTGGCCGCGGCGATCCTCCCGTGGAACTACCCGCTCGCCATGGCCGCCTGGAAGATCGGCCCCGCGCTCGCCGCGGGCAACAGCCTGCTGCTCAAGCCGGCCGAGGCGACGCCCCGTTCGGCGCTGCACCTGGCCCGGCTGGCGGCGGAGGCGGGGCTGCCGGACGGCACGCTCACCGTCCTGCCCGGTCACGGCACGGAAGCCGGCCGGGCGCTCGCCCGCCACCCCGGGATCGGCGCCCTGTCGTTCACGGGCTCGACGGCGACCGGGCGGCGGATCCTGGCCGATGCCGCGGAGACCAACTTCAAGCGGGTCTCCCTGGAGATGGGCGGCAAGAGCCCTCAGGTGCTGATGCCGGACGCACTCGGCTTCGGCGCCGAACTCATCGACGACATGATCGAGGCCGCGTTCCTGACGATGGGGCAGAACTGCACGGCCGGCTCCCGGATCCTGGTCCACAAGGACATCGCCGCCGAGGTCGTCGCACGGTTCACGGCCGCCGCGGGGGCCCTGGTCATCGGTGACCCCGCCAAGCCGGACACCCGGACGGGACCGCTGATCAACGCTGCGGCGCGCGACCGGGTCGCCCGCGCCGTGGCCGAGGCGGTCGCCGCCGGAGCCGTGGCACACACCGCCGGGCTGCCGAAGGGCCTGCACCCGAACGGCGCCTACTTCCCGCCGACCGTGGTCGTCGGCGCCCCCGACGGCAGCAGGGTCCTCACCGAGGAACTGTTCGGCCCCGTGGTCACCGTCCAGACCTTCGCCTCCGAGCAGGAGGCGGTCCGGACGGCGAACGCCACCCCTTACGGCCTCGCCGCCTCCGTCTGGACCCGCGACCTCGACACCGCCTTCCGCCTCGCCCGCGGCATCCAGGCCGGAGTGGTCTCCGTCAACGCATACAGCGAGGGCGACATCACCTCCCCCTTCGGCGGCTGGAAGCAGTCCGGATTCGGCGGGGCGGAGCGTTCCACCAACGCCTTCGACCAGTGGACCAGAGAGAAGACGGTGTGGATGCGTACCCGCTGACCAGGCGGAACCCGGACGCGGCTGCCTAAAGTGGTCGCCAGTACGGCCGTACGGCCCTGGAGAGAAGTCATGCCCGAGGCACCCGATCCGGAGAACGGCACCACGCGCAGCACTTCGGCGACGATCTCGCCGAACATCCTGCGCTACCTCGGCCAGGTCACCACCGAGTACGGCGTCGACCTGGGGCCGGAGCTGACACAGGTCGGCCTCACCGAGACCCTGATGCGATCGGCGGCCCTGCGCGTCTCCTACCGCCAGGGCAGTGCCGTCATCCGGCGCGCCGTCGAACTCACCGGGGACGAGACCCTGGGCCTGCGGGTCGGAGCCGCGCAGCACCTCACCGCCTGGGGGCTGGTGGGCTTCGCCATGCTCGCCGCCGACACCCTCCAGGTGGCCATCGAGACGGGTGTGCGCTTCCAGAACGTGTCCGGGGCCATGACGGTCTGGTCGGCCGGCCGGGAGGGCCCCGACTACGTGGTGCGGGCGGATCTGCCGGATCCGGTGCTCGACCCGAACGTCGCCGTCTTCCTCGTCGAGGAGGCGTTCTCCAGCGTCGTCACGCTGGGCCGTCTCGCCGCCGGCGCCGACCTGGCACCGCAGGACGTCCGCTTCGCCTTCCCCGCTCCGCAGCATGTCCGGCCGTTCCACGACCTCTTCCGCTGCCCCCTGCACTTCGGCGCCGCCCGCAACCGCATGGTGGTGCCGCAGGCATGGATCAACCGGCCGATGCCGGGCCGCGATCCCGTCACCTACGCCTCGATCCTCGAACTGCTCGAAGCGCAGATGGCCTCGCGCCGCCGGCAGCAGGACCTCCTGGAGGTGTTGGAGATCTCCGTCGCGCAGAGCCTCCCGGACGTCCCCTCCTTCGCCGAGCAGGCCCGCAGACACGCGTCGAGCGAACGCACCCTGCGCCGCCGGCTGGCCGACTGCGGCACCTCCTACGAGGCGATCGTCGAGGGCGTGCGACGTGAACGCGTCGAACACCTCCTGCACCGCCCCCATCTCACCCTGCGCGAGGTGGCCCGCCAGGCGGGCTTCTCCGACGAACGCGCCCTGCGCCGGGCGGTCCGCCGCTGGCACGGCATGGCGCCCCTGCAACTGCGCGAGGGCTTCCTCTCCGCGGACGGCGGGAACGGTGGCCCGTCGGGCGTGCGGAGTTGAGTTCAGTCCCCGGCCGGCAGCGGCAGCGACACCCGTCGTCCCAGGCCGAACTCCTCGGCCCCGTCGTCGCTGACGACCGCGACGGCTCCCGTGGGGACCCCGGGCAGCATGGCCACGCGGGACGCCACCGCCAGCAGTTCCTCCTCGCCCGCTCCGGTGACGATGAAGACGTAGACGTCCCCGTCGTCTTCTCCCTCGTCGAACACTTCCACGTCGCCTCGCTCTTCGAGGTCGAGCAAGAAGTCCTCGACGTCGTCGATCCAGGGAAACGGGTAGGAGCCGTCCGGCAGGCCGGACACCGGCGGCAGGGGCACGTGGATCTCGACGACCATGGTGGGCACGGCCCCATCCTGCCTCCCGCCTCCCCGCCCGGCTCGGCCGGGGAGGCGTCGCTAGACGGGCAGCCGTTCCAGTGTGGCGGCGACCGCGGCCAGCCCGACGACGTCGATCAGCGCCTGCCCGATCACGGAGACGGGCCGACGGGCCGGGAGGACCAGGACGATGCGTTCCGTGCGGACCGGGCGGACCAGTGGCACGGTGTGCATGCCCGCGGGCACGCCGAAGACATGCAGCCAGGCGTGCGGCACGATGCTCGCCCACTGACCGGCCCTGACCTGGGCGAACAGGGAGGCGATGGAGTCGGTCTCGACCCGCGGTGTCACGGTCACGCCCACGGTCTCGAACACGGCGTCGAGCACCTGACGCCCCTGCATCACGGGGTGCAGAAGACACAAGGGGTACTGGGCGGCCTCCTCCCAGGAGATCTCGGCAGGGCCGGAGTCGGGGGCGGTGCGCTGGGTCAGCAGGACGTAGCGTTCCTGGTACAGCGGTACGAAGGTGAAGTCGTGCGCGGCGATGGAGCTTTGGTAGGTGACGGCGGCGTCGAGTTCGTAAGCCCGCAGCCGGTTCACGATGTCCTCGGCCTGCAGGTCGGCGAAGACCTGGACGGTCGCCAGCGGGTTGGCGGCGCAGAACGGCTGGGTCAGCAGCGCGACCGCCGTGGACGCGGTCGGGACGGTGCCGATGCGCAGCCGGCCGCTCAGTCCGGCTCGCAGTGCCTGGATCTCGCCCTGCATCGCGTCGCGGTCGGCGAGGATGCGCTGTGCCCACAGGACGACCCGCTCGCCCTCCGGTGTGAGGCCGTCGAATCGGCGGCCCCGCTGGACGAGGGGGATGCCGAGTTCGTCCTCCAGCTTCCGGATGCCCTCGGACAGGGTGGGCTGGGAGACGTGGCAGGCCTGGGCCGCCTTGGCGAAGTGGCGGGCGCGGGCGAGCGCGACGAGGTATTCGAGTTGGCGCAGCAGCACGCGTCCATGATCCCCCGCACCGGGCCGCGTGGCGCCGGTCACACGGCCCGGTGCGGCCCTCCGGCCGAGCTGCCGTGATCGGCGGCGCCTGTCAGCTGATCGGAACTTCCGCTTTGACCCGCCCCGAAGCGCTGCCGGAAAGTGAGCGCGAACAGTGGGCGGGGGTGTGCCGCGAACGTCTTCGTCCCGGGACGAAGAGGGCGTGGTGTGCGATGCGGGATGTCGGCGAACCGGACGAGTCCGAGCTGTCGGTGACGGCTCCCAAGACCTGGGCGACCGGTGTTCCCGGGGTCGTGCACGCGCTGCAGTACGCGTTCGGGCAGACGTCGCCGAAGCGCACCGCGCTGACCCTGCTCAACATCAACCAGGCGAAGGGCTTCGACTGCCCGGGCTGTGCCTGGCCGGAGCCCGCGCCCGGTAAGCGGCACCTCAACGAGTACTGCGAGAACGGCGCGAAGCACATCACCGACGAGGCCACCTCCCGCCGGGTGACCGCGGACTTCTTCCGGCAGTACTCGGTGGACGAGCTGAGCCGGAAGTCGGACTACTGGCTCAACCAGCAGGGCCGGCTGACCGAACCGATGGTGCTGCGCGAGGGCGCCACCCACTACGAGCCGGTCGGCTGGGACGAGGCCCTGGACCTCCTCGCCGGCGAGCTGCGCGCCCTGGACCACCCGGACGAGGCGCTCTTCTACACCTCCGGCCGGCTGGCCAACGAACCGGCCTTCCTGCTCCAGCTGTTCGCGCGGGCCTTCGGTACCAACAACCTCCCGGACTGCTCCAACATGTGCCACGAGTCCAGCGGCTCCGCGCTGAACGAGACCCTGGGCATCGGCAAGGGCAGCGTCAGTCTCGACGACCTCTACGACTGCGACCTCGTCTTCGTGGTGGGCCAGAACCCGGGCACCAACCACCCGCGCATGCTGTCCGCGCTGGAGGAGACCAAGCGCCGCGGGGGTCATGTCGTCGCCGTCAACCCGCTGCCCGAGGCGGGCCTGCTCCGCTTCAAGCACCCGCAGAAGGCACGCGGGATCATCGGCCGCGGCACGGAGATCGCCGACCAGTTCCTGCAGATACGGCCCGGGGGCGACCTGGCCCTCTTCCAGGCGCTGAACCTCCTGCTGCTGGAGGCGGAGGACAAGGAACCCGGCACCGTCCTGGACCGCGACTTCATCGAGGCGCACAGCACGGGCTACGACGCCTTCGCCGAGCACATCCGCGAGACGTCCTGGGACGCCGTCCTGGAGGCCACCGGCCTGAGCCGGGACGAGATCGAGCGGGTGCACGAGCGGGTGCTGGCCAGCCGCAGTGTCATCGTCTGCTGGGCGATGGGCCTGACCCAGCACAAGCACGGGGTGCCCACCATCCGCGAGGTGGTCAACTTCCTTCTGCTACGCGGCAACATCGGCCGTCCGGGCGCGGGCGTGTGCCCGGTCCGGGGGCACAGCAACGTGCAGGGCGACCGCACCATGGGCATCTGGGAGCGGGTGCCCCAGCCGTTCCTCGACCGGCTGGGACGGGAGTTCCGCTTCACCCCTCCGGCCAAGCACGGTCTGGACTCCGTCGACTCCATCCGGGCCATGCGCGACGGGCGGGCCAAGCTGTTCGTCGGCGTCGCGGGCAACTTCGTCCGGGCGTCGCCCGACAGCGACGCCACCGAGCGGGCCCTGCGCAACTGCCGGCTGACCGCGCACATATCGACGAAGCTCAACCGCTCCCACGCGGTGTGCGGACGCACCGCCCTGATCCTGCCCACGCTCGGGCGCAGCGACCGTGACATCCAGGCGGGCGGCGAGCAGTTCATGACCGTCGAGGACTCGATGAGCGAGGTCCACGCGACCCGCGGCCGGCTCGCCCCGGCCTCCGCGCACCTGCTCAGCGAGGTGTCCATCATCAGCCGCCTCGCCCGCAAGGTCCTGGGCTCCGGACCGGACATCCCCTGGGCGGACTTCGAGGCCGACTACGACCTGGTCCGCGACCGCATCTCCCGGGTGGTCGAGGGCTTCGCGGACTTCAACGAGCGGGTACGGCGCCCCGGCGGCTTCCGTCTTCCGAACCCGGTCAACGAGAGGGTGTTCCGCACGCCCGCCGGGAAGGCCGTCTTCACCGTCAACGACTTCACCATGCTCCAGGCACCGCCGGGCCACCTGGTCCTGCAGACGCTGCGCTCGCACGACCAGTGGAACACCATCCCGTACGCGATGGACGACCGCTACCGGGGCATCAAGGGCGGCCGGCGCGTCGTCCTGGTCAACGGCACCGACCTCGCCGAACTCGGCCTCGACGACGGCGGCCTCGTCGACCTCGTCAGCGTCTGGACCGACGGCTCGGAGCGCCGTGCCGACGCCTTCCGCGTCGTCGCCTACCCGACGCCCCGGGGTTCGGCGGCCGCCTACTACCCGGAGACCAACGTCCTGGTGCCGCTCGACAGCGTCGCCGACATCAGCAACACCCCCACCTCGAAGAGCGTGATCATCCGCCTGGAGCGGGCCGCCGACCGCGCACCGGTGTGACACGGCCGGGGCAGGGAGCGGCCGTGGGCTCAGGTGCGGGGCGCCGTCCGCACCCGGCGCACGGGTTGTCGCGCCGCCAGGTGCGAGCCGACCGTCGCCACCGCGGCCAGCGCAGGCCCCTGTACCGCTTCGCGTGGCCGTGTGGGCCGCAGGACGCCGGCTCCCCGGAGCCGGCCGCGCGCCCACAGGGTGAAGGGGATGACCAGCAGAGGTGAGGTGACCGCGCCGGGTGTGTAACCGCGCATGGTGGCGGCCCGGGCCAGCTGCACCAGCCCGTGCAGCCCGAATCCGTTGAGGGCGGCCTGGTAGAACGGGGATCGGCCACCCGTGCGGTACCCGTCGGCGGCAGCGGCGGCGGCGGTCACCACGGCCATCCCGGCGACGGCCACCGCGAACTCCCCTCCGTCGGTGGATTCCATCAGCTGCCACATCCGTTCCGGCACTCGCGGAAAGCGCTGCCTGAGCACGGGGACCCGCTCGCGTGCCCAGCCCGGCACCGTGGCCACCTCCTCCAGGTCGTGCACCGTCCAGGCGGCCGGCAGCCCCAAGGTCACATCGGCCCTCATCCCGTCGCCTGCCGGGCGGAGGGCCGTTCCACGGCGTTGTCCAGACGGGTGATGACGACCGGCACGTCATGGCTCTCGGTGCCCCGGATGAGTTCCAGGGCCGGCCGGACTAGGCCACCCGGTCGCGCTATCAGACGGGCGAGCGCGGTGGCCCGGACGTCGAGCCGTTCGATGGTGGCCGCGCGCTCCTGCTCGTTCTGGCCGGCCAGCAGGACGGCGTTGTGCCACGCCTCCTCGCGGGACTGCCGGACACTGAAGTCGAGGATCCGCTCGTCGGTGCGGCCTCCGACCCGGTCCAGCAGCGACAGGAGCGGTGACACGGCGTCGAGCGAGTCCTGCACCGCCAGCACCATCCCCGCGAGGATGTCGTTGATCAGCAGGAAGTCGTGCCGCAGCGCCTGGATGTCCTCCGCCGGGCCGGTGCACGCGGCGGCGACGGCCAGGTCGAGGTTGATGTGCGCGTTCACGCCGAGTATCAGGTGCTGGACGATGACGGTGTCGGCGTCGTCCAGCAGCCCGAACGTCTCGCGCCAGCAACGCGGCCCGCTCCGGTCACGGCGCCAGGCGTCGTACGCGTCGAAGTAACGGTTGCCGAACAGTGTGTCGAAGCGGTCCATCCGGGCGCCGTCGTCGAACTGTCCGGCGTGGATGGCCGAGCGGATCTCGACCGTCACCTGCCGGTACAGCGCCGCGAAGTATCCGATCCGGTCACCGGCGTCGACGGCCTCCCGCACGATCCCGGCAAGCCCGTCCACGACGTCGTCGATGTTCTCTGCCGCCATGCCCAACTCCCCTCCCCTGTCCCCTGGTTCGGTCGGCGCGGGCTGCTGTCCGCGACGCCGGCCGCAGCCACCGTCCTACCATCGCGCACCGGGAGACGGGAATGTGCGGGGGCCACGGTCGTCAGACGGCGGACGCGGTGCCGGAGCCCTTCCCGGCCGCGACGACCACGTCCCCCGCCGCCGTCCGGGAGTACAACACCGAGCGTCCGGCCCGGCGCCGTTCCACCAGCCCGGCGTCGAGCAGGACCTTCAGATGGCGGCCGACCGAGCCCAGTGCCTGCCCGGTCACCGCCGTCAGCTGGGTCGTGCTCAGCGGGGCGTCCAGCAGCACCAGCACCCCGGCGCGGGCGGCGCCCAGCAACGCTTCCAGGGCGGCCGGAACGGCCCGCGCCGAGGGGTCGGCGAGCGCACCGGCGCAGGAGTAGACCAGTGCGTACCGGTCCGGCTCCTCCCAGGAGACCCAGCCGCACCGCGCTGTGACCGGGACGAGGAGGAGGGCGGCGCCGGAGATCTCGCGGGGCGGGTACTCGTGGAGGTTGACCTGGAGCCGGTTGGCGCCGAGCCAGCGGGTCCGGCCCGGCCGCAGCGAGTCCAGCACCTCGGCCCAGCCGCCCCGGCTCACCCGCGCGGTCCGGGCCACCACATCCGCCTCCAGGATCCGCCGCCGGCGCTCCCAGTACGGCCGTACGGTCGCCTCCCACACGTACGTCAGCAGGTCCGCCGCACGGTCCGGCAGGTCGTCGCGGTCCAGGGTGGCGGGCAGGGAACCGGCGAGGGCCGTACGGAGGTTGGCGCGGGCCGCGTCGGGGCGGGCGGCGCGCACCCGGGCGATGCCCGCCTCGGCGCTCTCGTCGTCCCGGGGAGTGGGGGTGAGGAAGTCGGCGATCCAGTGGCGGCCGAGACCGGCGCGGACGAGCTGGGCGGTGACGGGGTCGGCGGCGAGCCGCGCCCGGTAGGCGGGCAGATGGTCGCCGAGCCAGCGCCGCTCGCCGGGGTGGGCGGCAGTGCCGGAGTGCAGCAGCTTGAGGCCGGCGAAGGTCTCGGCGAGAGGGGAGATCAGGAAACGGCTACGGGCGAGAGTGTCCGCGTTGACCTGCCACCATCCCAACGGGGTCCCCCTGTCGGTTGTCGGAGTTGCCAGAGCTGCCGGAACCTTTCGCCCGTACGCGAAACAATAACGACCGCGCCGGCCCTTCCCCAGACTCCCCACCATGGCCACCAGCTACCGATCCCTCTTCCGCACCCCCGAGTTCACCCCGCTCTTCCTCGGTTCCGCCGCCCAGAACGCCGCCGGTACCGTCGGCGGGCTCGCCCTGGGCACGTTCGTGTACCGCGCCACCGGCTCCCCGCTGCTGTCGGCGCTGAGCATGTTCGGCCCCTCGCTGGCGCAGGTTCTGGGCGCGACCTTCCTGCTCTCCGGCGCCGACCGACTGCCCCCGCGCACCACCCTCGCGGCGATCTCCCTCGCCTTCGCCGTCACCACCGCCGGCCTGGCGCTGCCCGGGCTCCCGGCCGGCGCACTGCTCACCGTCGTGCTGCTGCTGGGGCTCGTCGCCTCGCTCGGCGGCGGGGTCCGTTGGGGGCTGCTGACCGAGATCCTCGCCAAGGACGGCTATCTGCCCGGGCGTTCGCTGTTCAACATGATGAGCGGGCTGGTGCAGATCGCGGGTTACGCCACCGGCGGCGCCCTGCTCGCCACCGTCTCCCCGCGCGCCTGCCTGCTGCTCGCCGCGGCCCTGTATCTGACCTCCGCCGTCGTGTTGCGGCTCGGTCTGACCGCCCGCCCGCCCCGCTCCGCCGGCCGCCCCTCGGTCGCGGCGACCTGGCGCACCAACGCCGTGCTGTGGTCCTCCCGGCCGCGCCGCCTCACCTACCTGGGGCTGTGGCTGCCCAACGGGCTGGTCGTCGGCTGCGAGTCGCTGTACGTGTCGTACGCCCCGGACTCGGCCGGTGCCCTCTTCGCCTGCGCGGCCCTCGGCATGCTGGCCGGTGACGTGACCGTCGGCCGGCTGCTGCCACCCGCCGTGCGCAGCCGGATGGCCACCCCGTTGCTCCTGCTGCTGGCCGCTCCCTACCTGGTGTTCGTCCTGCACCCGCCGCTGTCGGTCGCCGCGGGCTGTGCCGCGGTCGCCTCCGTCGGGTTCGGCGCGAGCCTGGTCCAGCAGGAGCGGCTCATGAAGCTGACCCCGGACGAACTCAGCGGTCACGCCCTCGGGTTGCACTCGGCCGGCATGCTCACCATGCAGGGCGTGGGCGCCGCGCTGGCAGGTTCGGTGGCCCAACTCACCTCGCCCGCCCACGCGATGACGCTCATGGCAGGCGCGTCACTGGCCGTGACGCTGCTGCTGGCGGCTGCCGCCCGCCGGGAGCGGAGCGCTCTGACGCCGGTACCAACCGACGTCACGTCCGGTCCAGTTCGCTCCGGATCTCGTCGCGGACCACGTCATGGCGCGGGCTCAGCCTGAACCGTCCGTCGGTCCACCGGTCACCGGGGTACAGCCACACGGGCCTGCCCACCAACTCGGCCGGCTCCCACTCGAACCGTGGCCAGACGTGGGCATGCAGGAACGGGTCCGTGTTCCCCAGGATCTCCAGGTTGACCCGGCGGAAATCCGGGTCCAGGCGTCGGCAGGCGCGCTCGACCGCTTCCCCGAGCCGGTCCATGTCGGCCAGGAACGAAAGCCGTTTGGTCCTGGGCAGGTCGGAGAGCCGTTGGACACCGGGTTCGTCCACGAGGAGGACCGAGTATCCCGGCAGGAACTGGACATCGCCGATCACCGCGAACCCCGCTTCGAGCCGCCGCAGCACGGTCGGGTTCTCGCCGCGCAGAGCGGCCCCGATCCGGTCCGTCCTCCAGTCACCGGCCACGGCCTCACCCTAGCCGCCGACGAGCTCGGAAGACGGCCGGACTCGGACAGACCCAGCCTTCGTCCAGCACCGCCCTGATCACGCGCCGGGTGCTCTTTACAGCACTCTCACAGAACCCGCCGCATGCTTGATGTTTCAAATGTTAGGCTCACGGCCGTTCCCCCCACCCTGGCTCAGGAGAATCGCTGTGCGGGACGGCAACGTAGTGGTGATCGGCGGCGGCTATGCGGGCATACGGCTGGCGAAGAAGCTGGACGCGGCGGCGCATGTCACGCTCGTCGACCGCAAGGAGGTCTTCTTCCACCGCATCGCCTCCCTGCGGGCGGGCGTGCGTCCGGAGTGGACGGGGGCCCCGTTCATCCCGTACGACCGGCTGCTGACGCACGGGAGTGTAGTCGTGGGCAAGGCGGTCCGCGTCGAAACCGCCGAACGCCAGGTGGTCCTCGCGACGGGCGACCGGCTGCCGTACGACGTCCTGGTCGTCGCCACCGGCGCCGACTACCCCGAGCCGGCCCGTTTCGTCGGCTCCAGCCCCGACGAGGCCGCCAAGGCCTTCGCCGAGCATCAGCACAACATCGCCACCGCCGAGCACATCCTCGTCGTCGGCGGCGGCCCCTCCGGTGTCGAGCTCAGCGCCGAGATCCGGCTGGCCCGGCCGGACGCCCGGGTCACCCTCGCGCACTCCGGGCAGGAACTGCTGCACTCCACGGGCAGCGCCCGCGCCGGCCGCAAGGCCCGGACCTGGCTGGAGTCCCACGGCGTGGCGGTACGCCTGGACTCCTTCATGTCCCCCGGCCACGACTTCGCCACCTACCGCGACGCCCACGGCGGCGTCCTGGCGGCCGACCTCTCCTTCTGGGCGACGGGCACCACCCCCAACACCCTCTGGCTGCGCCTGGCCGGGCACGGCGACTGGCTGAACGGATCGGGGCACGTCAAGGTCGACCGGACGCTCCGGGTCGAGGGCAGGCCGGACGTGTTCGCGGTCGGCGACGTGAACGACGTCGCCGAGCTCAAGGTCACCCCCGCCGCGCTCGCCCAGGCGGAGGTCGCCGCCCACAACATCCTGTCCTACCTGCGCAGTCCGGGGCGGCACAGCAAGAAGTCGCGCTCCTACCGGGCCGTGCACCGCACCCCGCTCATCGTGCCCTTCGGCCCGGCCGACGGCGTGACCGTACTGCCCGTGCCACTCGGTGAGACCGCGGTGCTCGGCACCCGCACCACCGCCGTGGCCAAGGCGAAGAACCTCATGACGCCCTACATGCGGCGCCAGCTCGGGTACTCCGCGGCCTGAACCACGCACCCGCCGGAGCGCGCCCCGGCCGCCGCCACGTGACACTTGGGAAAGGCGACCGACGAGCAGGGCCGGGAGGCGAGAGCGGTGATCGCCGTCAATCCGACGGACAGCGCCTCGCTGCTCGCTGCCTTCGGCGCACTGGGCGTCCTGGCGGTGATCTTCGCCGAGTCCGCGCTGCTGGTCGTCGGCTTCTTCCTGCCGGGTGACACGCTGCTCTTCCCGGCCGGGGTGCTGTGCGCGGCGACCGCGGACCGGCCGCCCCGGCTGGAGCTGTGGCAGGTACTGGTCTGCGCGGCCGTCGGCGCGGTGGCTGGCGCGCAGGCCGGCTATCTCATCGGGCGGCACGGCGGGCGGCCGCTGCTGTCCCGGAGCTCCAGACCGCGGGTGCGGGCGGGGGTGGTCCGGGCGGAGCAGCTCCTCGCCCGGTACGGGTACGGCAAGGCGCTGGTGATCGGCCGCTTCGTGCCGATGGTGCGGTCGGTGCTGCATCCGGCGGCCGGGGCGCTGGGGGTGCCGCTACGGGCGTTCACCGTCTGGCAGACGGTCGGCGGCCTGCTCTGGTCGCAGAGCTTCGTCCTCGCCGGGTACGCCCTCGGGTCGTCCGTCTCCCACATCGACAACTACCTGCTGCCGCTGGTCGCCGTGATCATCGTGGTGTCCCTGCTGCCGCTGCTGATGGAGGCCCGCCGCAGGCACTGACCCCGGTTCGAGGCCGGCGCCCCGTCCGGGACGGCCGGCGGTCCCCGGAGCCGGACGCGTGCCGGGACTCAGGCCGCCGGCAGGACCAGCCGGAACGTGCAGCCCCGGCCCGGTGCCGTGTCGAGTGGCGGGCGGTGCAGGGCGCACCCGAGGCGGTCACCGCAGCGGTGAGCGGCAGGTGGGTGAGCGTCCGCCGGAGGGTCGCCGTGCGGGTGAGGCGGGGCGGGCGGTGGCCGGCGAAGTCGAAGTACGTCCACCAGGCACCGAATCCGACCACCACCGCCACGAGCCCGACCGCGAAGCTCAGTCGAGCTTCGAGACCACGGCTTCGAACTGCCGCACCATGGCCGGCACCGACCGTCCGTCGAGCAGGTCGATGACCCGCTTGCGGGCGCTCGCCAGATGGACAGGGTAGGCGTCCTGCAGCCGCTTCAGCCCCTCCGGGGTGAGAGTCGCGACATTGCCGCGGGCGTCACCCTCGTAGCGCCTCTTGACGACCTGTCCGCGGCTCTGCAACGCGTCCACGACACGGGTGATGCGGCTCGCCGACAGCGCGGCGGCCGAGGCGAGGTCCGCCATACGGAGTTCCTGGTTCTCGGCCTCGGAGAGGTTCATCAGGACGACGTACTCGGTGAGCGTGAGCCCCGTGGACCGCAGCAGATCGTCGTCCAGCGAGCGCGGCAGCGCGACGATGACGCGCATCATGGCGCGCCAGAGGCGTTCTTCCTGGGCGGTCAGCGGCTCCTCGGGTGCCATCGGAGCAGAATAGCGTGCTCAAGCAAGGAATCTCAACCTTCCGGACCACGTCAGGGGCGGTCCGCCCCGCTGCCGGACCGCCCCCGCCCCGGGCTCGAACCAGGAGGACGGACACCCCGTTGCGCTCGACCACCGTGCGCAGGGCGATGTCGAGGAGGTGGGGGAACTGGTCGGGTGTCGGTCGGTCCGTTGGAGGGCCTGGACCCGGCCGTCGCCGAGGCCGACCTGGAGTGGGCCCCGGGCCTGCTGATGCACGGGGTACGACGGCTGCCCGTGTCCGTCGTGGCCGCCGGGGAACCCGCCTAGGCGGACGTCAGCGGCACCAGCCGTCCCCGGGAGATGAGGGACACGGCCTTCTTGAGGGGCCGGACCCGCATGCTGACGCTGTAGCCGTCGATGCCCGGGGTCGCGGCGACGCGGGTGGTCAGATAGCGGTAGAGGTCGTCGGGATCGCGGGTGACGACGCTGACCATCAGATTGTGCTCGCCGCTGACCGCCCCGGCGAACGGGACTTCCTCGTGGCCGGCGAACTCCTCGCCGACCCGTTCCAGTTGGGCGGGTGCCACGCGCAGCCAGAGGGTGGCGTTGAGAGGGTGACCCAGGCGTTCGGGGAGCAGTTCGACCTCGTATTCGAGGGTGCCGGAGCTCTCCAGGGACTCCAGCCGGCGGGCCACCCGGGCCGGCGACCAGCCGGTGAGTTCGGCGAGCCGGGTATGGGTGGTGCGGCCGTCCTGGGCGAGGGCGTCGAAGAGCGGGGCGTCCTCGTCCAGGGGCTGCGGCGGGGGTCCGGGGGCGAGCGGCGGCCGGTCGGCCGTGAGGATCCGCACCTGCTCGGCGTCGAGGCTGTCGCCGTAGCCGGTCCAATCGGCGGTGCCGGGAGCGCCGTACTCGTGCAGCAGCAGGTCGATGCTGACGTCCAGGACCGAGGCCGACCTCGGCAGTTGCCGGAACAGGAGGTCGTCGCGCTCGGTGTCGAGCGGCGCGCGGATCACGCAGAAGATCTCCGAACCGCCCGAGGCGAGATGGGCGTAGGCGATCTCGGGGCGCCGGGCGAGGGCGTCGGCGAGCGGGCCGACCCGGTCGGGGCGGCAGCGGATGCGGGCGATCCACTGCGCGGAGCCGTACACCCGCGAGTTGACGAGTCCCAGCACCCGCAGGACGCCGTCGCGGCGCAGCGCCTGGTAGCGGCGGGCCGCGGTCTGCTCGGAGACGCCCGCCACCTCGCCGATCCTGCGGAAGGGCAGCCGGGGAGCGCACTGCAGGGCGCGGAGGATCTTCCTGTCCACGTGGTCGAGCATGGCGGAAGTGTGCCACAGAGTGGGCACCCTTATGGAGGCTTCTGTAGGTGAGGTGGCTGTTCGTTGGCGGTTCCGGGTGTGCGGACCGGATGCTGTGGCGGCGGACTTCCCGTCGGAACTCCGTACGACACCAGGCCGCCGGGTACGCGGGTGGCCTCGACCGCGGCGCGGTGCGCGCCGCGAAGGAGAATCTCCGTGAACGTCACGACACCGGCGAGCGCGCCGGTCGAGCGGCGGGCGGCCACGATCGTCATGGCCTGCCTGGGCGTCTTCGTCGCCTACCTTCCTGTCACCACCGTCTCCGTGAGCCTGCCCGCCCTGCAGGCGGCGCTGAACGCCTCGACCTCGCAACTGTCCTGGGTGCAGGACGCGTTCGTGCTGCCCATGGCCGCCTTCATCCTGACCGCCGGTGTCTTCGGGGACGTGCACGGACGGAAGAAGGTGTTCCAGGCCGGGCTGCTCTTCTCGGCGGCCGGCGCCGTCACCGCCCTGTGCGCGCACTCCATCGAGGTGGTCTGGGCCGGGCAGGCGCTGGCCGGGATCGGCGCGGCCGCGCTGCTGCCCACCACCCTGGCGCTGATCAGCCACGCGGTGCCGGACCACCGGGAGCGCGGCAAGTACATCGGTATATGGGCCACCTGCCTGATGGCGGCCCTGGCGGTCGGCCCGGTGATCGCCGGTGTGGTCGTCGAGCACTTCTCCTGGCGCTGGATCTACCTGCCGACCGTTCCCGTGGCGCTCCTCTCCGTCGCCGTCGCGGCCCGGCGGCTGTCCGACTCCCGGGCTCCGCACGGCCGCCGTCTGGACTGGCCGGGCCAGCTCACCGCCACGCTCGCGATCACCGCGCTGGTGTACGGCGTGATCGAGGGCGGCGCGGACTCGTTCACCGACGTCAAGGTGCTGGTGGCGCTGTTCACGGCCGTGGCCGCCGGTGTCGCCTTCCTGCTGGCGGAGCGGCGCAGCGACAGCCCGATGCTGGACCTGAGCCTCTTCCGCAGCCCGGCCTTCACCGCCACCACGCTGGTCGCGATGATCAGCTTCCTGGCGATGATCGGGTTCTTCTTCGTCCTCAGCCTCTACTTCGGCATGGTGCAGCGCCTGGGCACCCTGGACGCCGGGTGGCGGCTGCTGGTGGTCACCGGGGCGGCCCTGCTGGTCGGCGGCCCCGCCGGCCGGTTGATGCACCGGGTCTCGGCACGCGTGATGATCACCGGCGGGCTGCTGCTGGTCGCCTTCTCGCAGTTCGCGCTGATCGGCCTGACCGCCGACACGTCCTTCGCCTCGGTGGCCTGGCGGCTCGCCCTGCTCGGCCTGGGCATGGGTTTCGTGATGACGCCGATGACGGCGACGGCGGTGGCCTCCGTGCCGTACCAGCTGGCCGGCATGGCCGCCGCGGGCAACAACGCGTTCCGGCAGGTCGGCGGCGCCCTGGGCCCGGCCGTCCTGGGCGCGCTGCTCAGCACCCGGGCGGTCGACGCGCTGCCCGGTCACCTCGCCGACGCGGGCATCACCGGCGCGACGCGGGACCGCATCGTGACGACCGCGCGGACGGACGGCCTCGGCGCGGTCGCCCAGCTGGACCTGGGTCCCCGGACCGGGCAGGCCCTCGGAGCACTCGGCGACTCCTTCCTCGACGGGCTGCGCCTGTGTCTGATCACGGCTGGGAGCCTCACGCTGCTGGCCGCCCTGGTCGCGGCGGTCCTGCTGCGCACCCCCCGGGAGCGGCTGACGCTCAGGGCGGCGGGGCACACCACGGGCGAGAAGACCCCGGCCGAGCAGCACGCCTGACGGCCCGGCCCGACGGCGCAGGGCACCCGACGGCCGCTCACCGCACCAGACAGGGCCGCTTGGCGTCGAAGCTCCAGCCCTCCATCAGGTACTGCATCCCGGTCGCGTCGTCCCGCCCCGCGCCGAGGTTCTTCTCCTGGTGGAGGGCATGGGCCGCGAGCAGCCGGTCCATGTCGAGCCGGAGGCCGAGCCCGGGGGCGTCGGTGACGGCGACCTCGCCGCCGACGATCCTCGGCGGCTCGACGGTGAGCCGCTCCCGGCCCTCCTGCCAGATCCAGTGCGTGTCGAGGGCGTTGTACTCGCCGGGGGCGGCGGCACCGCAGTGGGCCATCATGGCCAGGGAGATGTCGAAGTGGTTGTTGGAGTGGCAGCCCCAGGTCAGCCCCGTCTCATGGCAGAGCTGTGCCACCCGCACCGAGCCGCTCAGGGTCCAGAAGTGCGGATCCGCGAGCGGGATCGACACCGACTGCAGGGCGAGGGCGTGGGTGAGCTGCCGCCAGTCGGTGGCGATCATGTTGGTCGCGGTGGGCAGCCCGGTGGCCCGGCGGAACTCGGCGAGGATCTCCCGCCCCGAGTAGCCGTCCTCGGCACCACAGGGGTCCTCGGCATAGGCGAGCGTGCCGAGCAGCGGCCGGCACAGCTCGACGGCCTCCCGCAGCGACCAGGCGCCGTTGGGGTCGAGGGTGATCCGGGCCTGCGGGAAGCGTTCCTTCAGCGCCTGTACGGCCTTCACCTCCTCCGCGCCCGCGAGAACCCCGCCCTTGAGCTTGAAGTCGCGGAAGCCGTAGCGGTCGTACGCCGCCTCGGCCTGCCGGACGATCGCCTCCGGGGTGAGCGCCTCCTCGCGTCGGACGCGGTACCACTCCCCGTCGGCGTCGGGTTCTCGCAGGTAGTCCAGGTCGGTGCGGCCGGGGTCGCCGACGTAGAAGAGATAACCGAGGACGCGTACCGAGTCGCGCTGCTTGCCGTCGCCGAGCAGGGCGGCGACGGGCACCTCCAGATGCCGGCCCAGCAGGTCGAGCAGGGCGGACTCGACGGCGGTGACGGCGTGCACGGTGGTGCGCAGATCGAAGGTCTGCGCACCACGGCCACCGGCGTCCCGCCCGCCGAACTCCTCCCCCATGACCCGCAACACCCTCTTGTAGTCGCCCAGTCGTGCGCCGACGACCAGGGGCTCCGCATCCCGCAGGGTCCGGGTGATCGCCTCCCCGCCGGGCACCTCCCCGAGCCCCGTGCGCCCCTCGGAGTCCTCGACGACCACCACGTTGCGGGTGAAGTACGGGGCGTGGGCGCCGGAGAGGTTGAGCAGCATGGAGTCCCGGCCGGCCACCGGGTACACGGAGAAGCGGGTGACGACGGGCTGACCACTCATGGGCGAACGTCCTTACGGGAGACGGAACTTACACACTGAGGGCGTCGAGGATCTGTTCCATGAGCAGCACGCCGCCCAGGCCCAGGACCGCGAGCACCGTCGTGTAGGTCGTACGGGCTTTGATGGCGTCGAGGACCGACAGGTTGAAGTACTCCTTGAACATCCAGAAGCCCGGGTCGTTGACGTGGGAGAAGGCGATCGAGCCGCAGGAGACGGCGAGGACCATGAGTTCGGGATGGACCCCGCTGCCCGCGAGCAGCGGCAGCACGACGCCGGAGGCGGTGACCACGGCGACGGTGGCCGAGCCGAGGGCGACCCGCAGGATCGCGGCGATCAGCCACGCCAGGATGATCGGCGAGACGGACCAGCCGTCGGTGAAGTCCTTGATGTAGCCGGAGATCCCGCCGTCGACGAGCACCTGCTTGAACGCGCCGCCGGCCCCGATGACCAGCAGGATCATCGCCATGGCCTGTGCGGCCTCCCGGCAGGAGCGGGCTACCTCCTCCGTGGTGCGCCCGACCCGCGGCCCGAAGACCCACATGGAGACGAGCAGGGTCAGCAGCAGGGCGACCGGCGCGGCGCCCACGAAGTCGACGAAGTGCACGACCGGGGTGTCTGCCGAAGTGGACAGGTCGGTGACGGCGGAGCCCGCGATGAGGACGACGGGGAGCAGGGCGACGGCCAGCGACCAGCCGATGCCGGGCATCTCGTCGTCCCCGAAGACCCGCTCGCTCACCAGTCCCTTGGGGACTTCGGGGTTCATCGCGCGGACGAACGGCAGCCGGGGCCACACCAGGGCGATGAGCGCGCCGACGGGGACGGCGATGAACAGGCCGTAGAAGAGGGTGAGTCCGGCCGAGGCGTGGAAGGTGGCGGCTACGGCGGTCGGCCCGGGGTGCGGGGGCAGGAAGCTGTGCATGGTGGACAGGGCTATGGACATGGGCAGGCCGACCCAGAGCAGGTTCGACCGGGTGACCCGGACGAGGGTGAAGGCGACCGGAACGATGATGACGAAGGCGGCCTCGTAGAACATCGTGACGCCGATGATCATGGCTGTGAGCACCATGGCCACCTGCACCCCGCGCGGCCCGCTGACGGCGAGGAGCTTGTCGGCGATGCGCTGGGCCGCGCCCGAGTCGCCCATCACCCGCCCCAGCATGGCGCCCAGGCCGATGGTGAGCATCGTGTCACCGATCTGCCCGCCGATGCCGTCCGAGAGGGTGCCGGGAATCTTCTCCAGCGGGATCCCCCGGACCACAGCGACGCCCACGGCGACGAGCAGCAGCGCGACGAAGCCGTTCATCCGGAGCTTCGTCATCAGGAAGAGCAGGACCAGGACGCTGATCCCTACGACGACCAGAGGCAAGCCAGTTCCCCTTTGAACTGGGCGTCACGTCCATATGCCTGAATGACGCCTGCATACAGAGACAGCATCTACGTATGGAGACGGAGGCTAGGGATCCGAGCATGCTCAGGTCAATGGGTGTGCGCGAGGAATGCGTGAGGAATCCGAGGTCACCCGGAAACCGGCGGCTCCAGCAGGAACACGGTGAGCCATTCGGCGTCCGCCGCGTGGTAGCCCAGTTCGCTCAGTGTGCGGGACGCGGCACGCATGTGCGCGGCGCCGTAGACGACCCCGGCGGTGAAGGTCCCGGGCCGCTCGCCCCAGGCCCGGTGGGCATCGGTCAGAGCCCGCGCGAGCAACCGGTCCCTGCGTCGCACCACCAGATCGTCCACACCGGGCAGGGCGTCCTCCGCCGCCGCCTCGGCATCGGTCAGCAGATCCTCGGTCGTCAGATGGCGGGCGAGATAACGGCGGGTGCCGAACATCCGCATGCCGGCCACAACCGCGGGCACCATCGCGGCCAACAGCACCCGTTCCTTCAACGGCAGCCGGCGGAAGCCCTGTTCGAACTGCGCCCCGCTCATGTCGGGGTTGATCACCGGCACCCCGAGGCTGTCGAAGTCGATGTCCTGCACGACGAGCCCCAGCCGCTCGTGCCGGTCCAGCCGGGCGTACGAGGCCACCAGCGCGTCCGCGCCGGCCGACCCCTTCCCCACGCCCTCCGCGATCACCAGGTCGCAGCGACCGCGCAGTTGGGAGGTGACCTCCCGGTAGAACTCGGCCTCGCCCAGATGAATCATCGGGAAGAGCAGGAACTCCAGCCCCGAGTCCGGCCGTCGGAACCGTATGACGGCGGAGCGCACCCCCGCCAGCTCGGTCACCTCGATGAACTGCATCCGGCCCCGCCCCCGTCCCGAGCCCCGGTCCCCTTCAGGGTAGGGGTGCCAGAAGCGATTCGGTCCCGTCCGGGAAGCAGATCTCCACCCCGCCGCCGGCCGTCGGCGTCGCCCGGGTGCCGGTACGCAGGGCATACGGGTCCCCGTGGACGGCCGGATCCGCGGTCAGGACGACCAGGGTGGCCAGCAACAGGGTGCCGCCGGGGTGCGGGACGGTGACCAGCGGGGTGGCCGAGTGCTCGCCGAAGGCGTTGCGGCCCTGGGCACGATCGACGGCCGAGGTCCTGTCGGCCGGACCGATGAGGGTGGCGAGGACCGTGGTCAGCCCGTCCGCGCGCCGGACCAGCGCCCAGCCGGACCCGCACTCCGTCTCCAGGGGCGCCGTGTCGTCGGCGAGCGCCCAGCCGCCCACCCGTACGACCGTCCCGGCGGACGCCTCGACTCGGTGGATCCGCACCTCCCAGGGACCGTGCACCACGCTGGTCGTGGTGATGCGGGAGCCGACCGGCGCATGCCAGGAGGCGGCGGTGCGCCCTTCCGCGTACAGCGGATGGATACGCCCGCGCCGGCTGGGACCGTCCGCCGCGAGCAGGGCGATGTGGTTGTCGGGGCCGCGCGGGGTCTGCGGGGCCGTCGCGCTGGAATAGGCGAACTTCGTGTAGTGCGGGCTGTCCTCGGCCTCGGCGGGCGGGGGCGGCAGCCGGTCGGTGCCATGGTTGACGAGCCGTACGATCCCGTCGGCGGCCGTGCCGTGCAGCAGCCAGCCCGGTGCGGGCAGCGTCAGGGACACATCGCCCGTGTCGATCGGGGCGGGTTCCTCGGGTGCCGTCCACACGGGGTGGCCGGCGGGCAGGAGGAGGCCGAGGAAGGCCTTGCCGGCCCAGTACGGGGAGGCGGGGCCGGAGTAGCTCTGGGTGACGGGGAGGAAGGGCCGGTACCAGCCGAGGCTGAGCAGCCCCCGCCCGTCGGGCACGCCGCGTTCGGCGAAGTGCTTCAGGGCGCCCGAGGCGAGGCGCCGGGTGCGTCCGGGCGGCAGCGGGGTGGCGTCGGCGAGCGCGCCGGCCCACAGCGGAGCGGCGGCGGCGAACCGGTACGTGAGCGAGCGCCCCTGATGGACCGGGGCCCCGTCGGCTCCGAAGAAGTGCTGATGCACACCGAGGAACTCACCCAGCCGCGCGCGATGCCGGGCCACGGTCCCCTGGTCCGCCCGCTCCCCCGCGATCCGCGCCCACAGCACCGGATACAGGTGCAGCGCCCAGCCGTTGTAGTAGTCGAACTTCCGCCCGTCCCCGTCGGTGTACCAGCCCCCGCCCCGGTACCAGTCGTCAAGACGTGCCAGCCCCGCGTCGATCTCGCCACGGCGGTGCGGCCCTCCGACGGAGGCGAGGAACTCCTCCACGATGACCTGGAAGAGCCGCCAGTTGGAGTCGTTGACGACGGCACCGACGAAATCCGCCAGCCACGCGACGACCTGCTCCCGCACCCGCTCGTCGAGTTGGTCCCACAGCCACACCCGCGACTCGTGCAGCGCCACGGCGACGGAGGCGGCCTCGACCATCGGCTGCCCCCGATCGGTGATGGGCGGCCAGTGTTCGGGATGCCGGGGATCGGTACCGGCGGCGAGCCCACTGGCGTACCGCTCGACGAGCGCGGGTCCGACCTGCCCCTCGGAGCCCGCGATCCGAAAGGCGGCGAGCAGAAAGGACCGCGCGAACCCTTCGAGCCCGTCGGACCATTCCCCGGAGTGGCTGGTCCGTCCTGGCAGCCGGTACTGGGCGAACTTCGGTGAGGCGTAAGGCAGCAGACCGTCCAGAAGACGGTCGGCCATGACCTCCCAGTGAACACGGGTCCACCCGGTGATGGGCGACAGAACACGGTCGGACGGCGGCACCAACAGGGTTCCTCCTTCAACCAAGGGCAGGGTGTTTCTTTAGGGGCGCGGGGCTGCATTCAACTTGCGGCTGCCGCCGCGTGGGCGCGACCAGCCCCCACCGGCCCGCACTCTCACGACGACCTCTCCACGGCAGCAACACTCCCCCGCACCACAATGTGCGTACCGAGCAAGTGCCGTGCTCCAGCGGCTTCTTCGGTATCCCGCAGAGCGAACCGCACAGCAGCCCGTCCCAACTCTTCGGCAGGCGTACGCACAGTCGTCAGCGGCGGATTGAAATCCTCGGCCAGCGGTATGTCGTTGTACCCGACCACGGACATGTCCTCAGGCACCCGCAATCCGGCGTCGGCGATCGCCCGCAGCGCCCCCGCCGCCACCATGTCGTCCCCCGCGACCACGGCCGTGAACTTCCTTTCCCCCTTGAGGAGTTCGGTCATCGCCCGCAACCCGGCACCCCTGCCCAGCCCGCAGTCGACGACACAGGCCGCATCCTCCGGCAGCCCGTACTCCGCAAGCGCCGCCCGATAGCCGGCCACCCGCGCGTCGAGCGCCGTATTGCCGGGCAGCCCGCCGAGGAACACGATCCGCCGGTGCCCCGCCGACAGCAGATGCCCGGTGATGGCCCGAGCCCCCGCCTCGTTGTCGAACTCGACGACCAGGGCCGGGATGTCCGGATCCGGCGCGGGACGGCCGCACAGCACCAGCCGCGCCCCCGCGGCATCCAGCGCCTCGGCATACCGCGCCACCCGCTCCCGGTACGCGTCGTCCTCGACGACCCCGCCGACCAGGATCACCAGCCGTGCCCCCTCCTCCCGCATCAGCTGCACGAACTCCATCTCGCGCTGCGGGTCGCCGCCCGTCGTGCCGACCAGGCAGAGCCAGCCGTGAGTGGCGGCCTCGGCCTCCACGCCCTCGGCGACCTGGGCGTAGAAGGGGCTGGTGACCTGGCGGAGGACGACGGCGACCGTCTTGCGGCCACCGCCCACCAGGGCACGCGCATGCGCGTTGGCGACGTAGTCGAGTGCGCGGGCGGCGCGCAGGACGCGGGACCGGGTGGCCGGCGGAACCGGGTAGTTGCCGCTGAGCACCCGGGAGACCGTGGCCACGGACACCCCGGCCCGTTCGGCGACCTCGCGGATCGTGACCCGCCCCTTTGCCGTCGTCATACCGCTCCCGTTCCCCTCGTTCTCGACCCTGTGGAGCCGCCGTCCCAGCTGCTCAGCTGTTCGCGGCGTACTCCTTGGCGAACTCCTCGGCCATTGTGTCGCCGCCCCGGGCCCGCCATCTGGTCACGGCGGTCTCGTAGTCGGACATCGAGGCGCGGCCGGCGATGACGGCGGTGATCGTGTCGTCCATCAGGGCCTTGAGCGTGGTGCCCTGGGTGGCCTCGGTGGCGGACTTGAGGCCGTAGGAGGCGTTGCGGATGGCGACCGGGACGGCCTTGGTCTGCCAGTCGTGCAGGGCCCGTACCGCGTCCGGCATGCCGGGCACGAACAGCACCTGGGGGCCTTCGGCGAGGTAGCGGAAGGGGAGGTTGGTGACGTTCTCGACCTCGCCGAGCTTGGTCGCCGCGGGCGAGCCGTCGGCGCCTCGGGTGAAGTGGACGCCCTCAAGGCCGTAGTGGCTCAGCTCCCACTCCTTCGTACCGAAGGGTGCGGCGAGGTAGTCGAGCAGCCTGAGCAGCATCTCGATCCGTTCCTTCTTGGCCTGCTTCAGGATCGTGTAGCCGAAGGAGCGGCGGGCGGCGACGATGCCGCCGGGGGTGCCGTCGACGCTGTACGGCAGTGCGGGCGCCGGGGTCAGCAGGCCCTTCGAGTCGGGGTAGCGGGTCTGGTAGGCGCCGAAGCCGTCCTGGAGGGAGCCGACGGTGCCGTTGAGGAAGAGGGTGCCGAGGTCGGCGGAGGAGACCGAGGTGGCCTCGGGATAGTAGGAGCCGTTCTTGCGGAGGGCGGCCTGGTAGGCGACGGCCGCCTTGTAACGCTCGTCGGTGAGGTTGCTGTGGAAGACGCCCTTCTTGTCGACGGCCCAGCCGTTCGGCGCGTTGTGGGCGGCGGCGTGCACACCGTTGCCGAACAGGGAGCCGGCGGCGGCGCCGAGGGCGTACGTCCTGCCGTGCGTGGCCTTCCCGGCGACGGCGGCGAAGTCCTCGGAGGTCCAATCCGCCTTCATCCCGGCGTCGGTGAACATCGCCTGGTTGAGCCACAACGTCGAGCCGGGCAGCGGGCGTTCGAGCGGGATGCCGTAGATCCGGCCACCGATGCGGCCCATGTCGCGCCAGGCGTCGGTGGGGATGCCGGCCAGGTTGGGGTAGTCGCGGGCGGCCTCGCCGGAGAGGTACGGCGTGAGGTCCTCCGCCCTGCGCTGCACGAACTGCGCCTCGCGGGGCAGGGGGAAGCCGGAGAAGACGTTGATGATGTCGGGCAGCGAGTCGGGGTCGCCGGCCATGACGGTGGCCATCTTCTTCTGGTAGTCGGCCTGCGGGATCACCGTGAACTCGATCCTGACGCCGAGGGCCTTCTCGACCGCGCGCCAGTACCGGTTCTGCGCGGCGCCCTTGGGCGGGGTGCCGAAGGTGACCGACATGACCCTGACCGTGGAGCCGTCGCCCGGGGTGCGCTTGACCGAGGTGGTCAGGTCGGAAGGGTAGGTCAGGTATCCGGCCTGGACGCCCGCGGCGGTCGGGGCGAGGTCGGGCCGCGGACCGGAGGCGGCGGCCGCATGGGCGGGCCAAGCGGCCAGCTTCTTACCGGCGTTGGAGACGTCGCCGTCGTCCGAGGCGGTGGAGCAGGCGGTCAGCAGACCGGGGACACCGACGGCGGCGCCACCCGTGGCCACGGTACGCAGCAGGGCGCGTCTGGACATGCTGGGCATGGCAAGTGACCTTTCCCGTAGCGGCTCTTGGGGTTGTCTCAGCTCTCTTCGGCTGTCGCTCTCAGCTCTTGACGGCGCCGGTGAGCACGCCCTTGGTGAAGTACTTCTGCAGGAAGGGATAGACGGCGAGGATCGGCACGGTCGCGATCACCAGCACCGCCATCTGGATGGTCTGCGGGGCATTGACCGTGCCGTCGCCCATGGTCTGGTCGGTGAGACCGGAGCCGGCCACGACATAGGTCCGCAGCACCTGCTGGAGCGGCCAGTGGTCGCTCTCCAGGTAGAGGGAGGCGTAGAACCAGGAGTTCCAGTAGGCGACGGCGTAGAACAGGCCGATGACCGCGAGGGCCGCCCTCGACAACGGCAGCACGATCGACCACAGGACCCGCAGGTCTCCGGCGCCGTCGAGACGGGCCGCCTCGTACAGCTCCTCGGGGATGCCCTGGAAGAAGCCGCGCAGGACGACCAGGTTGAAGACGTTGACCAGCACCGGCAGGACCAGGGAGCCGTAGTTGTCGAGCAGGCCGAGGTCCTTGACCAGCAGGAAGCTCGGGATCACGCCGGGCGGGAAGAGGAACGTGAACAGGACGAGGAGCAGCGCCGGACGGCCGCCGGTGACGCCGGGCCGGGACAGGGCGTAGGCGAGGGTGACCGTGCAGACCAGACTGAGCAGGGTGCCGACGGCGGTCACTCCGGCGCTGACGCCGAGGGCATGGGTGACGATGCCGCCGTCGAGGATGTCCCGGTAGGCCTTGAGGGTGGGGTGCTGCGGCCACAGCACCCAGCCGCCGCCCGCGACGACCTCGCGCTGGGAGGCCAGCGAGGTGGACACGATGACGAGGAAGGGCACGCACACCAGCAGCACCACGGCCGTCAGCGCCACCGCCTTGGCGGCCTGGGTGACGGGCTTCGGCTTCTCCGTCCAGCCGGGTCGCTGGGCGGCGCGGGAACGGCGGGAGTGGCGGGGATCGCGCGCCTCGGCGACGGCGCTCATATGTAGACGCCCTGTTCGCCGAGCCGGTGGGCGACCTTGTTGGCCGCGTAGACGAGCAGGGCGCCGATCAGGCCCTTGAAGAGCCCGGCAGCAGCTGCGTACCCGTAGTCGCCGCCGACGATGCCCTGGTAGTAGACGAAGGTGTCGAGGACCTCGGCGGCCTGTGGTCCGACCGCGTCGCGCTGCAGCAGCATCTGCTCGAAGCCGACGGAGAGGATGTCGCCGAGGCGCATGATGAGCAGCAGGACGACCACGGGCCGGATGGCGGGCAGGGTGACGTGCCAGAAGCGCCGCCAGGGCCCGGCGCCGTCGATCGCGGCGGCCTCGTACTGCTGCTCGTCGACCTGGGAGAGCGCGGCGAGGAAGATGATCGTGCCCCAGCCGGCGTCCTTCCAGATGACCTGGGCGACGACGAGCGGTTTGAAGGCGTCCGGGTTGCCGATGATGTCGACGGTGTGCAGTCCGGCGTCGCCCAGGTAGCCGTTCAGCATGCCGGTGTCGCCCAGGACCTGCTGGAACAGGGCGACCACGATGACCCAGGAGATGAAGTGCGGCAGATAGGCCACCGACTGCACGAACCTGCGCACGGTCGACCAGGTGAGGCTGTGCAGCAGGAGTGCAAGGGCGAGTGGTACGGGAAAGTAGAAGACGAGCTGGAGTACGGCGATCCAGAGGGTGTTGAGGACCGCGTCCCAGAACTCGGGGTCGCCGAACATCCGCTGGAAGTTGCCGAAGCCGACCCAGGGGCTGCCCCGGAGTCCGTCGAAGGGCACGTAGTCCTTGAAGGCGATGACGTTGCCGAGCAGGGCGCCGTAGTGGAACACGAGGAAATAAGCGAGCCCCGGCAGCATGAGCAGGATCAGCGCCCCACCGCGGTGTTTCTGGAAACCTTTTCGGTCGTTCCGAACGCCCGGTGAACGACGGCGTGTCTGCCTGACGGCCGCCCTACCCGGACGCTCACGCAGCATCGCCGCCACGGAGCCTCCTCACCACAGGGTGCTGGGTGAGGGGAAGTTAAAACGTTTCCAGCGGACCGGTCAACACTTCTGACATAACTGCCTTGCCGGAACGGACCTTTGACGAGCGGGCCGCCCGACGCGAGACTGGGGGGATCCGACGCCCCGGCCCCAGGACGGTGACCATGGACGAGATGACCTCACCCCCACGCGTCGAGCTCACGCCACAGGCCGCCGACCTGGTGCGCCGGCTGCACGCCGAGCACGGCCCGCTGATGTTCCACCAGTCCGGCGGCTGCTGCGACGGCAGCGCCCCCATGTGCTATCCGGACGGCGAGTTCCGCACCGGCGGCTCGGATGTGCTGCTGGCCGAGCTGGCGGTGGACGGTGTCGAGGCGCCGGTCACGTTCTGGATGTCCCGCAGCCAGTACGAGGTGTGGAGCCACACCCGGCTGATCGTGGACGTGGTACCAGGACGGGGCAGCGGTTTCTCGCTGGAGGCACCCGAGGGGGTGCGTTTTCTCACCCGTTCTCGTGTAGTCGACGTCTAGCCGCCCCGCCGGTCACCCGGATCTGTTGCACTTCCCTGTGTCCTGAGGAACTTGACGAGACATCAGGGGATGTAGTGACGCATCGTCAAAGACGATTGGCAGCGACGACCCGAACTCTGTTCACGATTCTCATGACGTCCGGCGTGCTGGCCGGTGCGGCCCTCGCGGGGGCGGCACCGGCCGGCGCCGTGCCCAACGCCCGGCGGCTCTCGTCCGGCGTCACCTACCGGCAGTTCGACGTCCCCGCGGCCAAGGGCACGGTCCACGCGCATCTGCTGACCGTCGACCTGATGGACCCGCACGTCCGGGTGGATCTGCTCTCCCCCGGCGCGGTGGCCACCCGCTCGCGGGTGTCCGCCATGGCCGACACGGCGGGCGCGGTCGCGGGCGTGAACGGCGACTTCTTCAACATCAGCGAGACCCAGCACCCGGGTGTCGAGGCGACCGGCGCGAGCGTCGGCCCGGCGATCGCCCACGGCCGGGTCCTCAAGTCGGCGGTGCCGACGGCCCAGCGGTTCGGCCCGTCGCTGCCGCCCGGCACCGACACCACGGACGTCTTCGGGGTCGGCGCGGACCGCCGGGCCCGGCTCGACCGGCTGACGCTCGTCGGCACGGTCCGCACCCCCGCGGGGAACCTCGCCCTGCGGGGCCTCAACCAGTACGCACTCGCGCAGGACTCCGTCGGCGCCTACACCTCGGCCTGGGGCTCGGCCTCCCGCAGACGCGCCACCTGCGGCTCGGACACCGACCGGGCGGCCGGATGCAGCACGGACACCTACGAGGTGGAGGTCCGTGACGGAAGGGTCGTCGCCACCTCCGCCACCCCGGGCAGCGGGGCCATCGCCGCGGGTACGACCGTACTGCTGGGCCGGGAGGCGGGCGCGGACCGGCTGCGCGAGCTCACCAAGGGCGAGCGGGTCAGGGTGTGGGAGCGCATGCTGGCGTCCACGTCCAGGATCCCGTACCGCTTCGCGGTCGGCGGCTACCCGGTGCTGCGCGACGGCGAGCCGCTGGCCGGGCTGAACGACACCGCCTCGGCCGTGCGCACGGCCGTGGGCTACGCAAGCGGCGGACACGAACTCCTGCTGCTCGCGCTGGACGGCGCGGCGCCTTACCGCCGTGGCATGACCATCGCCGAAGTCGCCTCCGAGATGCGGGCGTTGGGGGCGGCCGATGCCTTCAGCCTGGACGGCGGCGGCTCCACGACGATGGTGGCCCGCACCGAGGGGGCGAAGACGGTGAGCGTGGTCAACCACCCGACCGACAGCCCGGAGCGGGCCGTGGCGAACGGCATCGGGGTCTTCTGGAAACCGTGACCGGCAACCGCTGACCGGCGGCAGCTGACCGGCCGCCGCCGGTCTGCGGCCCCGAGCGTCCGGCTCAGGGCCGCAGACTGCCCACCAGATCGGCGGTCGCGGTGAGCCCACTGCTGATGGTGGGCGCCATGCTGGTACTGGCCAGAAAGAAGCCGAGCACCATGCAGACCAGGGCGTGCGAGATCTTCAGCCCGCCCTGACGCATGAAGAGCACCGCCACGAACAGGAGCAGCAGCACCACAGAGATGGAAACGGCCATCGCGAACCTCCTCCGCCACGCCCGTTTCGGGGCGTTCGGCCGCAAGTCTGGCGCAGCGGAGGGTGGGCGCGTGCGGTAGACACGTCCCCCGTTCGGGTGGTCTTACGCCGCCGGGTGGGCGTCCAGGAAGACTTCCAGGCCGGCGAGGTCGTCGGTGTTGAAGTAGTCGACGCCGACCGCGGACAGTTCGCTCCACAGCGCGTCACGCGCCGGTCCGGCCGCGTCCGGGGTGGCCCAGAACCGCACCTTCTGCCCGTTGGCGTGCGCCTCCTGGATGATGCCGCGCAGCTTCTGCCGCTCGGCCTCCGGGAAGTCGCCCTCGCCGAGCCAGGTGAAGTTGAGGGTCCAGTTGTCGCTGATCAGCGGGACGAAGGCGGCGGGCGCCGCGGTGCCGAGATCGGCGAGCCGGCCGTCGTAGAAGGCCCGGCGCACGGTCTGCGCCTCCATCGGCGTACGGGCGGCACGGTCACCGGAGATGACGTTGGTGACGGCTCCGGGGACGACACGGCCGTGGGCGTATGTGGTGAACAGGTGCGGGTAGCGCCGCAGATGCCGGTCGAGCTCCAGGTAGGTCGAGGAGCCCTCGGTCTTGATGTCGATGAGCAGCTGCAGGGGTCGGCGCCACCCCCGGTACACGGAACCGTGGTTGGCCTTCACGATCGCGGCCAGCGGGTCGAGGTAGAGGGACTCCAGGGTGCGGCTCGGGTCGAGGTCGTCCGCGGTGTGGCCGATGAGGAGCTGGTCGCCGACGAGGAAGATGTCGGCCTCGACGCTGCCGAAGCGGTGGCCGAGGGCGTCGAAGAGGGGATGGGTGTGCTCGTAGTCGTTGTGGGCGTGGGCACGCCACAGCGGCTGCCGGCCGCGGTGACCGCCGCCCGCCCAGGCCTGCGCTCCGGGCAGCACGGCGCCGCCCACGAGGGCGGCGCCGAGGGTGGTGAGGGCTCTGCGACGGGTGGTGAGGGCCATGATGCTCTGCCTCCCTTGTAGGGCCGTTGAGGACCGAAGGGAGTATGCGTTCGAACAGGGCCCGAATGGCGCACCTGCACAGGAGGTTGGCCGGACTGGCACCCCCGGTTCACTTCGCGCCCGAAGGGGCGCTGGGGGTACCCCCGGCCGAAGGCAGGAGGAGGAACTGCGCGACCAGCCCCCACGCACCCGCGGCCGAAAACCGCTACATCACGGCGCTTGAAGATCGACCAGTTCGGCCAAGGCTTCCCGATGGGCCCCCGCCGTACCGAAGGCGATCGAATCCGCCTTGGCCCGCTTCAGATACAGATGGATCGGATGTTCCCAGGTCATGCCGATACCCGCATGCAACTGCAGCGCCTCCTCAGCCGCATGCACCGCGACCGGCGCCGCGTAGGCCTGAGCAACGGCCACCGACACATCCGCATCCTCGCCGGAGGCCAGCGCGTCGGCGGCCCCCCGCGCGGCGGCCCGCAGATTGACGACCTCCAGCCACAGCTGCGCCAGCCGGTGCTTGAGCGCCTGGAACCCGCCCACCGGCCGGTTGAACTGCTTGCGCTCCTTGAGGTACCGCACGGTCTCGGTCAGCGTCCACTCGGCGACCCCGAACTGCTCGGAGGCCAGCAGCCCGGCCCCCGCTCGCAGCGCACGCCGTACCGCGGGCTCCGCCTCACCCACGCGACGCCCGGCCGCCCCGTCGAGGGTGACCGTGGCGAGCGGCCGGGTCAGGTCGAAGGCGACCTGCGGAGCGATGCCCACCGCGTCCGCGGCGACCGCGTACAGCCCGCCGTCGTCCCCGGGCACGAGCAGCACATCCGCGGCGACCGCGTCCGCGATCCCGCTCAACACGCCGTACAGACGCCCGTCTTCGACGCGTACGGACTTGAACGCGGCCCCCGGGGCGACCTGCAGCCCCACGGCCAGCGCCCCGATCGTCCGCCCGGACGCCAGCTTGCCGAGCAGCTCCTCGTCGCCGCAGGCCAGCAGCGCCTCGGTCGCCACCACGGCACTGGTCAGATACGGCACGGGCGCCACGGCCCGCCCCAACTCCTCCAGGACGACCCCGACTTCGCGGTGCGAGGCGCCCTGACCGCCCAGCTTCTCCGGCACCAGCAGCCCGGCGAGGCCCATGCCGTCCGTGAGGGCCTTCCAGGCCGCAAGGTCGTGCGGGGCGTCGGACTCGGTGCGGGCGATGACGCCGGGGGCGTCGCAGTGGTCGGCCAGCAGATCCCGCACGGCGGCCCGCAGCGCCTCTTCCTCCTCCGAGTACAGCAGGTCGGTCATCGAGCGAGGTCCTTCCAGGCGACGTCCTTGTCGGTGCGCGGCTCCGAGGGCAGGCCCAGGACGCGCTCGGCGACGATGTTCAGCAGGACCTCGCTGGTCCCGCCCTCGATGCTGTTGCCCTTGGCACGGAGGTAGCGGTAGCCGGCGTCACGGCCGACGAAGTCCACCAGTTCGGGCCGGCGCATGGTCCAGTCGTCGTACAACAGGCCTTCCTCGCCGCGGAGTTCGACCTCCAGGCCGCTGATCTCCTGGTTGAGGCGGGCGAAGGCGAGCTTCATGCCGGCGCCCTCGGGGCCGGGCTGTCCGGCGACGAGCTGCTGGCGCAGCCGTTCGGCGGTGAGCCGGGCGACCTCGGACTCGACCCACAGCTTCAGCAGCCGCTGGTGCAGGTCGCGGGTGCGCAGTTCGGGGCGCTCGCGCCAGGTCTTGACGACCGGGCCGATCATGCCGCCCTCGCGGGGCAGCCGCATACCGCCGATGGCTACGCGTTCGTTGTTGAGCGTGGTCTGCGCGACCCGCCAGCCGTCGCCGATCTCGCCGAGGCGGCGCGAGTCGGGAATGCGGACGTCGGTGAGGAAGACCTCGTTGAACTCGGCCTCGCCGGTGACCTGCCGCAGCGGGCGGACATCGACGCCGGGGTCGGTCATGTCGCAGATGAAGTAGGTGATGCCCGCGTGCTTGGGCACGTTCGGGTCGGTGCGGGCGATGAGGATGGCCCAGCGGGCGTTGTGCGCGCCGGACGTCCACACCTTCTGCCCGTTGACGACCCACTCGTCGCCCTCACGGACGGCCCGGGTGCCGAGCGCGGCCAGGTCGGAGCCGGCGCCGGGCTCGCTGAACAGCTGGCACCAGACCTCCTCGCCGATCCACAGCGGCCGCAGATAGCGCTGCTTCTGCTCCTCCGTGCCGTACTTGAGGATGGTCGGCGCGGCCATGCCGAGGCCGATGCCGTTGCGGCGCGAGTCGTTGTCGGGGGCGCCTGCGGCCTCCAACTCGGCGTCCACGACGACCTGGAGGGAGCGCGGTGCGCCGAGGCCACCGAGGCCCTCCGGGTAGTGCACCCAGGCGAGTCCCGCGTCGAACCGGGCCTTGAGGAAGTCGAGCTTCTCGGTCGAGGCGGGCGGGTACGCGGCCAGCAACTCTGCTGTGCGGCGCCCCAGTTCGGCAGCGTCGGTCATGCTGCGGCTCCCTTCGGTACGACGGTGACGCGACCGGTGGTGACACCGTCACCGACCCGCTGCACGGCCGCGGCGGCCTCGGCCAGCGGCACCCGCTCGCTCACCAGCGGCTTGACGGCACCGCTCGCGGCCAGTTCGGTGAGCTGTTCGTGGCAGTGCGCGATCAGCTTGGGGTTCTTGGTGGCGTACAGGCCCCAGTGCAGGCCCTGGATGGAGTAGTTCTTCACCAGGGCGTGGTTGAGCGCCGGGCTCGGGATGGTGCCGCTGGCGAAGCCGACGACGACGATCCGGCCCTCGAAGGCGACGACCTTGGCCGACTGGGTGTAGGCCTCGCCGCCGACCGGGTCGAAGATCACGTCGGCGCCCCGGCCGCCGGTGGCCTCCTTCACGGCGGCGATGACGTCCTCGGCACGCCGGTCGATGACGACGTCACAGCCGAGCTCGCGGGCCACCGCGACCTTGTCGGCGCCGCCCACGACACCGATGACCCTCGCCCCGGCCGCCTTGCCCAGCTGTACGGCCGCGCTGCCGACCCCGCCCGCGGCGGCGTGCACCAGCAGCGTCTCGCCGGCCTGGAGCGCGGCCCTGCGGTGCAGGCCGAACCAGCCCGTCTGGTAGCCGATGTGCAGCGCGGCGGCCTCGGCGTCGTCCAGCGAGTCCGGCGCGGGCAGCAGGGCGGCGGCGTCCGCGACGGCGTACTCGGCGAAACCGCCGTACGGCAGCACGGGGTTGGCGATCACCCGGCGCCCGTCCTCGGTCTCGCCGCAGATCTCCACGCCCGGGGTGAACGGCAGCGGGGGCCGCACCTGGTAGTGGCCACGGCACATCAGCACATCGGGGAAGTTGATGTTGGCGGCACGCACCTTCAGCAGGACCTGGCCGTCACCGGGCGTGGGCCGCTCCACCTCCTGGAGCCGCATCACCTCGCTCGGCTCACCGTTCTCGTGCACTTGCCATGCCTGCATGCGGTGCCTCCACAGACTGCTTCGTCAGGGTCCACCGCATACTAAGCGGTCGCTTGCCGCCTAGGGAACCGTGTCCGAGGTAACAGCGTCACTCCTTGCTTCTGGGCCGCGCCCGGACATGCATCCGCTCCCCCTGCGGCCCGAACAGGCTGAGGAACTCCACCGGCCCCTCCCCCGTCGAGCCGAACCAGTGCGGCACCCGGGTGTCGAACTCCGCCGCCTCCCCCGGTGCGAGGACGACATCGTGCTCGCCCAGCACCAGCCGCAGCTTCCCCGCCAGCACGTACAACCACTCGTAGCCCTCGTGGGTGCGCGGCTCGGGTTCGAGTTTCCGCTTCGGTTCGACCACCTTGAAGGCCTGGAGGCCGCCCGGCTGCCGGGTGAGCGGCCAGAAGGTGCGGCCGTACCGTTCCATCGGCTTGGCCCGCACCCGCGGATCGCCGACCGGCGGGGCACCGACCAGTTCGTCCAGGGGCACCTGATGGGCCTGCGCGATCGGCAGCAGCAGCTCCAGGCTGGGCTTGCGCAGCCCGGACTCCAGCCGGGAGAGGGTGCTGACCGAGATACCGGTGGTCTCGGAGAGGGCAGCGAGGGTGACCTCCCGCTCCTTGCGGATCCGGCGCAGCCGTGGCCCGACCTCCGCGAGAACGTCGTCCGTAGTCATGCAAGGCATTGCAGTTTCGGCAACCCCCGTTTGTCAATCCGGCAGCGGCACGCCGTGCGCGGCCGAGCCACGGGGGTTACGGTCACCGAAGCGCACCCGGCCGCCGACAGAGGCGACCGGGAATGCGACGGGGACCCGGGTCCAGGGCGACCATGACGCCGCCGGAGAGCCGGGGCGGGGTGGCCGGGACCGCGACGACGCGCCGGGCCCAGGCGGCCCGGACCCCACGACGGGCCGGACCCAGGAGGCCCGGACCCCACGACGAGCCGGACCCAGGAGGCCCGGACCCCACGACGAGCCGGACCCAGGAGGCCCGGACCCCACGACGAGCCGGACCCAGGAGGCCCGGACCCCACGACGA